>CAZGLN010000064.1:0-1053 GCA_964526545.1 uncultured Chthonomonadales bacterium
CTGCAGGGGCCGACAAGGTAAGCATCAACACAGCCGCCGTTCAGAATCCGGACTTGATACGTGCGGCGGCCGAGCAGTTCGGCAGTCAGTGTGTCGTGGTAGCAATGGACCCAAAGCGCAACCCCGCCGTAGCCTCTGGACCCGGGATGTGGGAGGTCTATATCCACGGAGGCCGAACGCCCACAGGACTGTGCGCTCTAGAATGGGCCAGGCGCGTCGAGGCGCTCGGCGCCGGCGAAATCCTGCTCACCAGCATGGACCGCGACGGCACGCAGATAGGCTACGATCTACCGCTGACCCGCGCAGTCGTCGAAACCGTCAGCATTCCAGTCATTGCTTCCGGTGGCGCGGGCTCGCCGCACCACTGCCTGGAGGTCTTTGCGGAGGCCGACGCCGATGCCGCCCTGGTGGCCTCCATGGTGCACGACGGCTTATACACTATCCAGCAGATTAAGGAATACCTGCGCGACGCCGGCGTGTGCGTCCGCTGAATGGGGAGCAGGCACGCAGTGAGGATATCGGAGACACTGAAATACGACTCACAGGGCCTCATCCCGGCCGTAATTCAGGATCACGCGAACGGTCAGGTCCTGATGGTGGGTTACATGAACCGCGAGGCCGTAGACCGGACGATAGACTCTGGGAGGGCAACCTTCTGGAGCAGATCACGAGGAAAGTATTGGGTGAAGGGCGAGACTTCCGGCCACATCCAGGTGGTCCGCGAGGTGCGGGTGGATTGTGACCTGGATTGCCTCCTCGTGCTCGTTGAGCAGGTAGGGCCCGCCTGCCACGAAGGCTACCGAAGCTGCTTCTTCCGCAAGGTGAGCGTGACCGAGGAGATGGAAATCACGGAGAGCCGCTGGAAGACGCCTGAGGAGATATACGGCACGGGAGAGAAGGGCTGAAGCTTTGCGCCGACTAGCCCTGCGCGAGCCGATGCAGGGCACGCGGCCAGCATCACGGACCGGCTCTGACGCGGCTGGCAACATCCGATGAGACGCGTTTCTTGTCTGACACCATGGCATCGCTCTTGAATGCGCGTCGTTTCAGCGA
>CAZGLN010000064.1:1101-14646 GCA_964526545.1 uncultured Chthonomonadales bacterium
GGGCGTTCTGGTTTTCGAGAGGCTCCTATCAACATGCGCATTGTGATGCTTCTTGCCTTGCTCTTCCCAGTAGTAACCGCGGCGCGATCCGAGGTGCCCAGGTTCGACGACATCCTGCCGGTTTCGCGTGTGCGGCCCGGCATGAAGGGCTACGGGCTCACGGTGTTTCAGGGCACCCGAATTGAGCGCTTCGAGGTAACTGTCGTAGGGGTGGTCCGCAGAGGCAGCTGGATTGCGCCCGGGCACGACATGATCCTGGTACGGCTCTCCGGGGGGCCTATCACTTCGCGCGGCGCATTCAAAATCCAGGGCATGAGCGGAAGCCCGATCTACATTGACGGCAAGATAATCGGTGCCTTCTCACAAGCGGAGTCCCTGACGAAGGAGCCGCTCGGCGGCGTAACACCCATTGAGGACATGCTGGAAGCCTGGGACACACGCCTGCCAGAGTCGCCCGTCGCTGCCCGATCCTACTCGTCTCCCACCGTCGTGCATCTGCCACGGCCGCTCCAGATCGGCAGCCGGCGAATCACCAAGGTCGTCCTGAGCGCGCCGCGCACGCGCTGGCTGGCATCCACCTCTCAGACGGCGGTACTGCGGCCGTGCGCAACGACGGTTATCAGCGGGAACCTCTCGCCACTGGCACGCAAGAAGCTGGCGGAGGCATTCGAACCTTACAACGTCGAATTGGTTACAGCCCGCGGCGCCGCGGGCCAGGCCGCGGATTTCAAGGGTGCGCCGCTGGAGCCCGGCGCGGCTTTCAGCATGATGCTCTCCGTGGGCGATTTTACGATGGGATCCATCGGCACGGTCACCTACCGCAAGGAGCGGCGCATCCTCGGCTTTGGGCATCCCTTCATGGGCATAGGTCCCTTGGAAGCCCCCATCTGCTCCGCCTACATTCACGATGTATATCCGCTCATCAGCGCGTCGTACAAGATCGGCACACCGGGCCCCATCGTGGGCTCCTCACTCCAAGATCGCACCTTCTCCGTAAGTGGCGTTCTGGGCAAGCAGCCTCGCCTCATTCCTGTCGAGGCCGAGGTGACGGACCGTTCCACGGGTCGGCGAAAAACCTTCCGATCGCAGGTTGTGGCCCATCCCAATCTTTCGAGCGCCCTCATCTCCAGCGCGGTGGCAACTGGCGTTGCCGAAATACGCGGCACGCCAGGAGCGGCTTTCGCCAGAATCGCGACCTCCGTACAGGCTGATGAGGTTGGGAGCATCGAGCGGACGAACACCGTCTTCGATGCACGGTCCATCGATTCTGCCGCCACCGCCGACCTGGACGAAATGCTGAGCATTCTGGCGAACAATCCCTTCTATCCAGTCGCTGTAAAATCGGCCAGGGTGAAGGTAGAGATTGAGAGCGGCAGGCCCACGGCACAGATTGAGCGCG
Source organism: uncultured Chthonomonadales bacterium (assembly GCA_964526545.1). GTDB lineage: Bacteria > Armatimonadota > Chthonomonadetes > Chthonomonadales > CAJBBX01 > CAZGLN01. The sequence continues at coordinate 2,501 of CAZGLN010000064.1, forward strand.
TTTACGTGCGTGAGGGTAGGCTGGAGCCCGGCCAGAGCGTGGAAGTGGGCGTGGTCATCAAGCCCTATAAGCAGCCCGCCGTAACGCGCACTGTAACGGTGCAGGTGCCTCCTTCCGCCGCTGACGGCACATACACCCTGTTGGTGCGGGGAGGCGCGCCGCCCGCCAGTCTCGCCTTCGGCGGGCTCATCATCCGCCCTTCCGCGCCGCAGGATCCGCAGCAGGCCCCGCCCGCCAATGTACGGCAGATGATACAGCGCCTGCTCGAACGCGAGCGAGGGACGGAAATCGTTGTTCGACTATGGCTGCCGACCACGGCTGTAACGGCCGAAGGCCAGCGCATGGCGGGGCTGCCGGCTCCGCTCGATGCCATCATGCGCAGCACCAAGTCGAGCGGAGTACGTCTGGATCGCGACGAGGTGCGCGTGATTGAGCCGACCGATTGGGTGGTCTCGGGCACACAGACTCTGACCATCAATGTCCGTAAGCGCGATAACCGCGAAATCGGGGCAGCCGCTGGCGATCCGGGAGGGCCGCCGCCTCAGCCACCATCTGCGGGCGGCCGCCTGGAGGTCCAGGCCGATTTCGAGGCATCTCGATCGCTTGAAAATGGGCGGGACCCCGCTGACGTGGCGACCGCCGCGAGCCAGCGTCCCGCGCGCCCGGTGGAGAGACCTAAGAACACGGACCAGAAGCCGGCAAAGGCCGCCTCGGAAGCGAACGAAACGCTGGATGAGACGGCCTCATCCGCCTCCGCGCGGCAGGGCACACCGGAGGCTCCAGTTGCGCGGTTGGCGCGGACGTGGCGCCAGGTCTCCCGAACCGACATGTCCAGGGGAACGATGAACGGGGTGACGGTCAACACCCAGGGAGACCTGGTCCTGACCAGGGTGCTCTCACGACTATGCCAGACCACGGAGAGCTTCCTCTGGTGCCTGGCTCTGGACGGCCGAGGCGGGCTGGTAGCGGGCACTGGTACACAGGGAAGACTGCTTCGGTTTTCTTCGGACGGCAAGGTGAGCACTATCGCCCAGCTCCCCGAGGTTTCGGTGCATTCCGTGCTGGTGGACCCGAACGGCGTGATCTGGGCTGGAACGGGTCCCAACGGGAGGATCTACCGCGTAGAGCCCGCCGGCGGGTTTAAGTTGGTACAGGAGCTCCAGGAGAAGTATGTCCTCGCCCTCGCGCGCGATACGGATGGCAATCTGCTCGCGGCCGCGGGGGGTGGAGGCGGCAAGGTCTACCGCATCACGGCAGACGGCAGCATGAAGACCCTGCTTAACACGAATCAGGAGCACGTGATGGCCCTCGCCGTCGGCTCCGATGGAACCATCTACGCCGGCACCTCCGGCGGAGGCGATGTGTACCGGGTACTCCGTGACGGCAGGGAAAGAGCGTAGGGTGGAGGTGGTGTTTGACGCGCCGGAACAGAGCGTAACGGCGCTTGCGGTCCGCAGTGACGGAAGACTGCTGGTCGCTACGGCGCCGAGAGGCGTTCTCTATGTCATCTCCAGCGACGGCAACGCGCGGGTGCTCTTCGACAAGGCGAGCATGCCTTTCACCGCACTCACCGTATGCCAGAACGGCGAGGCCTTCGCGGCGGCGGGCAACACCGTGTACGCCATTGGCCAGAATGACACCGTGATGCCCCTGGACTGCAAGGCGGATTTGACCGTGCTCTCCCTGGCCGCCGCGGCAGATGGGACCGTTTACGCCGGCACGGGTAGCTCCGCCGAATTGCTGCGGGCCGCGGCCGCTGCAAACAGCGAGGGCGTGTTCGAGTCCGTGGTGCATGATGCGCGCACCGTGGCGCGCTGGGGTGCCATCCGGTGGAATGCCGCCACCCCCGCCGGCACCACAATCGCGCTGCACACCCGCACGGGCAACGTTGCCGAGCCGGACACCACTTGGACCGACTGGGCGCCTCCCAGCGGCGGGCCCGACAATGCGCGTGTAATCAGCCCCCCTGGCCGCTACATCCAGTACAGAATCCGACTAGCCTCAGAGAATGGAACCACTAGCCCCGCGCTGCGTGAGCTTTCCGTCAGTTATCTTCCGAAAAACCAGGCGCCTCGGCTGGCATTCGGGTCACCCTCCGGAGGGGAGCGCTGGTCAGGCATCCAGACCGTGCGTTGGGAAGCCACCGATCCGGATCAGGACACGCTTAGCTTCGATCTTCAGGTTTCGCGCAACGGCACGGATTGGCTGCCGGCGCCTGTGGCTCAGGGCGGCACAAAACCCGCTGAACAGCCCCGGTCCGAAGCGGGGAGAGGCAGCGCTACAAACGCCCGACCGGCCCCCAGGTCGGTGCAGGATGTCAAGGCTCAGTTGGATCAGCACCCCGATCTCCCAATCGAGCTGCGCGAGGCCATTCTGCAGAGAACGCGTGAGAATAACCTGGAGACAGCACGGCCAGCGGAGCCTGCTGGTGCGCCTGGCTCCTCCGGAATGGCTCAGACGCGCGAGCCCAGACGCAGCGTGGATACCACCCGGCTGCCCGACGGCGTCTATCGGTTCCGCGTCACCGCATCCGATCGGCCCAGCAATGCGGACGACCCACAGACCACGAGCGTCATCTCGGAGCCGGTCGTTATATGCAACAGCCCGCCTTCGCTCTTCCTCTTCAAGTCCGCAACCACCGCAGGACCGGATGGGGCAGTGCGCATACTGGGCGCGGTGCTGCAGAAGCTGGTTCCGGTAACGGGCGTGCAGTACAGACTGGACGGCGGAGAGTGGTTAGCCGCATCGGCCAACGATGGGATTTTCGATTCCGACCTGGAGGGCTTTTCCATCACCGTCGCGGGCGGCAGCGCACAGCGCACCCTGGAGGTCCGTGCCTTCAATGCGGCGGGTCTGGTGTCAACCGAGAAGATGACCCTCTCCACGACCAAGCCCTAGGGCAAGCGACCGGTTTCGTACCAGCGCTCGAGCGCGGGATCCCTTTCCCTCTCAATCCTGACGATGTACTGCTCGGCAGCCAGGAGCGCCGCGATGCTCTTGGCATCCTTGATGCCGCCTGAAAGGATCAATGAGCCGACGTCGCGGAGAGGCAGGGATGTCACCTCGATCTGCTCGTCTGCGTCTCCGCCTTTCGTGCTGGGCGATAAGTCGAGCGCGAGAAAGACGTGGAGGGCCTCACTCGAGTAGCCCGGCGCGAGATACTGGGTGAAGAGCGGCTCCAGGTGCCTGGCCTCCCAACCGGTCTCTTCGCGCAGCTCGCGCAGTGCGCACTCCGAGATATCCTCACCTGGCTCCAGCGTTCCGGCCGGAACCTCCAGAAGTGTCTCCCCGACGGCGGGCCGGTATTGACTCACAAGGAGCACGTGTCTCTGCCGGGTGATGGCGACCACAGCCACCGCTCCCTGATGCTCCACAATCTCCCGTTCCACCTTCGTGCCGTCGTCCAGGCGAACGGTGTCTATGCGCAGCCGGATGAGTCGGCCGTTGTACGCGTAGCGTGAGCGGAGCACCTCAGGCATTGCGAAACTCCCGGGGAACCATGTCGCCGATCCACTGCCCGGCAAGAAGGCCCGCCGCGGCAGCGGCGAGGAAGAAGGCACGCTCCTCTGAAATCGTGCGCCCCATCGTCGTAACGGGGATGTCCGTGCGCAGCAGCGCCTCCAGGCCCACGTTGGCATCCACGGTGATGAAGTCGTGCCTATCCACCAGATCACCGGACTCGATCGCCTGCTCCAGGAAGTAGCGCTCGACGTCCGGCAATCGAGGGATCGGCACCAGTATCGGCACGAGCACTACGCGCTCCAACACCGTGCGCGTATGGTGACTCAACCCGAAATGCCGAGGTCTTCGGTCCGCGAAGCTGAGCCTCGCGGCAATAATCGGTGTGCCGTCCAGAGCGGCAACCGCGTTGAGCGCAATACCCTGCGCGATGCCCGAGAAGCCGAGAGGAGTCTCAGTGCCCGTATTGCCGGGTCCCTGGCCAACGATAATAATATCCGCCTTGCCCGCCACCTTCGCCACGGCCAGCGCGGAGTAGAGGTTGACCGCCTCGTAGTCTCCTCCGAACGCCTGACCGCTCGTAATGGTTACGTCAATAAGCCCCTTCTCGCGGAGATCGCGCACCAGGTGACTGTACGCCAGGGGGAGGGCGGCTTCGTCAGTCATTACGTAGGCTACACGGGCCGCCCCGTGCGTCTCCCATTTCGCCGCGGCGGCGATCGCCGGCAGCTGGCTGTGCAGCTCGGCACAGACAACGGGGGTCATCTCAAGCGACTGAAAGCCGGCAACCTCGCTGTGCCACGTGCTCTCGGGCGCTTCCGCGGCGAGTACGGGCTGCTGCAGAGGGGTATAACGCAGCTTCATCACGTGGCCAACCGGCGCGGCATCAACCGTCGTCTGATCTTCGGACGCGATGACGAAGTCCGCCCCGCCTGTCCCCAAGTCCAACTCCACGGCCCACGTGTTGAGCAGCACCATTTCCCCAACGCGCACTCTTCCGACGAGCGCGGAATAGGCGATGGCGCTTCGACGTTGCCCCGATACCTCGACCACCAGCTCCTGAAGGTCAGGATGCTCCGAGGTAATCTCGACAACTCGTCCCTTGGCGCGAGCAAGCATGGGTAGAACGATTATCTCCGCACTTAGGTTCCGCGCGAGACTGCACACACTGATGCGCGCGATACTTTGCTGGAGGACGGCCGCCGACCGAGGCGCCGCAGGAATCTGCTACCTCCTTCGCTCTGTTGAGCGGCCGAGGCGCCGCCCTTGACGGCAGACGCTGCGCAGGACACTACGCGGCAACTCCACGCGCCGCCCGGCAGATTTCCACAACCCATTCGGCAAGCCGCACCAGGTCATCCACATGTACACACTCCTCGTGCGTGTGGATGTTACGCATGCCCGTGCCCAGCACGCATGTCTGCCAGCCATAGGTGTTGAAGACGTTCGCATCACTGCCGCCGCCGGCCTCTCTCAGCTTGACTTCCAGGCCTAGCCTGGCCGCGGCCTCGCTCGCCAGCACGATGACACTGTCCGAGGGCTCCAGGCGATACGTCTCGTACTGTCGCATCACCTTGACTTCAACGCGGCCACCGCGGGCGGCTGCACTGTTTGTGAGCGCGAAGCGCATGTGTTCCACCTGAAATCGGAGCTTCTCCGGGTTTCGGCTTCGTGCTTCCGCCCACATTGTTACGTGCGGACAGACCACGTTGGTGGCGCTCCCGCCTTGAATGATGCCGACATTCGCGGTGGTCTCATGATCAATGCGCCCAAGGTGCATGTGCACGATGGCATCGGCCGCGATTTCGATGGCAGAGATACCTCTCTCCGGCTCGAAGCCCGCATGGGCCGGCCGCCCATCAATCGCGATTTCGAGCGTATCCTGGGTTGGCGCCGTGTAGACGATGCTGCCGACCGGAGGACCCGTATCGAGCACGTATCCGTGGCGTGCCCGGACGAGAGAGCGGTCCAAGTTGTGCGCGCCAAGCAGTCCCACCTCTTCCGAGACCGTAAGCACAAGCTGAATCAGGCCATGCGGCTCGCCGCTTGTTACCAGATACTCGATCGCCTCCAGGAGGGGCGCCATGCCGGCCTTGTCATCGGCACCTAAAATGGTTGAGCCGTCCGAGCGTATGAGGCCGTCCTCCATCACCACCTTCAGGCCGGGGTTCGGCTCGACCGTATCGAAGTGGCACGAGAAGAAGAGCGGCAAGGCCTCCGCAGTTGCTGGAAGCGTGGCGATCAGATTTCCTGAGTCGCCGCCTGTCGCCGCATTCGCCTCATCGCGCACGCACTCCAGACCGAGCCGCTCCAGGCGGGCCTGCACGAGACCGACAAGCTCTGCCTCCCGACGCGCCGGCGTATTGACCCGGCACATCTCGATAAATCTATCGGCAAGCCGCCCCACGTCAAACATCGCTGTCGCCCATGCTCCCTGAACCCATCAACGTGTGACGGTGACCTTTGCCAGGCCTCGAGGCCGGTCTGGATTGCCGCCGCGGGTTACCGCCAAATGATACGCCAGAAGCTGCCCGGGCACCACGGCAACCAATGGACTGACGAGTTCATGCACGCCCGCGGGAAGCGCAAAAGAGAAGTGGCCAAGAGAGCACATCTCCGGCTCGTTCGAGATCGCGCAGAGCTCGGCGCCGCGCTCCCGCAGTTTCAACGCGGTCTCCAGCATGAAAGGATAGGCACGGCCGGCCGGCGCGAAAACGAAACAGGGGAAGCCTTCGTGCACCATGGCTACCGGGCCATGCATGAAGTCGGCGCCCGAGTAGGGCTTCGCCACCACGTAGCTCGTCTCCATCAGTTTGAGGGCCACTTCAAGCGCGGTCGCCTGGTTGACGCCGCGCGCCAGCACCGCGCATTCGGACATGTAGCGATAACGATCCACGCTGGAGGCAATCTGGTCGTCGGTGCCGAGCGCGGATCGCATCCAGTCCGGCACTTGGAGAAGGGCATCCATCAAGTCGCGGCGATCAGCCAGGGTGAAGACCAGCAGAGCGCCGACCGCGAGGGTCGTCGTATATGTCTTTGTCGCTGCGACCGCGCGCTCCTCACGAGCGTTGCACAATAGCACGTGGTCGCTCACATCCGTAATCGGTGACGAGGGGTTGTTCGTGATGCAAGCAGTGAGCGCCCCAGCCGATCGTGCCGAAGAGAGGACCTGCACGATATCCGCACCCTGGCCAGACTGCGAGATGCCTATCACAAGCACATTGCCCAGCCGCAAATGCGCATCGTAGAGCGTGTAGACAGAGGGCGCGGCGAGAGCCGTTGGAATGCCCGCTACAATCTCGAGCAGGTACTTGAGGTAGGTGGCGGCGTGGTCCGATGTTCCCCGCGCCGCAATCACGACGAACCGAATGTCATTGTCGTGCACCACTCTTACAAGCCCTGAGACAGCCTCCCTTGCCCCCGCAAGAACCTCCTCTACGCGATCGGGCTGTTCTCTTATCTCAGCTAGCATCAGGTGCATTACTCGAGTCCCCAGGTGTAGGTTGCGGCGTGACCGCTCTCAACGGCTGCAGCAGCCAAATGGCAGAAGGCCACTATCAGTATGGCAGTATAAGCCGCAAGGCAGACGCGCAGGAGCATGCGCACCAGCCGTTCATTGCGGTTTCGTGCCGATTCGGCCAGCGCAAGAGGGCCCGCCAGCATGCCGAACTTCAGCAGAACGAAACCCGGCGGTCCCATCTCGGCAAGGACCACGCGAAACAGTGGATTGGCCTCATAGGCGTGACCCGTTGCCAGCAGAATGGAGCTGAACACCAGGTCGAGGCAGCCGATGGCGGCCAGCGCCATGGTCTCAGGCAGAACGAAGCGCCTATGCGGGCGTGAGCCATCCGAGCGCAAGAGTTCTGGAGGACCGGTTCGCGCGCTCCCTGCCATCCGGTGTGCCTGGGACCTAGCCTAGCTTCCACCCACGCCGATAGGACCTCTGCAGATAGCGCTCCGCTTCGGGCGCGTTTGGTATCTTCAGCGCCTCCGCATCCCACTCCAGCTTTGCGCCACTTCGATAGGCTACGCAGCCCAGCAGCACAGCCTCGGTAAGCGGGCCAGAGTAATCGAACGAGCAGGAGGGTTTGCCGCCGGTGCGTATCGCCTGCAGCCACTCTGCGTGGTGACCGGGCGATTCCGGGATGCTGGCAGGCGGTGGATTGATGTCCTTGAACCGCGCTTCCGGAAGCAGAACCCGCCGGCCGTAATCCGCCAGCAGCATTCCCTTGGTGCCCACGAAGAGCGTGCCATCGCCCCATCGCGGCATCTCGGCGTCCGTGAAGTAGCGGGGGCGCTTGCCTCCGTGATACCAGGTGAGAGGAAGCGTCTGGCCAGTCTGCGGATGGGCGAACGAGTAGCGCACGATGAGCCACGGCGGGGTGTGGTCACTGTGCACCGGCGGGCCCTCGGCCTCCACTGTCAACGGCCGCGTTAGGCCAAGCGCCCAGAAGGGCAAGTCTATATGGTGACAGCCCATGTCGCCGAGCACTCCGTTGCCGAACTCCCACCACCAGCGCCAGTGATGCGGACAGTAGGTCGGATGATAGGGCCGCATCCGCGCCGGGCCGATCCAGAGGTCCCAGTGGAGCCCTTGCGGGACTGGCGGACGGTCCGTGGGAAGCTCCGGCTCCGGAGAGACGCGGTCGCACCACACATGGACCTCGAAGATATCGCCGATCACGCCGGCGCGAACCAGCTCGACCACCCGCCGATAGTTGCTGCCCGAGTGAATCTGTGTGCCCAGCTGGGTAGCTAGACCGCGCTGCCGCGCGAGCTCCGTGATGCGGCGGGCCTCATAGACGGAATGGGTGAGGGGCTTTTCGCAATAGACGTGGAGTCCCGCCTGGAGGGCTGCCGCAGTTGCCGTGGCATGTGTGTGATCCGGTGTGGAGATGGCCACGGCATCCAGGCCCTTCTGTTCCACTAATCGGCGGTAATCGGTGTAGGTGCGTGCATCGGGGAACCGCTTTGCCGCCCTGGCCAGGTTGTTCTCGTCCACGTCGCAGAGTGCTACCACGTTCTCGGCCGCAACACCATCGAGGCTGTACCCACCCTGACCGCCAACCCCGATGACGCCAACATTCAGCTTCTCGGAGCGCCTATCGGCCCGGCTCGTTCTCAGCAGCAGAAACGGCGCTCCCACGGATACGGCACCCGATAGCAGTCTACGGCGGCTTACTCTCTCAAACATCACTGACTATCCTCTGCTTACGGTGTTCGGAGTCGCGCGGATTTCGCGTATGTAGATGTTCTTGAACTCCAGCCGGTCGCCATGATGCTGCAGCTCAATCTGACCAATGGGATAGATGGGCTTGTCGCGCTCCCAGTAGTTCTCCATGACAGTGGCTCGCACTACAAGCTCGTTGTTGAGGTACACATGCACCTTGTCGCCGACCATCAGTATGCGGAACCGGTTCCACTCTCCTGGCGGTCTATCCGCCTTGTTCAGAGGCTGGCTGGGGTTCTTCTGATTGTTGAATAGTCCGCCGGAGCCCTCCGGTCTATCCCATATCTGCACCTGAGGCGTACCGCGCAAGTAGATGCCGCTGTCTCCGCCGGGGTGTATCTTCCAGTCCACCAGCAGTTCGAAGTCTCCGTAGTCCTTGGCCGTGCAGAGGCTCTGCCCCTTGCCGTCATACACCAGGGCGCCGTTTTCTACGCGCCAATGCTCGCGCATCTGCCGGTCGGCCGCCGCCTGCGCCTCGGCGAGTTGGGCGGGAGTGAGCGCGGCCCTGCCGGGCGGTCCCTTGTCCGGCGAGACCAATCCCTTCCAGCCGGTGAGGTCCTTGCCGTTGAAGAGCGCTACGAAGCCCTTCGGCGGTGTGTTGTCCCGCTCGACGCTGGGCAGCTCGCGGATGCGGATGTTTCTGAACTCCACCAGGCTGCCATGTCCGAGGAAACCGATGTGGCCGCGATCGCGCAGCATGCCCGGGTGCTCCATGAGCACGGCGGGATCGGTGATGGTGTTCAGGTCCACGTCCACTATCACTTTGCCGTTCAGAGTCACCTTTATACGGCGTCCTTGTGCGCTTATCTCCTCGCTGTTCCACTCTCCCGCCTTCTTAAGCGCCCCGCGGCGGGCGGCGGCTATGCGATAGAGGGAGCCATGGTACTGGGTTGGATAGAGATTGGCGTACTTCGGATCGTAATCATCCAGAATCTGGACCTCCATGCCGAGGTAGGCCGCATCGCCGGTGAGCGGCGCGCGAATGCCTACGCCATTGTTGCCGCCAGGCTCCACGCGAAACTCAAACCGGAAGATGAAGTCCTGGTACTCCTTCTCGGTGTAGAGATTCCCTCCACCTTCCCGCGGACAGACGAGCAGTCCATCCTTGACCACGTACCCCGGTCCTCGGCCGCCCACGAGAGTCCATCCATCCAGATTGGTGCCGTTGAACAGGGCGACGAATCCCCGTTCTACGGCAGAGGCGGGCGCAATCGCGAGCATTATGAGCAACGCGGCGACCTTCAACCGGACAACAGAGGTCCAGATTCCAGACATAATCCACTCCCGAGTACAACCGACGTTAGGCTAGGGGGCAGGCTGTATGCCCGCCTCGGACATCAGTTTCTTCAGGTTAACCAGACACTTCGCCACACACTCCATCGGTGGGTAGGCGTAGCTCTCCTGCTCCACGATGAACCACTCCGTGCGGCCCACGTCGCGGAGCAGCGGCAGCAGGGTCTTCCACGGTACGTCGCCCTCACCCAGCAGCGCCTTTTCGTTTGTCGCGGAATGCTCCTTCAGGTGGACCGTCCGCGCTCGGCCCGGATACTTGGAGACGAACGGGGTAACGTCAACTCCCGCAACCCGCGCATTTCCGGTATCCAGCTGCATCACCACCCGCCTGTTGGTGTTGCCGAAGAAGATGTCCCAGTCCGTGCCGCCTTCCGACTGGCGAAACTCCTCCGTGTGGTTGTGATAGCCGGTGAACATCTGGTGGGGCCTGAGCTTCTCGCTAATCTCGTTAAAGAGCTTCGCGGTCTCCAACCATGCGGCCTTATCCTTGCGCCGATCCGGCGGGAGCCACGGAACAATGAGATACCGGTTGCCGATTGTCTTGTTGAAGGCGACCGTCTTCTCGAACTTCTCCCCAAGCAGGTCATCGAGAGGGGTATGGCTGCCGCAGGCCACCAGCCCGTTCTCATCCAGCAGGCGCTTGATCTCCTCCGCAGACTTTCCATAGAAACCCGCGAATTCCACTCCCTGGTAGCCCATGGCCTTCACCTGCTTGAGTACGCCCGCAAGATCCTTGGCCGCATCGTCGCGCACGGAGTAGAGCTGCAGAGCGATGCGCACCCGCGTCGGGCGTCGCTGCTCCCGCTGACCATCCGCGCTCTGCGATGCCATCAGAAGCATGGACGCAAGCAGCCCGAGGGCCGATCTCAGTAACATGGTAACTCTCTCACTCTCCCTGCACTTTCGTGTCGTGCACTACTTGCCCATCGCGCGCAGCTTCTGGAGGCAGCGGTCCACGCACTCCAGCGGCGGATAGGCGTAACTCTCCTGCTCCACGATGTACCATCGCGTGCCGCCAGAGGTCTCACAGAGATTGAAAATCTGATCCCAGCGCACGTCGCCCTCGCCAATCAGGGCCTTGTCATTCGTCTTGGAGTACTCCTTGAGGTGGACCGTGAGAGCCCGCCCCGGATAGCGCTCGAGGAAGGGCACCACATCCGCGCCGCCGTGCAGAGCGTTGCCGGTGTCGAGCTGCATCACCACTTCCTTCACGGTGTTGCCGAAAAAGGTATCCCAGGGCAGTTCACCGTCCAGCGGAGTGAACTCGGTGTGGTGGTTGTGGTAGCCCACCAGCATGCCCTGCTGGCCAGCGCGCGCCGAAGCCTCGTTGAAGAGCTTGGCGGTCTCAAGCCACGCAGCGCGGGACTGAGTGTACTGGCCGGGAAGACCCGGGACAATCAAGTAGATGTTGCCAAGTGTCTTGTTGAAGTCAATGGTAGCCTGGAGATTGTCGCCGAGGATGGTGTCAATGCCCGTGTGGGTGCCGCAGCACTTCAGGCCGTTGTCGTCAAGCAGCTTGCGCAGGTCCTCGGCCGAATAGCCGTAGTATCCGGCGAATTCCACGCCCACGTAACCCATCTTGGCAACGGCGCTGAGCACGGCCGGAAGGTCGCGCGCGCAGTCCTCGCGCACGGAGTAGAGCTGAAGACCGATCGGTATGTTCGCCATGGGGCGCTCCTGGACATGTGATTGGTGGACGGCCTGGCTAGGCCGCTCCCTACTACGCCAGAGCCCCTGGAAATCCCTGTCTTCTCCCGCGATATCTAGCAGATGCGCGGCAGCTGCTCGCCGCTCAGCATGTCCACCACACGGTTGGCCCCGATAGTGCTGCGCAGAATGACCTCGCCATGTTCGGCGGCCTCCGCATGCCCAATGATTACCGCGTCGCGGGAGACATCCACGGATCGCATGGCCGCCAGGGCGGCGGTGGCTTGCTCGGGTGCGACAATTGCGATATAGCGCCCCTCGTTGGCCACGTAGAGAGGATCGAAACCGAGTATCTCGCAGGCGCCGCGAACATCCTCGCGCACGGGAATGTGCGTCTCCGAGATGCGCAGGCAGAGTCCGGAGGCCTCGGCAATCTCCACCAGTGCGCTCGCCAGACCTCCGCGAGTCAAGTCGCGAAGACACCGCACGGAAGGCGCCGCGGCGGTTACCGCCGCCA
>CAZGLN010000064.1:14656-16290 GCA_964526545.1 uncultured Chthonomonadales bacterium
GCGGCGCGCAGTCACTCTCGATTGCGCTCTCAAACTCCAGACCCTCGCGCACCGCCATGATGGCCATGCCATGCCGCCCAATGTCGCCGCTAAGCAAAATGACGTCGTCCGGCCGCACGTGCTGGGGAGCAATCTCAATGCCAGCGGGGATTTTCCCAACTCCCGAGGTCGTGATGAAGACTCCATCACCCTTGCCGCGATCCACTACCTTGGTGTCGCCTGTAACGATGTGCACTCCTGCTCGGTCCGCAGCCTGCCTCATAGCAAGCGCTATGCGCCACAGCTCCTCAATCTCGAGACCTTCCTCGAGCACGAATGCCGCACCCAGGTAGAGCGGCGTCGCGCCGCACATGGCAAGATCGTTCACCGTACCGTATACAGCAAGCTCACCGATGTTGCCGCCTGGAAACCAGCGCGGACGCACCACATAACCATCCGTGGTGAAGGCGGCTCGCTCCAGGCTGCTGACATCCAGCGCCGCGCCATCGTGGCGTCTATCGAGATACGGATTGGAGAACGCATCGGCGAAGAGTCGCGAGATCAGGTCGTGCATCAAGCGCCCGCCGCCGCCATGCGCCATCAGGACGCGGGGGTATCTGCGCAGTGGAACGGGGCACTGCAGATTCAAGACGGCACCTCCAATCCGCTAGGACTGCTCCGAGCCGCCGCAGGCAACGGGAAGGCAAGCGGAGGCTTGCCTGCGCGGCTCCTCGTAAGGGACCCCTAGACTTGCGCGGGCGTCGCTCGGCGCCGGTACCGATAGTAGGCCGCGCAGGCTCCCTCGTTTGAAACCATCGTGGCTCCCATCGGGCTCTCCGGGGTGCAGCGGGTGGCAAACCATTGGCACTCCGCCGGCTTCTTCACGCCCTGCAGCACCAGGCCGCTGATGCACTCGGTCTGGTCCGAATCGCCATACACCGCACCTCCGAAGCGCTGCTCGGCATCGTAGATGACGAACTCCGGCGCAAGGCGGAGACCGGAAGCCTGAATAAAACCAACGCCGCGCCACTTCCGATCGGAGACCTGAAAGACGCGATTCACCGCCTCCATGGCGGCCGGATTACCGTCACGGCGCACCACGCGCGCGTACTGGTTTTCCACCTCCGCGCGCCCCTCCTCAAGCTGCGCCACGCACATACGGATGCCGTCCAGGATGTCCAACGGCTCAAATCCCGTGACCACTATCGGACAGCGAAACCTTCGGGCGATCTCCTCATAGGCGGAGTATCCCGCAACGGTGCACACATGGCCGGCGGCCAGGAATCCGTGCACGCGTCGGTCGGGGGAGGAGAGTACCGCCTCCATTGCCGGCGGCACCAGAACATGGGACACGAGAAGCGAGAAGTTGCGCACGCCCGCGGCATGGGCTTGCAGCACGGCCATTGCGTTGGCAGGCGCCGTGGTTTCGAATCCCACCGCAAAGAAGACCACCTCGGCCTCGGGGTGCTGCTGAGCAATGCGCACGGCGTCCACCGGCGAATAGACGATGCGCACATCACCGCCCTGCGCCTTTACAGAGAGCAGGTCGCGGCTTGTGCCCGGCACGCGCAACATGTCGCCAAAGGAGCAGAAGATAACGCCGGGCCGCGAGGCGATCTCGATGGCCTTGTCAATAAGCTCGATGGGGGTTACAC
>CAZGLN010000065.1:0-159 GCA_964526545.1 uncultured Chthonomonadales bacterium
GCGCGCCGGGCCTCTACGGCTTCTCGCCGCAGAGCCTCTTCCGCTGCTACATAGACAACATCCGCGTGACTCCCAACTCGTGAGCACCCATGACCGCCACCCCCACCATTGAGGAGCAGTTTAAGAGCGCCGTGCGTGAGGGCGACGCAGAGCGGCTGG
>CAZGLN010000065.1:237-822 GCA_964526545.1 uncultured Chthonomonadales bacterium
CCTCGTCCAACGGCAACCTGCGCATGGTGGACATCCTTCTTGAGCACGGCGCGGATATCAACGGGCGAAGCCGGTGGTGGGCGGGCAGCTACGGCGTGCTCGATTGCGCGGAGGCCTCGATTGCCGAGGCCCTGATTGCGCGCGGCGCCGTAGTGGATGTGCACGCCGCCGCGCGCTTCTCTCATCTGGACCGCCTGCGCGAACTTCTGGAGGGCGATCCCGGCCTTGTGCACGCGCGCGGCGGCGACGGCCAGACTCCGCTCCACTTCGCGGGCAGTATCGAGGCGGCCGCCTTTCTGCTGGACCGTGGCGCCGATATCGAGGCGAAGGACGTGGACCACGAGTCCACGCCGGCGCAGTACATGGCGGCGGACCGTCCGGAGGTGTGCCGGTATCTGCTCTCGCGAGGGGCGAAGGCGGATGCCTTCATGGCCGTGGCCCTCGACGATCTGACCCTGCTTCGCGAGTGCATTGCGCGGGATTCCGAATGCGTGAAGGCACGCACGGACCGGCCGCCCTTCAAGCCCCTGGGATCGGAGGCAGAGCACATCTACGCCTACACGCTCGCGCCCACGCCGCTGCATG
>CAZGLN010000065.1:851-9181 GCA_964526545.1 uncultured Chthonomonadales bacterium
TCTCCTGCTGGAACATGGCGCCGACCCCATGGAGCGCGCCGGCTACGACGAGGCCACGCCGCTGCACGTGGCTGCCTGGCACAACGCGAGCCGCGTCGTAGGCATCCTGGCGAGAGCCGGCGCGGATCTGGATGCCGATTCAGGCCCGGCGCACCGTAATGCGCCGCTTGGATGGGCCATCGTCAGCGGCTCCGCGCAGGCCGTTGAGGCGCTGCTGGCTCATGGGGCGCCCATACGAGGCCACTATCTGCAGGAATGCGAACGGGGCCGACGAGGCGAGTTCGCTGATTTCGCTCCGGCCAAACCGGAGCAGTATACGGACATCGCGCATCTACTGCGCCGCCATGGCGCGTGAACTTTCGTCGCCCGCGCTTCAAGGAGACTTGGAAATGAGAAAGAACCCGGCGAGATGGCTAGCAGCCGTTGCAACCGTTCTACTAGGCACCGCCATTGCACGCGCCGCGGACTGGCCCACCTGGGGCAGGACCATGGAGCGCAACATGGTCTCGCCGGAGACCGGAATCATTGACGATTTCGTGCCTGGCAGATTCAAGGGGAACACGGAAGAGATCGACATGGCCACCACCCGCAACGTGAAGTGGGTGGCCAAGCTCGGCTCGCAGACCTACGGCAACGTTACCGTCGCCAACGGCCGCGTGCTGATAGGCACGAACAACGAATCGCCCCGCGATCCGAAGAACGTGGGCGACCGCGGCATACTGCTCTGCCTGGACGAGAAGACGGGCAAGTTCCTCTGGCAGTTGGCCGTGCCCAAACTCGGCACGGGCAAGGTGAGCGACTGGGAGTATCTGGGCCTCTGCTCCTCGCCCACCGTGGAGGGCAACCGGGTCTACATCCTCACCAGCCGATGCGAGATCATGTGCCTCGACCTGGAGGGCATGGCTAACGGCAACGACGGCCCCTTCACGGACGAGGCGCAGTACAAGGCAGGGCCCAATAAGCCGCCCGCCACGCTGGAGCCCACGGATGCCGATATCATCTGGCGCTTCGACATGCGCCAGGAGCTGGGAGTCTTCCCGCACAACATCACCAACGGCGGTCCGCTGGTCATCGGCGATCTGGTGGTGGTAGCCACCTCTAACGGCGTGGACTGGACCCACACGAACATGCCCAATCCGCGCGCGCCCGCCCTCTGCGCGGTCAACAAGAACACCGGCGAGCTGCATGGCGAGGAGGGAGTGGGCATCTCCAGCCGCACGCTCCACTCCAACTGGTCCACTCCCGCCGGCGCTATCGTGGATGGCAAGCCGCAGATTGTGTTCGGGGGCGGCGATGGGTGGCTCTACGGGTTCAGCACGGAGACGGAGCGCGCGGAGGATGGAACGCAGCTACTAAAGGAGCTCTGGCGCTTCGACGCAAACCCGCCGCACTATCGCACCAAGAACGGCGTGCCTCTGAAATACGCCACCTACGATGGACCGAGCGAGGTTATCGCAACCCCTGTGGTCTACAAGAACCGAGTCTACACCGCGATTGGGCAGGATCCTGAACACGGCGAAGGCCTGGGCTACTTCGTGTGCGTGGACATGACCAAGACGGGAGACATCACCAAGACGGGCGCCATCTGGACCTACGACAAGATCAAGCGCTCCATGAGCACGGCCGCCATCGCCAATGGCCTGGTCTTCGTGCCGGACTACAGCGGGTTCATCCACTGCCTGGACGCGGAGACCGGCGAGGCCTACTGGGTCTACGATACCAAGAGTCACATCTGGGGCTCGCCCCTGGTAGTGGACGGCAAGGTGATGGTCGGCACCGAAGATGGCGACGTGGTCATCCTGGAAGCGTCCAAGACCATGCGGCTCATCCGCAAAGTGGATATGCGCGGTCCGGTCTACTCTTCGCCGGTGGTAGCCAATGGCACGCTCTACATCAGCACGCAGACTCACCTGTGGGCCGTAGGGTCGCCCGGGTCCTAACGACATTAGCTGGACAGTCAGCCCTCGCCCGTGGTGAAGCCGATGGCGGGCGAGGGCTGAAATCTGCCTCCGCGTAGGACTGGCAAGGCAACGCGGGGCGGCAGGGAGGAACGAGCGCATGCGCAACGCGCTGCTTGTCCTGATGGTGCTGGTGGTCTACGCGCTGCATCAGGACTTCTGGAACTGGACGAACAAGTCGCTGGTCTTCGGGTTCATCCCCGTGGGCCTGGCCTATCATGCCGCCTACGCGGGCCTGGCATCCTGCCTCATGTGGGTGCTGGTCCGTACCGCATGGCCCAGCGAACTGGAGCACGTAGAGGCGCGCCGCGCGACCGACGAGAGGAGCGAGGCAGGCGCATGATTCCCGCCCTTATCGTCTTCGCATACCTCGCCATTGTCCTCTACATCGGCATCTTCGCCTTCCGCAAGAGCAAGGCCACGGGCGAGGACTACTTCCTCGCCAGCCGCGCGCTGGGGCCGTTTGTGTTTCTGCTCTCCCTGTTCGGTACCAACATGACGGCCTTTGCCATCCTGGGAAGTTCCGGGCTCGCCTATGCGCGCGGTATCGGCGTCTTCGGACTAATGGCCAGCGCATCCGCCCTCGTCATCCCGCTGACCATCTTCTTCATAGGCACGCGCCTCTGGGCCATCGGCAAGCGCTTGGGCCACATGACCCAGGTCCAGTTCCTGCGCGACCGGTGGGAGTGCAGCGGCATAGGCACCTACATCTTCGCCCTGACCGCCGCCATGCTGGTGCCCTACATCATCATCGGGGTCATGGGCGGCGGGCAGACTCTGGAGGCCATAAGCGTCATCAACGGCCCGGACGGCAAGCCGATGCTCGGCCCAGACGGCAAACCGCTGCACTGGGTGAGCTACGAGATCGGCGGCGCGGTGGTGGCCATCGTGGTGATGGGCTACGTCTTCTTCGGGGGCATGCGCGGCACGGCCTGGGTCAATACCTTCCAGACCGTGCTCTTCCTCTCCTTCGGCACGATCGCGTTCCTCCTTATCGCCCGCAGCCTGCAAGGTTTCGATACCATCATGCGGGAGATGGCGGCGAATCCGCGTACGGCGCCGTTGCTGAGCCGCGAGCGCATCCCGATGGAAGAGTTCTTCAGCTACACCTTCATTCCGCTCTCGTCCATCATGTTTCCTCACATAGCCATCATGTGCTTAACCGCTGAGCGGGTTACACACTTCAAGCGGACCGTGATCTTCTACCCGCTCTGCATCGCGGCCATCTGGATACCCTCCGTCTACCTGGGCGTGGTTGCTGCGCACCAGTATCCGGGTCTGCGCCCTGGCGAGGCGGACGACGTCATCATTCGTCTGCTCACCGACCACACCGGCGTCCTCGTCTCCGGCATCCTGGGCGCGGGGATCATGGCCTGCGTGATGGCTTCGGACAGCCAGATTCTCGCGCTCTGCACCATGTTCACGGAGGACGTCTTCGCCTACTACGGCGGCAAGAAACGCTTTGGTGACCGCGCGCAGGTGTGGACCGGCCGTGCCTTCGTGGTGGCCATCGGCGTCATCAGCTACCTGATCGCACTGGAGCTGAAGGATCAGGCCTCCATCTTTGAGCTGGCCATCCGGTTCGCCTTCTCGGGCTTCGCCGCGCTCGCGCCCATCATGCTGGCCGCCCTCTTCTGGAAGCGAAGCACCAAATGGGGCGCCCTGGCCGCCGCTCTCTGGGTAACCTTCTGCATGGTGGGCACCTGGTGGCTTACGGTCTACAGCGATCCCATCGCGCCGAAGCCCGCTGCGGCGCGCACGCAGCAGAACGCATCGGGTGCCGGACAGGGGGCGCCATCCATGCAGGGGCGGCGGCCCGAGGGGGCCGGCACTGGGCAGAGCGCCTCGCGCCCGCCCGCGGCGCCGCAGCTCGTGCAGATATTCCCTGCGCTCGGCGACATGTTCCTGAGAGGACCGGTCAATGTAACGGTGTACGGATTCCTGCCTGTCATGCCGATGGTTCTCGGCTCGGCCTTCTGGATGGTGGTAGTGAGTCTGCTCACCAGGCCGCCAAGCAAGGACACACTGGAGCGCTACTTCCAGCCTGGCGCGCGGGCGGAGGCGGCCGCTACGGGCTAGACGCAGCTCCGCGGGCCAGCCGAATGCCCGCATTGGGTCGCGGGAGAGAGGATGCTCATGAGACTCTGCACGGTGGGGTTCTCCGGCAAATCTGCACGCGTGTTCTTCGAGCTTCTTCGCGAGGCGGGCATCCAGCGGCTGGTGGATATCCGGCTTCACAACACCAATCAGCTCGCGGGATTTACCAAGAAGGACGATCTGGCCTACTTTCTCCACGCGTTGTGCGGCATCGCCTATCTGCACGAGCCCCTGCTCGCTCCCACGGAAGAGATGCTGAGGGAGGTGCGCAAGGCAGGCAGGCGGGGGTGGGCGGTATACGAGCGGGACTTCGTGCGGCTGTTGAGTGAGCGCAACCTGGACGAACGACTGCCCGATCTGCTGCTAAGCGTGCCCACGGTGATGCTCTGCTCCGAGCCCACCGCCGAGCATTGCCACCGCCGCCTGGTGGCGGAGTATTTGGCGGAGCGTGTACCCGGCGTTGAGATTGTTCACCTGTAGGGCGCCCCATGCTGCTCATGGTCTGCCATCTCACGCGCATGGATTTCGCGCCGGACGGATCGCTCCGCGTGTGCGTTGCGGGGTTGGATCTGGAGAGCGGCACCTTTGTGCGGCCCGTTCTCTCCAGGCCCAACTCCTGGACCAGCGCCGACCTGCACGACCGCGGCGGCATCTTCTCGCTGGGAACCGTTCTTGAGGTGGAACGCGCCGTGAACATCTCGCTGCCGCCGGAAGTGGAGGACCGGCAAGTATCGCGTGGCGCACTCAGAAGACTGGCCGAGGCGCATGGGGGACTGCTAAACGCGGCGCTCTCGCATGTTGCGCGGCACAGCGTAAGTGCTCTCTTCGGATCGGAGCTTGCTCGGAAGGATGGGCGCGCAAGCATGCCGCAGGGCCGCGGCGAGGCCTCATTGGGAGTGCTGCGGCCCCTCACCGCCGTAACGCTGGAAGTGAGAAGCGTGGCGGGCAAGGAGCGCCCGCGGCTTCGATGTGCCGACGCGCACGGCTGGCTGGAAATGCCGGTAACCGATATCAGGCTCTACGATCCGGTTACGGGCGCCGTGCTGGCGGACCGCGTGCGGCAATTGAGCGCGATGCTTCGCGACTGCCGAACGCTCCTCGCCGTGGGGCTCACCAGGCCCTGGGCAAAACAAGATGGCGAGCCTCGGCACTATCTGCAGGTGAACAACATCTTCCCTGAGCAGGACCCGCTGTGGCAGGCTGGGGAACGGACGTGAGGAGCCGATGAGCAATACAGAGACACTCGTAACGCCGACTGCCGTGGAGCAGGCGCGCCGCGCACTCGATGCCCATGTGCGCGAAATCGTGCAGTGGCACTTCTCGCCGGAGACTGGCTGCCCCTTCTGGCTGGAGTGGGCCGCGAAGGCGGGCTGGGACCCCCGAGAAGAGGTGCGCGGGTTTGACGATCTCCACCGATTCCCGCACTTTCAGGACGAATGGCTGCGCGATGAGCCGAACGAGCGGTGGGTTCCAAAAGCCTACGCGGGCCGGCCTTTCTACGTCTTCGAGACGGGCGGCACCACCGGTATGCCCAAGCAGCGCATCGGCTGGGAGGACCAGTGGCGCGATTACGAGGAGTTCGGCGACCATCTGGACGATCGCTTCTTCCCCCGCGGCGCGAGTTGGCTGATGCTCGGGCCAACGGGTCCGCGCCGGCTGCGCCTGACCATCGAGCACCTGGCCCACTACCGCGGAGGCATCTGCTATCACGTGGATCTGGACCCGCGATGGGTCAAGAGGCTGCTGGCGGAGCGCAACATCGAAATGGCCAACCGGTACAAGGACCATGTGGTGGAACAGGGGGTAACTATCCTGAAACACCGCAAGGTCTCGTGCCTCTTCACCACGCCCAAGCTGCTGGAGGCGCTGGACGAGAAGATCAACGTGGTGGAGGCGGGCATCACCGGCGTCTTCTGCGGCGGGACACAGATGACGCCGCAGATGGTGCGGTTCCTCATCGAGGAGGTGCTGGAGAACCGGGCGCAGTTCGTGCCCACCTACGGCAACACCCTGATGGGTCTGGCCTGCAGCAAGCCGCTCACGCCGGAGGATAACTACAGCATCACCTACTATGCACCCGAGCCTCGCGCAGTTTTGCGGGTCGTTCATCCTGAACGCACCGATGAGACCGTGGGATACGGCGAATGGGGCCGCGTGGAGCTTACCACGCTCACGCGGGAGTTCTTCATGCCGCGGTTCCTGGAGCGCGACGAGGCCATTCGGCGCGAGCCATGGGGCCGTTTCGCGTGGGACGGCGTGGGGGAGGTGCGGCCCTACGGCGCGATGCAGAAGGCTACCATTGAGGGGGTCTACTAAGGTAAGGCCTCCATTGTCCGGCATCTTCCCGCGAAGTCCCGTACCGTCTCCTGCCCGTGCACCAACGGGTGGCCGGCCGGATAGCCGGAGCCCTCGGGTGCGTATAGTAGGGAGTGGGTCCGGCGCAGGCGCAACGGTAGTCGGCGGAATGCAGCAAATGAGACCCAGTTTGCGCGGCCGCCTGTTTGGCGATGGACTTACAGGCCGAGGGTGAGCCGCGCAACCATATCAACGGTAACGCACGAACATGATCCATCTTCCCGCGCTCCGGCAGGGGCGCGTCTACGACAGTCTGGAAAGGCCGCGCATCGCCAGCGTGCGCTCGGGCGAGCCCATCGCCGAGGTGAGCCAGGTGAATGCAGGCATCATCCGGCGCGACTTGCGTCGCTCCACCGCCGAGGCGCTCCGCGCGCTGCCGGTGCGGCGCCTTCTGGAGATATCCAGGGAGGCCGGCCGGCTCTTTATGGAGGCCGATCTGCCGCTCGGCGATGGCGCCCGTCAGTCACCGGCCGACTATGCCGAGCAGCTCTCCGCCACCAGCGGCCTCCCGCTCACGCTGGTCCGCCGCAACATGGCCAAGATCGCCCAGGTCTTCGCCGAGATGCCGACGATACTTCGCGGCCTGACGCGGGGCCTGGATTGGGAGGTGCTGGATCGGGGGGCGGGCGAGCAGGCCGGGGTGCCCGTCTCGTTCTATCCGGTAACCGAGGCCCTGGGAGTGGTGCTGCCCAGCAACTCGCCGGGAGTCAATAGCCTCTGGATGCCCGCCATTCCGCTGAAGGTGCCCGTTGTGCTCAAGCCCGGGCGCGAGGAACCCTGGACTCCGTTTCGCATCGCGCAGGCCTTCATTGCGGCGGGATGCCCGCCGGAGGCCTTCAGTTTCTATCCCACCGACCACGAAGGCAGCGCGGCGGTGCTGGAGAGCTGCGGCCGCGCGCTGATCTTCGGCGATGTCTCTACCGTGGAGCGCTACGCGGGCAACCCTGCCGTTCAAGTGCATGGGCCCGGATGGAGCAAGATACTGCTCGGCGAGGACATGGTGGAGCGCTGGCCAGACTTCGTAGACATCATGGCGGCCTCCATCGCGGAGAATGGCGGCAGGAGCTGCATAAATGCATCCGCCATCGTAACACCCAGGCACGCCGGCGCGATTGCGGAGGCGGTGGCGAGCAAGCTCGCGGCCATCGAGCCGCGACCCTATGACGCGGAGGATGCCGTGCTGGCGGGCTTTGCCAACCCGAAGATGGCCGAGTACATTGACCAGGCCATCGAGGAGGGTCTGCGTACGCCTGGCGCCGAGGATGTAACGGCGCAATTCCGAGAGGGCGGCCGCCGGGTGGAGCTGGACGGCAGCACCTATCTGCGGCCTACTCTCATCCGCTGCGAGTCCTTCGAGCATCCGCTGGCCAATCGTGAGTTTCTCTTCCCCTTCGCAAGTGTTCTGGAGTGTCCGCAGAATGAGATGCTGGAGCGCATCGGTCCTTCTTTGGTGGTAACCGCCCTCACCGAAGACCCCGGGTTCGTGGATGCGCTGCTCCGCTCCGCGAAGATTGACCGGCTGAACCTGGGGCCGCTGCCTACCACGCGCGTGCAGTGGGACCAGCCCCACGAAGGAAACCTCTTCGAGTTTCTCTACCGACGCAGGGCGATACAGCGGGCATGCCATTGAACTCCTTCGATTTCACCCTGCGCACCCGCCTTGTGTTCGGCTCGGGAGCCATTGAGCGGCTGGGCGAGCTCACGCGCGACCTGCCTGCACGGCGCGCCCTGATAGTTACGGACTCTGGCATTCTTCGGGCCGGTCACGTCGAGCGAGCCATTCACGCCCTGGAGGGCGCGGGAGTGGAGCCGGTCGTCTTTTCGGACGTGCACCCCAACCCCTCCACGCGGGATGTGGATGCCTGCGTGGCCTGCGCGCGGTCGGCGTAAGTGGAAGCCCTCATCGGCCTCGGCGGAGGC
>CAZGLN010000065.1:9237-14257 GCA_964526545.1 uncultured Chthonomonadales bacterium
GGGGACCGGTCTGGCCACGCGGCCGATGCTGCCCTTCATTGCGGTGCCGACCACTGCGGGTACGGGAAGCGAATGCCAGAGTTACGCCCTCATCGCCAAGCCGGATACCCATCAGAAGATGGCCTGCGGCGATCCGAAGGCCACTGCGCGGGTCGCCCTGCTCGATCCCGACCTCACGCTCTCGCAGCCGAGCCACGTAACGGCGTGTACGGGAATTGACGCCATCGCGCACGCGGTTGAGACGGCCGTAACCAGGCGGCGCAATCCCGTCTCCGATCTCTATTCGCGCGAGGCCTTCCGCCTCCTCTATCCCCACTTCTCCGTGGTGCTGCGTGAGCCGGCCAATCGCGAGGCCCGTGCCGCCATGCTGCTTGGCGCGGCCTATGCGGGCATCGCCATCGAGAACAGCATGCTGGGTGCCGCCCACTCCCTGGCGAATCCGCTTACGGCACACTATGGCGTAGTGCACGGCCAGGCAGTGGGAATGCTGCTCCCTTCCGTTATCCGTATGAATGGAGAGGATGCGGCGGCGGCGCGCGCCTATCGCGATCTGGCCGCCGCCGCGGGTCTGGTGGAATCCACAGCCGATGCTGCCTCCGCGGTGGAGGCCCTGGCCCGCGCGATAGAGGGTCTCCTGGAAGTGGCGCGGATGCCGGCCGCTCTTGGCGAGGTGGGGGTGGCGCGAGAGAAGGTGCCGCTCTTGGCCGAGGAGGCCGCGCGGCAGTGGACCGCGCAGTTCAACCCGCGGCCGGTGGCCGCGCCGGACTTCGAGCGGCTCTACGCGGCCCGCATCTAGAGAGGTGATTTCGTCCATGCAAGGCGCTCGCATGCTCCTTCTTGCAGCCCTCGGGTTGTCTATCGCGGCAACGACCGCCAGCGGGCAAGATTGGTACCAGTGGCGGGGACCGCAGCGTGATGGAAGCGCCCCGGGTTTTCAGGCTCCCGCTTCCTGGCCGCAGGCCCTCACGATGCGCTGGCGGGTGGAAGTCGGCGAGGGACACGCTGGCCCGCTGGTTGTAGGCAACGCCGTCTACGTATTCGCGCGGCGCGGTGAGCAGGAGGTGGCGTACCGGCTGGACCGCGCCACGGGCCGCGTGATCTGGACCGCTTCGTACGCCGCCCCCTATGAGATGAACCCCGCCGCCCGGGACCACGGAAAGGGACCGAAGGCAACGCCGGTGTACCACGAGGGACGGCTCGTCACGTTCGGCATCAGCGGCATCCTCTCGTGTCTCGATGCGCAGACGGGCAAGGTACTCTGGCGGCGGGATTTCGCCAGGGAGCACAAGGCCACTTCGCCGCTCTTCGGCACCTCGGCTTCGCCGCTGGTGCTGGATGGGCGCGTGATAACCCACGTGGGCGGGCATGACGATGGCGCGCTGGCCGCCTTCGATCTCCGCACCGGCGCCACCGTCTGGCGCTGGCCAGGCGATGGGCCCGGTTACGCCTCTCCGGTGGCGGCCACACTCGGCGGAGTGCGGCAGATTGTTACCCAGACCCAGCAGCACATCGTCGGCGTGGAAGCCGGGAACGGCAGGCTGCTCTGGAAGCTGCCTTTTCAGACCCCGTACGTGCAGAACATCGTGGATGCCGTGCCGCTGGGGAGCGATCTCCTCTGCGCGGGCCTGCAGAACCCCACGTTTCGCGTCTCCTTTTCACGTTCGGGCGGCACTCTCACGCCCAACCGCGTATGGGAACAGCGCGACGCCACGTTCTACATGAGCACGCCGGTGCTGCTGGAGGGCAGAGTGGTCGGCTTCACGGATAAGCAGCGCGGCAACCTGGTGGTGGTCGACCCCGCCTCTGGACGGCTGCTCTGGTCCGGCGATGGCCGGATGGGGGAGAACGCCTCGCTTACGGTTGCAGGCAGCCGCCTCCTCGTTCTCACCACGGATGCCGTGCTTCGCGTCCTTCGCCTGAGCGGGAGCGGCCTCTCTGAAGAGCGCCGGTACCGCGTTGCGGAGAAGCCGGTGTGGGCATATCCCGCATTCTCAGGAAAGCACCTGCTGGTGAAGGACCTTGCGCATCTCACTCTCTGGGAGATTGGAGGATGAGGAGCAGGCTTCCCGGGGAGGGGCGGGCTCTTGGCGCTCTCGCCGCTCTCCTCATGTGTCTTTTCCATGCGCCTCTGGCTGCCGCGCAGGAGACGGGCACGGCACGGGTAGCCCCGGGCAGCCTCGGCACGCGGCTGCAGTTGGCCTGGCGGTTCAAGACGGGCGGGCCGATCATGGGAGCGCCTGCCATTGCCGGCGACCGCCTCTTCGTGGGTTCCGGCGATAGGCACCTCTATGCGCTGCGGCTTTCGGATGGCGCGCGGCTATGGTCGTTCAAGACCGAGGACGGCATCGAGGCCACTCCCGTGGTGGTCGGTGGCTCGGTGATTGTGGGCTCCACGGATGGCAACCTCTACTCCGTGGACGCTCAGACGGGAGCCCTGCGCTGGAAATACAAGACCGGCGACAAGATCATGGGCGGCGCCGCCGTGGCGCGAGCCCCCAACGGCCGCGATATCTATGTGGTTGTGGGCAGCTACGACAACCAGGTGCACTGCGTGAACGCCTCCACCGGCAAGCCGGTGTGGACCTACGCCACGGAGAACTACATCAACGGCACTCCGGGCGTCCATGCCGGCAGAGTGATCTTCGGCGGATGTGACGGCATCCTGCATGTGGTGAACCTGGCCAATGGCAAGCGCCTGCGTACCATCGAAATCGGCGACTACATCGCCGGCTCCGCGGCGGTGATCGGCTCGCGCGCCTACCTGGGTCACTACGGCAACCAAGTAATCTGCGTGGACGTGGGAGCGGGGCGCATCGTCTGGCGCTACCGCGACCGGCAGTTTCCCTACTTCTCCTCCCCGGCGGTGACCGCGGACCGGGTGGTGATTGGCGGGAGGGATAAGCAGGTGCATGCGATGGAGCGCGCCACGGGCAAGCCGGTCTGGACGTTTCGCACCCGCGGCAAGGTGGACAGTTCGCCGGTGATTTGTGCGGGCAAGGTAGTGGTCGGTTCCGAGGATGGCCGCGTCTACATGCTCGATCTCGCCACGGGCAGGCAGCTCTGGTCCTATAACGCCGGATCGCCCGTAATGGGCTCGCCCGCCGTCCATGCCGGCGGTGTCTACATCGGCAGCGATGACGGCACGTTCTACGCGTTCCGCTAGAAACACTCGCGCACGGGTGATGCCGAGACCGAAGCGTTGTGCGTGCGGCGCTCCGGCGACAACGAATAAACTCTCAGGAGAAGCAGAAGGATGAGCGAAGCACCAATCATCGCCGTGGTGGGAGCCACGGGAGCGCAGGGCGGCGGGTTGGCGCGCGCCATCCTGGGTGACAGTCATGGAGCCTTTCGCGTCCGTGCCATCACAAGGAACGCCCACTCGGAGAAGGCCGGGACCCTGGCCGCGGCCGGCGCGCAGGTTGTAGAAGCCGATCTAGACGATTTGGAGAGCCTGAAGCGCGCCTTCGAGGGTGCCTACGGAGCATTCTGCGTAACCAACTTCTGGGAGCACTTCTCGCCGGAGCGTGAGCTGGCCCAGGCGGCCAACATGGCCGAGGCCGCGCGGGTAACGGGAGTGCGGCACGCGGTCTGGTCTACCTTGGAGGACACGCGAAAGTGGGTACCGGCCGATGATGTCTCGATGCCGATTCTGATGGGCAAGTACCGCGTGCCCCACTTCGATGCCAAGGGCGAGGCCGACAGGGAGTTTGAGTCGCGCGGCGTGCCCACCACGTACCTGCTCACTTCCTTCTTTTGGGACAACCTCATTCACTTCGGCATGGGTCCCAGGCGCGGGCCGGATGGCGTTGCGGTCTTTGGCCTGCCGATGGGCAAGAGGCCTCTTCCCGGTATTGCGTCCGAGGATATCGGCAAGTGCGCACTGGGCATCTTCAAGCGTGGCGAGGAGTATGTGAGCAGGCGGGTGGGCATCGCGGGCGAGCACCTCACCGGAGAGCAGATGGCTTCGGCGCTTACCGAGGCGCTAGGCGAGGAGGTGCGCTACCTGGATTTGGATCCGGATGCCTATCGCAGCCTCGGCTTTCCTGGCGCGGAGGACCTTGGCAACATGTTCCAGGTGAAGCGCGATTACAACGATCTGTTCTGCGGCGCGCGCTCCGTGGAGGAGAGCCGCATGCTGAATCCGGAGCTTCAGAGCTTCGCCCAATGGCTAGCGCGCAATAGGGATCACATCGCCATCGGCTAGCAGGTTCGCGCCACGGCCTGGGGGTAAGCAGGCCGGCTCACCGGCGGTTGGTACTTAGACAGGATTGACAGGATTTGCAGGATTTGATTGCTGTGGGTCTGGTGGGCATGCGCGTCCAGCGACCGGTGAGTAGCGCGTCGAGGATGGTAGCCAGGAATGGTCGGGCTAACCAGTCCATGATCCTGTTCATCCTGTCAATCCTGTAAATCCTGTCCAAAGCGAACCGCAGTAATTCACTGCCCAGCGACAATGGGCGTCGCGCCCTGACCCGGGCGACAGGCGATCGGCTTTCCGCGCACGGTTACAGCCCGATTCAGATGCGGAAAGAGCGTGAGTCGCGGGCTGGAGGCAAGGTCTTCGCCCACAAGGCCGAACGTCTCCTCGGCCCGAGCGATCTCCCGACCGTTGACGAGGAGGCGTCCCTGGCTCTCCGCGGCCGCCACTCGCCCCTGGCCATCCACCACGACCGCCGCCGCTCCCTCCGGTCTCAACTCCAGCGTGACTCTGGTCCCCGGCACCGTTACCGCTACGCGCGGCGCGCCGCCGCTTCTCCGCACCAGAACATGGAGCGTTCCTCCAGCCGCCAGCGGCCGCGTCAGCAGGCGCACATTCGCTCCCTCGGCCTCCAGCGTAACTGGCTGGACACCCGCCGAGCGGAGAAACGCCTCGTAGATGCGTGCGTCCTCGGCATTTCGCCGGAGCTCCAGCGGATACGGCACGTAGGTTACTGTCCCGCGCCCGATACGTGCTTGTACGGCCGGCGCCGGGCGATAGGCGCCCTCCGCAAAGGGCGGCACGGGTTCGCGGTCCGGGAGG
>CAZGLN010000065.1:14303-16098 GCA_964526545.1 uncultured Chthonomonadales bacterium
CGATGTCTCCGCTCACGTAGAGGTGCCCGCCGGCCTCCACCCATGCACGCACGCGCTCGAATGTGGCATCGTCCGGGCAGTAAGGGAGCGGCCACACCAGGGCTCGGCACGAGGGCGGCACCTGCATCAAGCCCTCTTCGTTAAGCACCTCAAAGCGCACTCCGGAGTCCAGCAGGTGGCTCACCGAAGTCTGCAAGGCGGCATGGATTGCATTGAATTGGGGGCCAATCCGGTGCGAATCCGGCACGAGGAGATAGACCGTGGGAGGCGCATGCTTCAGCTCAAACTTCGCCAACAGCGCCGCCGTATCGCGAAAGGCGTGGAGCCACGGCTTGGGCACCGGCCTCCGCGAAGGCAGGCCCTGCCGGGGGTAGCCGTCGCTCCCCGGGGCCGTCCAGTCCGGCAGGTGGGCTCCACGGTGCAGCAGACCCCACGGAAAGACCATCTCGTCCAGCTCTTTCCAACACCAGTTGAGCGCGAAGGAGGCGCCGAGGCCCGCCGCGTTCAGCACGGTCTGCCGGAAGCGGTTGATGCTCACGTCGTCCGGCGTGCCGTTTTGGCCCGCGTTGCGCGCGCCATGCGCCTCCTGCGCGCCGAACTCACCCACGCTGAAGCCCTTGCCCTCGTGGCTTCGGTCCGTCAGCTTGAACTCCAGCGGGAACTCCTCTACCGTGCCGTAGAAGTGCATGTTGGAGAAGTCGAGGTGGCGCGTGCCGAGAATCTTATCGGCCGGCGGCATGGAGGGCAGATAGCCCACGGTGAGCGGCGCCGCGGGATTGCCCGCCCGTATGCCTTCCGCGTTCGCCAGCACCCAGCGGTTGAGCACCTCCGCCTCGAATCGCTTGCGGTCCGCGGTGCGCATGTCGTCCCAGTTCTGCGTGCCGGAGGCCAGCGGGACCTCCGGCATCGCCTTCTCCGGCGGGGAGATTCTCCACGCGGCGCGGAGCGCGTCGTCCGAGCCGTATCGGTTACGAAGCCAGCCGTTCCACAGCGCCACGATGTCCGGTCTCTCCGGCACATCCACCGCGGGTTCGTTCTGGATATCGAAGAAGACGTGAGGCGCCTCGCGATAGCGCGCGGCCCAGAAGCGATTCCACTCCTTCTGTGCCGCCAGCTCCTCCTCGGTGAGCCCTACGCCCAGCCAGTCGTGCAGGGAGAGGAAGATGCCCACACCGTAACTGCCCGCAATCTGCACGATGGCGTCCATCTGGCGGCGCAGCCGCTCCGGCGGATTGCGCAGCTCGAGAGATGTGTGCTGACCCTGTCCCTCGTAGCCGCGCGCGGCGAAGGGCGAGAAGTGGAGTATCCGCAGCACGCGCAGCCCGTTGGCGCGCATGTGGCGCAGGTCGCGCTCCCAGACCAGCGGGCTTTCCGCACGGGAGTAGAAGACCATGCCCGTCTGATTGGTGCCGATGAGGAACCGCGCCTTGCCGTCCACGGTGAGATGGTTCTCGCTCCACGCGAAGCGGGGAGAGCGGGCCACCTGTTCGGGCTTCCAGAGACAGATGGCGGCATGGTACGCATCGCGGATGCCGGTCTCGTCGGCCGCGACGGCCTTCAGCAGACGGAACGCCGGATGGTTCGCGCCGTTCGAAAAGGTCGCTTCGATGCGTCTGGTCTCGCCCGGGCCCAGAGTCAGGCGTGATTGCTTCAGCAGCGAGGAGCCGAGCGTAAGGGAGACCTCGACCGAGACTGGCGCGCGGCCGAAGTTGGCCACGGTTGCCGAGGCCGTGCCCTGCTCGCCGATCCGGTAGGAAGCGTAGTTGGTCTCCAGGGCCGAGATGCAGACCGGCCT
>CAZGLN010000066.1:0-6018 GCA_964526545.1 uncultured Chthonomonadales bacterium
GGCAGGCCAGGAAGGCCCGCCTTGCGCCGGTGCATAGTGTCGTGGCCGAGATGTGCATTCTCACCGCGGAGTGTCCCCGTTATGTCCGACGTCGTGCCGCCAGGATCGGCGCCCCAATATCAGAAGCAGATGACAGGATACATTCGTGCGCAGGCAATGGTTTTTCCTGCCCTTTCGGTGCTTGGCTCACGGCATGCCGCCCTGCGGACTCCCTCCGATCTCTGCACAGGCTGGCGGCATCGGAGAGACCGGTGCTGAGAGGGCGCGCCCCGCTCGCACCCGCTTGCACCGTGCCGCCATTTGGTCCAGGGCACCGGTTGATCCCGTGGGCCATCGGGCCCGCGTCGAAGCCCATCATGCTGGAGGACGCGCCTCCCTGCCGCCTTGCCTGCCGGGTGTCCCTCATGCGGAAGCCCCGGTGTAGTCCAACGTGATCTCGATGGGGTCCTTGGAGCCGACGGGTTTGCCGTCCTTATCCAGGTTCGCCGGAACGTACTGAATCGGCCTGGAGGTATTGAGGCATGCCAGAACGGCGCCGACCGATGCCACCGCGGTCAAGCCCGTGAAGTCGAGAATCACGTCCGTTTCCTCGAGGCCCTCCGGCAGGCGCGCATAGATGTCGCTCACCCTGTTGCTTACCTCCACCGGGTCGTACACGTCGTTCACGGTAACCAACTCGGCATGCTTGCCCTCCGCGGCCAGCTCGTGACGAATTGGTTCCGCCTCCTGTACAGACTTCCCGCTGCAGACCATCCAGCAGTGCTCCAGCGCGGGCCGATGGTGCTCCAGCGCCTTGCGGAGAGTCTCTTGCCGGCTGACCAGCACCACGAGGCCCCTCCGCGGCGTGGGCGAGCGCTTGCCGGGCAGTGGGGCATTAGGTCGCGCGCGTAGAACGAGATGCGATAGGATATAGGCGCTGCCAATCAGTACAATCAGCGTTCCAATCAAGATGTATCCCAGGATTAGCGGCGCTCTGCCGATCCAGCTAAGCAGCAGCTCGTAGGCGGCGTTGCCCATAATAGCCAACGCGATTGCGCCAAGAAGAAACCAAAACAAGGCTTCCGGCGAAAGCATGAACTGCAGGCCGGGAGATATGCTCTGTCTAAGTTTCAAAGAGTGTCTGCTCCTTTCTGGACGGGCGGTAACATGCCCGCGGACCCGACCGTGGATCAGGGCGGCGCAGACTGGTGATTCCCGCACTGCCTTGCCGGCCTCTGCGGCGTTACCAAACACTACTTGGCGGCGCCGGCCGCCGTTGTGACAAGCCGGGGCGGCAACTACGCGGAGAGGCGTGAAGCGATGCGGCAAGGGAGGCAGGCCACAGGAGACCGCGGCGACGCTCCCCACACCGCCTGCACCAACAACCCCGCGGTTCGCAAATGGTTACTCTCCAGGGTGGAATGCGCGCCAGTGGCCGGGAAGCACGCATGCCCAGGCAGGGCCGACGCCCGTGAGTGGCCGGTCCCTGCTCTCAAGCGGCGGGAGATTGCGAGTGAGCATGGTACGCCGCTCCCTAGTTCAGCAACTGCCGCACATTGCCTAGCAGCGAGCGCAGCTCATTCTCGCGCACGTTGTAGTCGGATACTGTGAGCGTGTTATGGTGGCGCAGAAAACCGCAGTGACTCAGGTCGTTGCGTACGGGCCGAATCTTGCGCCAGGCGCTCGTCAGATTCGCCGCGCCTGGCCTGGAGAGTATTGTCTTTCGGACCGCAATGGACTCGGGGTTGTCGTTCGGGTGCGGCGGCTCATTGAGGTTCAGGGCCTGGCGCACCAGGTCACGGGCTACGTTGGGCCGCCCACTCTGCTCCGCCAGCCAGACACCCACGGAGAGGAGCCACTCGGTCGCCAGGGTCGCCGCCTCAAGCGAACGCCGGCGGTCGAAGAACCAGCGCAGCAGGTCGTACTGTTTGCGGAGCTGCTCCACGGCGGTATCCGAGGAACTGTATGCCAGGGGTTGGAATACTCTCTCAATGCTTCGTGCAATTGCCTGAAGAGCGGGCTGCTGAAAGCCGCCCAATCGAAGTTGCGCGAGCAGATCGGCCGCCGCAGGGCCAATCTCGGCAAGGCGAAGCAGTTGGAGCGCCCGAGACACCCTCTCGAGGCAATCCGCCAGCTGCGAGTCAATGGGCCGTACCTGCTCCGCCAGGCGCGAGGCATCGCCGGCACACACCAGATCATCCGCCGCGCTTGTCCAGCCCGCGATGGTGGCAATCCCCGTGAGGTCCCACACGGGTTTGCTTCCATCCGCCAGGCTGGGCGCTTCGTAGGCTCCATAGACCACGCGCTGCACGCGGGCGCCCTTTGCGTGCTGCAGGTAAGCCATTGCGCCCAGGGCGATCGCGCTCATCGCGCGGTACCCGTGGGTGATATCCAGCAGGACTTCCTCCTCATGGTCCACGTGCTCGGCAATCCGCCCGAAGACGTGCCACGCGTAGGCTTCCGGATCCTGCGCCTCTTCCGGGATGCCGAACACCGGCACCAGGCGCACGCGGCTTTCCAGCGCGCTGTTCAGCAGCTCCCAGTTGGAGGCGCCGGAGTCGCAGGGAGACTTGGTCCGCACATCGAGGGGTATCTCGCGTTCGGCCTTCGGCGTGAGGAGAACCACCATGACGTCCGGCCGATAGAGCTCAATCAATGCCTCCTGAAATAGCCGCGTTGTGCAGCGCTCGCCGGTATCCAGGCGCGTGTAGGTGGTCGGCTGATAGCAGTTGAAGCCCAGGAAGGATATGGCCTTCATCGTGGCGGCATCTCCTCAATGTCGGAGAGTATGCGCCAACCTTCCGCGCCGCCCCGCCCATTCCCTCCCTCTGCATTCACTCCGGCCGAAGACACTCCGGCAGGACCAGTGCTCTCTCAGCCGAACTCCTAGTTAGACGCGCACCGATTACATACTCACTGGAGGCCTCTCATGCTGCCCGTGGCAATCGCGATGACGAGTCTGGCGGGGCTGCAGGCGCCGCAGCCGCGGGAAGTGCCGTGGTTTCAGCGCACGCGGGTTGGAATGGAGGTGGGGCCGACAGGCGCGCAGTTCGGCAGCGATCCCACCGATGTGGGCTACGCCGCGCGCTTCGATGGGCGCGAGATCGTGCGGCAGTGCGTGGCGGCCCGCGCAGAGTATGTGGTCATCTGGGCCCGCGACGGGGAGTACGCCTACTACAACTCTCGCGTGGCGCCCAAGGCGCCGGGTCTTGGCGCCCGCGATGGGCTGGCCGAGACGGTGGAGGAGGCCCGGAAACACGCTCTGCCCGTCATCGCCTACTGCGTGGTGCAGCAGGGTGGCCGGTTTCTGAGGGAACATCCCGCGTTCGAGATGCGCGGCGTGGACGGCAAGCCCATTGGCAGGTTCTGCTACAACTCCGGCTACCTGGAGAGCATGAAGGCGCTTGTGAAGGAGCAGCTTGCCTACGGGATTGATGGGTTCCACATTGATATGCTGGACCAGGGCTTTGGGCCTCCCTATGGCTGCTGGTGCGATGCATGCAAGAAACTCTTCCACGAGGAGTACGGCCGGCCCATGCCCTCGGGAGTAACGTGGGACGAGGACTGGGGCCGAATGCTGGAGTTTCGCTACAACACTACGCAGCGCTTCGAGCAGGCGCTCCGCGAAGAGATCCGCCGGCTCAATCCCGCGGCGACGGTGGACTTCAACTACCATGGGAGCCCGCCCTTCTCATGGGAGGTCGGGCAGCGGCCGGTGCAGCACGCCGTGAACGGCGACTTCGTTACAGGCGAGACCGGCATCTGGGGATTCAGCGCCCTCTCCGTGGGGCTTACCGCGGAGTTCCTGGCCGCCACCACCCCTGGCGCCCCCTACCAGGTCGCCATGCAGCGCGGCGTGCGCATGTACCACGACCAGACCACCCGCCCATTGAACGATCTCCGGTGGGAGCTCTTCACCCTCCTGGCGCACAACGCCCAGGTCACCATTGTGGATAAGACCGCTTACGATGGCTGGCTGGACCCGGTAGCCTATCGGCGCATCGGCCAGGCATTCGCCGAGGCGCGCGCAAAGAGAGCACATTTCGGCCAGCCGACATACCAGACCATCGGTCTCTACTACTCCCATCGCACGCGCGACTGGTATGGCCGCGAGAATGCCTCTCGTTACCAGCAGAGCTTTCATGGAGCGCACCGCGCGCTGGCCTATGCGCACCTGCCCTGGGGAGTGATTCTCGATGAGAACGCCACCCCGGACCGCCTGCGCAAGTTCCGGACGGTTGTGCTGCCGAATGCGGGCGTGCTCTCCGAGGGAGAGGTGAGGAGGCTGGCCGACTTCGTGGAGCAGGGCGGCAGCCTGGTTGTTACGGGATGGAGCGGCCTGCTGAGTGAGCGCGGCGAGCCCGCGAAGGCATCCTCCATCACGCGATTAGTCGGCGCCGAGTTGGTGTACCGGCTAGACAGCGAAGACAACCATGTGCGGCTGCCGGCAGCGCTGCCCAGGCCCTATGCGGCGCTCGGCGCGGGCATCGAGCCGGGCTGGCCCTTCCTGGTCAAGGGACCCGCCGCGGTCCTTCGTCCGACCACCGCAACGCCGATCGGTGAGCTGCTGAAGCCGCATCGCACGGTCCGCCAGATTCAAGGCAAGGAGGGCTTCGACTGGCCCCTGAGCGCCGACGCACCTGTCGGTCCCGCCATCCTGGTCAACCGGTTTGGCAAGGGCACGGTGGTAACCTTCGCGGCTTCGCCGGATTTCGCCTCGGCCAGCGAGCATCCCGTGGTGGAAGCGCGGCTGCTGCTATCCAATGCGGCGCGGTGGCTGGACCCGCGGCCGCTGGTGCGTGTGGAGGCGCCGGTGAACGTGGAGTCCGTCATCACGCGCGAGGGCGAACGTATCCGCGTGCACCTGCTCGGATACGCGCCGCCCGCGAACCCGATGCCGCCCTCCAACCGGCCCTACGTCATCCCCGCGCTGCTGGAGGATGCCCCCATGTATAAGGCCACGATTCGCTTCTCCCGGCCGGTGCGGACGGCCAGGGCCCTAGGCAAGGGCACCCGCGTGGAGCATTCCGGCAACGTCGTCCAGGTGCTGGTGAACGATGTGCACGAGGTGTTGGTCGTTGACCTGGATGCGCCCCGGTCCGGCCCTCCAAGCGCTCGACCGCAAAGTCGGGCCCGTTAGGAGTAGACTCCCAGCTCGTAGCCGTCCGGGTCGCGTAGGCGGAACTCGGTGTACTGCTCCTCCTCGTTGAAGGTGAGCTCGCCGAGGCCCTCCACGCCCCCGCGCCGAAGAGCCGCGTGGAGCTCCGCCGCGTCGTCCACTTCGAAGTAGAGGCGGATTCCGGTGCCGCGCCAGCCCGCTCCTCCGGCCGGCGAAAAGGGATCGTCACGGGCTGCATCGGAGACCAGGAAGAGCGCAGCCTCCTCGCGCTCCAGGCTCACGAAGGAGGGATCGCCCGGTGGGTCCTCCACCGAGACGGCAAATCCCAGGCGCTCCACGTAGAAGCGCACACTGCGCCGGATATCCGTAACCGAGAGTTGCGGCACAATACGGAACATGGAGCACCCTCTCCCCTGGCAGATGTGATGTTCAATCCAGACCCGCGCGGGCCATCTCCACTGCGGAGAGCAGGGCGCGGGCCTTGTTGACGCACTCCTGGTACTCCCGCTCGGGCTCGGAATCGGCCACTACGCCCGCTCCGGCCTGGATGTAGCCCGTCTCGCCCTTGATGAGCATGGTGCGGATGGCGATGGCCAGGTCCAGATCGCCGGTGAAGCTGAAGTAGCCTACCGCGCCGCCATAGAGGCCTCGGCGGGTGGGCTCCAGCTCCTCGATGATCTGCATAGCACGGACCTTTGGCGCGCCCGAGAGTGTGCCCGCCGGAAAGGCCGCCCGCGCAACATCGAAAGAGTCGCACCCGTCCGCCAGCTCGCCGGTTACGTTGGAGACCAGGTGCATCACGTGCGAGTAGCGTTCCACCACCATCAGATCGTCTACGCGAACACTTCCGTAGCGGCTCACGCGCCCCACATCGTTGCGGCCCAGGTCCACCAGCATGATGTGCTCGGCGCGCTCTTTCT
>CAZGLN010000066.1:6028-16046 GCA_964526545.1 uncultured Chthonomonadales bacterium
CAGAAGCTCGGCTTCCAGCGCGGCATCCTCCTCAGGGGTGGCGCCTCGCGGGCGCGTGCCCGCAATCGGCCGTACGCGCACCCTGCCTCGCTCCAGCGTAACCAGTATCTCCGGCGAGGAGCCTGCGATCTGACAGTCGCCGAGGTCAAGGAAATACATGTAGGGGGAGGGGTTGATGCTGCGGAGGGCGCGGTATATCTGCCACGAGGGCGGCACGCCGCTAAGGGCGAACCGGAGCGAGGGCACCACCTGGAATGCATCGCCGGCGGCGATGTACTCCTTGCAACGGCGCACGGCAGACTCGTAATCCTCCTGGCGCATGTTATGCTCCATGCGCAGCGGGACCGCCATGGGTGCATTGGAGGGCTCCGCCACGGGGGTCCGGAGAAGAGCCACAAGCTCCTCGATGCGGCTGACGGCGCGGTCATACGCGGAGCGCGCATCGCTCTCCACATGCGCGAGCGAGACCACCAGCATGCGGTGGCGCACGTGATCGAACACCACCAGGCTATCCGTGAAGAGCAGGTGGCAATCGGGCAGGTGCAGATCGTCCACGGCGAGGGTGGGCAGCCGCTCGAAGTGGCGCACAATGTCGTAGGCCAGAAAGCCCACCGCGCCGCCGCAGAAGCGAGGAAGGCCGGGCAACGATGCGAAGCGGTACCGCGCCAGCAGCCTCTTGAGCGGATGAAGAGGATCCTCGCCCACGGCCAACGGCTCCGTGCGCTCCCCGTCGCGCGAGGCAATGCTGTATAGGCCGTCCCGCGAAGTGAAGCGCATGAAAGGTCGGCTGCCGAGGAACGAGTAGCGCGCAAGGCGCTCTCCTCCCTCCACGCTCTCCAGAAGAAACGAGGGCCCCTCGGCTCGAATGCGCTCATAGGCGGATACCGGAGTCAGGCGGTCCGCCAGTATCTCTCGATAGACGGGAATGAGGTTGGCGGTGCGCGTGAGGGCCTCGAACTGCTCAAAGGTTGGTGTGAGCATCTAGCGGTTCTGTGCGGGTGGTATGCGGAAGAAATAGACCATGGGCTTACGGGCGGCGCCTTCTGCCTCTTCGACATAGTCCGTGAACATGCCGATGACTTCGCCGGAGCGTGCCGCCTGGCGTGGGCCTCCGATGGCGTAGAGGGTGAAGCGCTGCTCCGAGCGCGCATGCTCCCGCCAGGTGGTGCCGTTGTCGAAACTCACGAGGCAGGCGAGGCGGCCGCCATCGCCTCCCACACAGTATAGCTTGCCGCGGTCGGTGGTCAGCAGGCCGTCCAGCGACTGAATGTGGATGCGGCCGCCGCGCAGAGTGTCGCTGGTGTCCACTTCGAGCTTGCCGGTGGCGATATCGTAGCGCAGGTAGCGCTGGCGGGCCGGTTTGGACTGCGCGAGATAGACAAAGTGCGCCTTGCCGCCCGCGGTCGCGAAGCCGGATAGCCAGGTGTGGATCGCAAACTCATCGTCCCGCGTGATACGTAGGGCCCTGCCGTGCTGATCCGCCACCACCGGCAGGTCCAGCTCCCCACCGCCCATGTTGTGCCAGGTATGCCCTCCATCCTCGGAGAGCATGTGGTGGATATCCCAGTAGAGATACTCTCCTCGCCGCACGGTTGTCCAGGCGGCATGCAGTCTTCCCGCCTCGTCGAGCGCCAGGGAGGGATACTGCAGGTGGGCGTCCGGGCCGTCCTTGATGAGCTCGATGCGCTCGACAGCGCCTTCAGGGAGCCCAACCCGAAAGAAGCGGCCGCTGTGGGCAAGGAAGTAGAGGGAGTTTCGGCGCTCGTCCAGGCAGGCGGCATACTTGCCTGCCGCACCGCCAGGCAGCAGGATGATGCGCGGATCGCGAAAGCGCCTCTCTGCCTGGAAGATGTAGAGGGCGGCATCGCCGGACACAAGATCCACCCGAATCAGGTAGAGGTTGCCGCGGCTGTCCGCCTCGAGGGTCGGCGGGTTGGTGGCATGCACGGCCTCGTAGAGTGTGCTGAATGTCCTTCCGCCGTCCGTGCTTCGCACGAGCCGCCAGGTCTGGGCAGTGAAGTCCGCGTTGCGCGTGCGGATGTAGGCGGCGAAGAGGCCGTGGCGGGTCTCAACAAGCTTCTGGTTGTGGCTCTGAAACGTGGCGTAGCCGGTGGCCTCCGCATCCACGCGTGTGAGAGCGATCGGCGCGAGCGGCGGCATGGCCTCCTGCCGAAATCGCGGGGAGTCCGGCAGGGCTGCCAGCCACAGGAGAACGGGAACGGGGATCACGCGGGTCCTTGGGTTTGTGCGGGACCTGGTTGCCGAATGCAGCCGTGCCCGGGGCGGGACTCGAACCCGCACGCCTTGCGGCAGAGGATTTTAAGTCCCCTGTGTCTGCCGATTCCACCACCCGGGCCGGATGCCCTTCAGTATAACGGCGGTCCGGCAACGCGTCAAAGAGCCGACGGACTTGCGATTCCGCTCAGAACCCGATTTTGGCGACTATCTTGAAGGAGTGGACGCGCTGGTAGGGCGATGCGCGGAGAAACCCATTCTCGTAGCGCGCCTGGATGGAGAATCTCTCCGCCATCTTCGGGTTCGGCACATAGTCCAGCGCGGCGAAGAAGCTGCTCTGATGGCGCCGGATGCCATAGGGACCGGAGAAGGTGTACCAGCCTTCCAAGCCCGCCTCGGCCCGCACGGTCCACTGGTCCGGCGCGCCGGCAAATTCGTCCTTGGCAGCGGCACTCTCGGCCTCTCTCTGCGCAACGGCCGCCTCGGATACGTTCAAGGGGCGGATCTCCATTGTGGGCCGTTGCAGTTCCTTTAGTGTCAAGAGGCTTACGCGTTCAAGAAGCGTCAGTTGGTCATTGCTCAGCAAGGTCTGAAACACATTCGCGTCGGATTTGCTCATCATCAGCAGCAGTGTGTCCTGGCGCAAGACCGCTGACGGTCCCGACTCGCGGAGAGCCCGCGCAATGCGCTGCGCGAGTCGGCGGCGCGCCACGACTCCCTTCTCGCTGATCTGCCAGTTCCAGGCGCGCGAGACTCCCGCGCGGTAGGTGAAGATGGCGGTATCCACCGTGCCGCCCGGGCCGGCCGGATCGTCATCGGTGTCTTGCTGGTTGCCCGCGATGCCTAGCACGAGGAAGTTGGCGAGTTTCTCGGGATTCACCTCGGACTCGGTTCGACCTGTCAGGCGGTTGTACAGGCGAATGGGCTTCGTCTCCACTCCTCCGCTCAGGCTCAGGTTCCGATGCCGAAGGCTGCCGGAGACTCTCAGAGTGCCGCGCAGCCAATCGCCCACGCTGGGCAGCTGCAGCGGCTGCAGACCCAGCA
The DNA here is from genome assembly GCA_964526545.1 of uncultured Chthonomonadales bacterium. Lineage (GTDB taxonomy): Bacteria > Armatimonadota > Chthonomonadetes > Chthonomonadales > CAJBBX01 > CAZGLN01. The sequence goes on from CAZGLN010000066.1 coordinate 9,308, forward strand.
CGTCCAGGAGGCCGCCGGAGAGCCCGATGGCTCCCTGGTCAAGCAAGAGGCTTAGCTGATGTACATCCCCGGTCTGCTCCTTGCGGCGTGCGATGACCACGTTTTCCGCTCCGCGGACCGAAATAGGGTCGCCTGACTGGCTGATGGTCTTGCCCTTGTAGTCCAGCCGATAGTAGCCGCGTTCGCGCTCGCCCCGCCGAAAGTCGGCTAGATAGCCCGCTTCCAGTTGCAGCAAGAGCTGGTCAGATGGGTCCTGCTCCTCCGCGCGCCGCAGCTGCTCATCGCCTGGTTTGCGCTGCGTTGTGTTTTCGACGAAGCCTTGAGAGGGTTTTGGATCGTCCGCAGCCGCCGGAACCGGGCCGGCGCTAAGCACACACACACCAATCCACCCAACGACCGCAGAACAAGAGCGACGGAGAGAGGCACATGCCCGCATGGACTTCCCCTTCCGCGGCGTGCTCGGCAACCCGCGCCGGCATCCCGCATTGTGTTGGGTTCCGCAATCAGTAACTATGCAACAGAGGCCGCATTCCCTGCATCGCGATGGTGCAATTCTTGAGATTCTGCTTGCGCTGGTTGGGCGGCAATCGCACGAAGGGCTGAAAACTGGGCGGGGCGATTGGCTAGCAGGCTCTTTCACTGTGGGACGTTTATCCGGATACCTCCGTCGGCAGGAACCTGGCCGCCCACCGAGAAGCAGGGTAATCAACCTGCGTTTAGAAGAAGGCCAGAGAGACGCCATGACCCCAAAAGAGCGATTTCGACTCTGCATACAGCATATAGAGCCGGATAGACCGCCCATCCAGTACTACACCACGCCGGAGTTTCATGCCCGGCTGCAGGAGCAGTTTCCAGGCCGAAACATCCTGGAACTGCTGGAGGTGGACTTTCGGCATGTGGACGCGCGGCGTATCGCTCCCACGCGACAGCCCGAGCCCGGATCCAGGGTCGCCTTCTACGATGAGTGGGGCATCGGCTACACCATGGCTCCCTACGCGTTCGGCCACTATCCGGAGGCCTACGAACTGAGTCTGGCGCGCCTCCAGAGCATGGAGGATGTAGAGGCCTATCCCTGGCCCACGCTGGATCAGTACGACTTCAGCGGCCTGCGCGATGCCTGCCTGGCGCATGGCGATTACGTGGTCTGCTTCGGCAGCGCCGGCATCCCGGACATCATCAATGGGGTGAGTCGCGGCCGCGGCATGGAGCAGGTGCTGTGCGACATCGCCACCGAGGACCCGGTGGGCGTGGCAATCATAGACAAGCGGTGCGACTTCTACTATGCCTACTGCCGACGCGCCCTGGAGGTGGCCGGCGACCTGATAGACGTGCTCTGCCTTGGCGAGGACCTCGGCAATCAGAATGGGCCCATGATGTCGCCCACGACGTTCGACCGCTTCTTCCGCCCGCGCCTGCAGCGCTTCTACGATCTCGGGCATGCCTTCGGGGTGCCGGTGATGATGCACAGTTGTGGAAGCACCCGCAAACTCCAGCCTCGCCTCATCGAGATGGGGCTGGACATTCTGGATGCGATGCAGCCGGAACCTGCGGGACAGGATCCGGAAGAGATTAAGCGGGAGAGCGGTGACCGGCTTACGCTCTGCGGCCTCATCTCCACCCAGCGCACCCTGCCTTTCGGCACGGTGGAGGAGTGCAGGAGAGAGGCCGAACACCGCGTGCGCGTCATCGGCAAGGGAGGGGGCTATATCTTCGCGCCCGCCCACTGCATCCAGCCGGATACACCCGTCGAGAACGTGATCGCCGCCTACGAGGTGGCGCTCGGGCATCCGCTGAACTAGGCGCGCCGATCCCGCCAGGGTGGATGGGCAGGACGCGCCACCCGGCCTCAATCAGTCTTCTAGCGGCTTGCCACGCGTCTCAACCACCAGCGGAAGCGCCAGCAGGCCGGCGATTGGCACCAGGCCCACCCAGAAGAGGGCGGCGATGGCCGTCTGAAGCGAATCCGCCCCTCGGGCCGCCACGGCCCCAACCAGAAACGGCCCGCCTGCCGCCAGGATGCGCCCCGCGTTGTAGCAGAAGCCTGCGCCCGTGCCCCGCAGGCGCGTGGGGAAGAGCTCCGGCAGGTAGTAGGTGAAGCTGCCGAAAACTCCAAACACGGTGAGCCCGATAGGGAAGTACATGTAGAGGCGCGTATGCGGTTCGAGCGGAAGCCCGAACGCGCAGAGAATGGCCGCACCGCTCGCCGCCAAGTAGATGCCGAACATCGCCCGCCGGCCCAGGTATTTGGAGGCCGGCACCGTGAGCAGCGTGCCGATTAACCCGCCGAGGTTGAAGCCGTTGGTGGCGAGGGTCTTCCAATCCTCAATGAGCCGCTGCGCCAGCGCGGGCGCCAGGTTGCGCGAGGCCGCCTCCACGGCGCCCAGACCGCCCGCTATGATGGGGATGAAGGCGTTGCAGCTCCACCAGGTGATGAGGGCGATCACCGCCATGCTGAGGCCGCTGACGGTCAGGCGCCTGTGGGCGGGAGTGAAGAGATCCGCCAGACGTGCCGGCGCCGCCGCGGAGGCCACGGCCCGCCACCTCTCCGGCTCGCGGACGAAGAGGCGGACGAGAAACGCCGCGAAGGCCGGCACCAGGCCGGTTAGGAAGACGTAGCGCCAGGAGACGTGCGGATCGCCCGGAAAGAGTTTGCCGGCTATCTGGTGATTCACGAAGGTGGCCAGGAAGAGGCCAAGCGGAGCGGCCGTGTAGAGCAGGGCGCCGGCCTCCACGCGCCGCTTCTCCGGCACCACCTCGGCCACCATCGCCGCGCCGGCCGCCCACTCGCCGCCGATTCCCAGGCTGGCCGCGAAGCGGAACAGCATCAGCACCCAGATGTTGGGCGCGAACGCGCATGCGGCGGTGCCGAGCGAGTAGAGGGCCATCGTCAGCAGAAGCGTGCGGGTTCGCCCTATACGGTCCGCCACGCGCCCGAAGAGGATGCCTCCCGCGGCCCAGCCCAGCAGGAGCAGGGAGGTGAGCAGTCCCGCCCATTGGAGGGTTGCGCGCTTGGCCTCCGGCGTGCCGATGGGTATGCCGAGCAGGGTGGGTACACAGTTCGGCGCAACGTAGTTGAACAAAAGACCATCGAAGACATCGAAGCCCCAGCCGATCCAGGCGGCGAAGAGCACGGTCCACTGATAGCCCGTCATGTCGAGGAGGAAACGGCGGGCGGATGGAGGGGTGGTGACGGTCATTGGCGCTCCCGGGGGCGTGGTCTGGCGCGGTCATTTCACCACGGGCAGGCGGTCAACCTCCCTCCGCCGATCTCCCGCTGGATCAGGCCGCGCGGGCGAAGCCTCGCTCAGCGCGAGGCGCATTCAGGACGCCTCGTCCAGAATCTCGCGCACCTTGCGCGAGAGCACCGACGGCGTAAAGGGCTTCGGAAGATAGGCGGCAGGGAGATCCTGGTCGGCCAGACGTTCCGCCTCGGCCACCTGGCCGGAGGTAACCAGCACGCGGAGCTCCGGCCGCTTCTCTTTGAGGCGACGCGCCAGCTCATGGCCGCTCAGGCGTGGCAGGGTCCAGTCCGTTACCAGCAGGTGGATGGGTCCCGGATATTCGGAGCCCAGGCGCAGGCCCTCCTCGCCATCGTCCGCGGTGAGCACCTGGTAGCCCGCGCCGCGCAGCGCGAGAGCGGCGACCTCCTGGATCATGGGCTCATCCTCCACGAAGAGCACCGTCTCGCTGCCGCCGCTCTGCGCGGCAGGCCGCGTTGACTGCGCGGAGCCTGCCGCGGCCTCAATGCGAGGAAGCAGCACGCGCACGCGGGTGCCCCGACCCGCCGCGCTCTCCACATGGATCTCTCCGCCTGCGTCACGCACCACCTGGAGGCTGGTAGGCAGACCGAGGCCCGTCCCTTTGCCGCTGGACTTTGTGGTGAAGAAGGGCTCGAAGATGTGCTCGAGCACCTCGGTGTCCATGCCGGTACCCGTATCCGAGACTTCGACCAGCGCGTAATCGCCCTCCGGCAGTCCGGCCGAGGCCACCTCGTCCGGAGTGGCGCGGCCCGTTCGGATTCCGATAGCCCCTCCCTCGAACGTGGCGTCGCGCGCGTTTACCGCCAGGTTCATCACCACCTGCTCCAGTTCCGTAGGGTCCATGCGTACCATGCAGCTCTCGGCGGAGAGCGAGCAGGTGAGCGCGATGTTCTCCGGAAGCAGGCCGCGGATGAGTTCCACCAGAGGCTTGACCACCTCGTTCACGTCCACATCCCTGGACTCCATGGGCTGCCGGCGGGAGAACAGGAGAAGCCTGCGGGTGAGGTTTGCGGCACGCTCCGCGGCCCGGCTCAGGTTGCGGGAGCACTCCATGGCAGCGGCATTTCCGCCGATATGCGCGCCCAGGAGCTCGTTGTAGCCCAGTACGGCCGTGAGCAAGTTGTTGAAATCGTGCGCAATGCCTCCCGCGAGCATGCCGACGGTCTCCAGCTTCTGCGCCTCCATAATCTGCTGCTGCAGCCGGACGCTCTCGGTAACGTCCATGGCCATGGTGCACACCAGTCGCCTGCCGTCCGGCAGGGCGCCGGAGGGCGCGCTGGAGATGTCCCATATCCGGCTGGTTCCGTCACGGGCCCGCAGGCGGATGTGGCCGGCGCGATGGAGGGAGTGGGAGTCATAGAGGCGTGAATCGGAGTTCTGGTTGCCCTCATCGGGTGTCGGCTCGGCGAGGCGCACCCAGTCCGCATAGGTCGGCAGGTCCTCGGGCTGGTAGCCGCTGGCGGAGGTCCATGCCTTGCTGACGACCAGCACCTCGCCATCCTCGGCATGCACCATCACGGGGAAAGGCGCTTCGAGGATGGCGCTGCGCAGCCGGCTCTCGCTCTGCTTAAGGTCCCGCTGTGCCTTCTCGACTCTTCGCTCCCCTCGCTTGACAAGCGCGAAGATGACGGCCGCGGTGACGGCTACGTAGCCCAGACCCTTCGCCGTCTGCACCCAGGCGAGGGTGGCCAGGTCCGGCGCGGTGGCGAGCAGGATCCGGTCCGAGAAGACTATCCACGCAATACCCAGCACCAGATAGATGCCGGTAACCCGAGCGGCAAGGTTGGCCATGGCGTCGCGACCATTAGTGAATAGTTTCGGATGCAACCAACACTATAGTTTCGCGCACGCCGCGGGATTCCTTCCTGCCCACAACAGCACGGCCCGCCCCTCGCTGCCGGGGCGGGCCGTGGGGAAGTGCCGGGAGATGCGGCTAGCGGCGGGCGCGGCGGCGCAGGAAGAGGGCTCCGCCTGCTCCCATGCCCACGAGAAGCGCCAGGGCGCCGGGCTCGGGCACCTCGTTGGTTGGCTTCAGCTTGAAATTCGGGCCGAAAATGCCATAGATGGCTCCGACGACATTAACCGGATACGCAAGAGTGTTGCTCAGCACATAGACATCCGTGGTGAAGCTGATCGCGGGATCCACCTGAAAGTTCACCGGATCCCACGTGTAGTTGTCGCTGCCCGTAGTTCCAGCGATGCGGTAGCTGGTGTTCGCCGAGAGGATGGTGGACGGAACGTTCTCGTAGCGGAAGTAGCCGTCGAGGGTGCTGCCGGAGGTTACCCAGGTGTCCACAAGCAGGTTCTGAGCAAGATCGAAGATACCTACGTGGTGGTCATGCTGCCAGGCTTGGTTGAGCTGCTGGTAGAAGCCGAGGGCAACAATCTCGATGGGTACGGCGCCCACCTGGAATTCGAATCCCAGGCTCCAGTTGCTGTTGTTGTAGTCAACTGTCGGCGAATCAAACGTGAACGCGGGGACCTGCGCGCGCGCGATGCCGGAGGACGCGATAACCGCCGCGCCGGCCAGCACCGCGATGAACAGCCTGATGATCTTGACCATGAGACGCCTTTCCTTTCTTGGGATACGTGGCCGTTCGAAGAGACTTGGCCATGGCGCTCGCGCGGAACGCGCGACTCGGCCATTGCGAGTTCAGTCCGGCCGTCTAGCGGCCCTGCAGCGATGTGGTTGCTCCACAAGGCCTATCGAGACGGACACGGTGATCGCTGCAAGTTGCGTGCCAAAAGCGACAATTGCAGAAAATACTGGTATCCATGCGGCAAGATCGTCGGTAACGAGGGAAATCGAGACACCGGGGAGCGTCGGTGTGGATTTCAGGTGCCGGGGGCGTGACGTGCGCCAGCCCGGGTTCGCCGCGGATTAACCCTACGCGCTCTTCTCGGTGAAGAGCAGTTCCAGCAGGGCGGGCAGGTTGGCGAAGTCGCGGATAATCACGTCGGCGCCCGCCTGGATGAGCCGGTCGCGTTTCCATTCGTCGAGGCCGCCAGGGTTCCGCTCGTCGCTCGCCACGCCGATGGCGAGGCCTCCCACGCCTTTCCCGTTCTCTATCTCCACGTAGCCATCGCCAATGACGGCAAGCTCGGGTCCGTGGAGGCCGTTCTCGCGCAGTATCTGCTCGATGATCATCTGCTTGGAGAAGCGCCGGTAGTCGTCCAGGGCGCCATAGATGCGTGGGCCGAAGAAGTGGTCTATCTGGAGGGCGGCCGCTTCGTCGCGCACGTAGGGCAGGTCCGTGCCGCTCGCCAGGTAGCAGAGCACATTCCGCCGTTTCAGCTCCTCCAGAAGCGCGCGCGAGCCGCGCACCAGGTAGGTATCGGGCTGCGCGGAGCCCTCGCGGAGCGCCTGTACGCGGTGCGCGATCCGGCGCCATAGCCGCTCGAGATACGCATGCTTATAGGCCAGGGGCTCCTTGGGTTCGCCGCCGCGCTTCGCCACCTCTTCGGCAAGTTGAAAGCAC
>CAZGLN010000067.1:0-2929 GCA_964526545.1 uncultured Chthonomonadales bacterium
GGAACAAATACGGCGGAGGGCCGCATTCCGGCGGACCGCTGGACTCTCGCCATAGTTCCCATCTACCGGCTGGGAGGCTCCGGCAAGACCATTACGGGCGTGGTGGTGCAGGACTCCCTGGGTGCCGCGCAGCCAAGCATCTACATCGCCGATGTTCGGTTCACCGGAGTAGCGCTGCCTCCCGCTTCGACGTGCCAGATAACCGTGGATGTGCGGTCGGGCCGCACGCCGATCAGTCCCTTGATCTACGGCATGGCGGGTGCCGGAGAGGAGATTATCGGCGATCTTCGGCTGCCCCTTGTGCGTGCCGGCGGAAACCCTACCTCACGCTTCAACTGGGAGAAGGGAAACTGCTGGAACGCCGGCCGGGACTGGGAGTTTCGCAACGGCAACTACAACCAGAACCGCCCGGAAGATCGCCGGCCTTCAGGAACCACGGACCGCATGGTGGCGATGCACAAGCGGCTCGGCGCGCAGACGCTGCTCACTATTCCCACCCTCGGCTACGTAGCGCGCGACGACAACAACGAGACGCGCTCGCTGGGCGTGCCCCCGCAGGGCGGACCGCCTGTCGCGGAGGGATCGGAGGCGATCGCTGGCTACGATCCGACGGCCAATCGCGCCCGCACGAGCATTCGATCCTTTCCGCGCAAGAAGGGGGGCTTTACTCTGCCCCCGGACCTTACCGACGACGCCGTGTACCAGGATGAGTGGGTGCACCACCTGGTGCGAAAGTTCGGCTCCGCCCGCGAGGGCGGTGTGGCCTACTACGCCATGGATAACGAGCCGGACCTGTGGGATATCACGCACACGGACGTACAGCCGGTCTCGCCTGACTATGGAATGCTGCTCAGCCGCTTTCTGGACTACGCCAATGCCGTGAAGGATGTGGATCGCTCCTGCATGGTCACCGGGCCCGTTTCGTGGGGGTGGACGGGCTACTGGCACTCGCCGCGCGACCGGGGAGATCTCATTCGGAGGCCGGATCGCCGGGCCCATGGTGATATGCCCTTCATTGCATGGTTCCTCAAGAGTGTGGCCGAACATGACAGGCGGATTGGGCGCCGGACGCTGGATGTGTTGGACATCCACTACTACCCGCAGGGTGATGGAATCTTTGCCGGCAAGACGGACGAACAGACCAATGCCCTCCGGCTGCGCTCGGTGCGGTCGCTCTGGGACCCCGGCTATCGTGACGAGTCCTGGATTGGAGAGTCGATCCGGCTCATTCCCCGCATGAAGGAGTGGATTTCCAGATACTATCCGGGGACGAAGCTGGCCATCACTGAATGGAACTTCGGCGCCGACAACACCATGAACGGCGCCCTCGCCATTGCGGAGACCCTGGGCATTCTGGGGCGCGAGGGCGTGCATATGGCTTGCTACTGGATGCATCCGCCGGCAGGCTCGCCTGGATACCTTGTGTGGAAGCTCTACCGAAATGCGGATGCGAAGGGCTCAGGCTTCGGAGGCACATCCGTACGCGCCGTCTGTGACGCGCCGGACGACGTCGCCTCCTTTGCGGCATTGGACGGCCCCAAGGCGACCACGCTGGTCCTGATCAATCGGCGTCCTCGTGCATCCATTCGCGCCGCCATCCAGATTCAGGGCGCTCAGCCCTCGCGTGCCCAGGGCTGGCGAGTGGCTCAAGGAGCCCGGAGCATAGAGACGCTTTCGGCACGGGAGGTTGCTCGCGGCAGGCTGCAGATTGCCCTGCCGCCGCAGTCGGTCACGCTGCTTCGCTTTGAGTAGGCGCGGAGCATGCGAGAGGAGGCGAGACGATGACTGAGCGCTACTATCCAGATACCAGGGACCTGATGCGGGCGCAGCGCGTGCAGCGTGCGACGCTGCTATCGCTCCTCATCCTCGCGTGTCTCATCGTGGCGGGTTCCGTGGCGGCCGTCTACGTGATTTCGCCGAACTCCTCGCCTATCGGTCTTATCGCGGTACCAGTGGCGCTGCTCGCTGCCCTGGCCGTGCCGGTTGTTGTCTGGAACAATCCGCGTTCCGCTCTGTACATCCTGCTTGTTACCGGACTCATGTGCGGCGCCGGGCAGGGCTATCAAACTCCGGTGGTGCCCACAACCTACATCCCCTTCTGGTGGAACCTGGGCCTGGCCGTTCGGTGGTACGCGGGCTCGGAGGCGTTGAGCGGAGTAGCGCTGAGCCCGGCCGAGATCGTGATGATCGTCGCGACTCTATCGTGGCTAGTGCGCGGCATCGCCATGCGGGAGTTGACCTTCTACAAAGGATTTCTCTTCTATCCCATCATGGCGTTCACGCTGTTCGTCGGCATGGGAGCGATTCACGGCTGGGTCACCGGCGGAGATATCAACATCATCCTCTGGGAGATCCGCCCGCAGTTTCACTTCTTCCTGGTCTACCTCCTCGCCGCGAACCTGGTGCAGAAGAAAGAGCACATTCAGGGGATGGTCTGGACGGTGCTCGGCGCGGGCACGCTGATGGCATGCTTCCTTGTGGCCTCCTATGCGATGTTCGGCACAACGGAGCATGGCGTGCGAGGCATGGAACACAGCGACGCGCTTTTCATGTGCAGCCTCATGTTCATGATCTTCGTTGCCTGGATAAACGCCACGGATCGCCGGCTGAGTCTCGCCGGCATCGCGGTGTTGCCCATCGCGCTGGTGGCGCTATTGGCAAGCAATCGAAGGGCGGGGATCGCCGCGTTTGTCATCGCCTTCATACCGCTCCTCCCGATGCTCTGGTACATCGTGCCGCATCGCAGGAAGCAGATTGGGATTCTGGCCATGGCATCGCTGGCGGTTGGGGCCGTCTACTTTCCCATCGCCTGGAACGCCAGCGGAGCCTGGGCACTGCCGGCACGGGCTATTCGCTCTGCGTCCGACCCGAACGAGAGGGATGCCGGTTCCAACAACTATCGCTATGCCGAGGACTACAACCTGAAAGC
>CAZGLN010000067.1:2952-10866 GCA_964526545.1 uncultured Chthonomonadales bacterium
GAAGGAGTTCGGGCAGTTCATCCCGATGCCGTATATCGGCGATGAGAAGCTCCTGCGCTATCTGCCGCACAATAGCGTGCTCTGGATCTGGATGCGCACGGGCCACTTCGGCTTCTTCGCCTTCTGGATGCTGATAGCGTCGGTCATGATTCTCGGCTGTCAAACCCTTCGGCGCACTACGGATGGTTGGCTGCGCTACATCGGCCTGATAGCCGTTCTGCAGTTCATCATGCTGTATGTCTACGGCAAGTACGACCTGCAGTGGACGAGCGATCGCCAGATGTGCTTCGCGGCGATTCTGCTGGGAGTACTGGCGAGTCTCGACAGGATTCAAAAGAGTCTTGGCAGCGCCGAGAATCAGAGCGGCGAGCCCTCGGAGTAGCAAGAGGCCGTCGGCGCGGCAGGTTAGAGATTCCCGGAATGCCGGAAGCAACCATCGTGATACCTACTTACAACCGTAAGGCCACGCTGATGCTGGCGCTCGAGGCGCTAGCGCAGCAATCGGTATCGCCAGAGAGATTCGAGGTAGTTGTTGTATCGGACGGATCAACGGACGGGACATCCCAGGCCGTGAGCGCCCTGCGGATGCCGTACCGGCTTCGCCTGTTGGAGCAGACGAACAGCGGTCCATCGGCGGCGCGTAACCTTGGCGCGAAGGCTGCCTGCGGCGACCTGATTATCTATGTAGACGACGACATCGAGCCCGCGCCAGCCTTTGTTGAACATCACTTGAGGCGGCAGGAGGGCGAGGATCTCCTGGTACTCATCGGTCCTCAAGCCATGCCCGCGGGAGAGCGGTGCGACTGCTGGGTCGAGTGGGAGCACCGCATGCTGCAGAGGCAGTACGATCGTTTCGTCAGCGGCGAGTGGGAGGTGAAGCCCGGCAATCTCTACTCGGGCAACTTCTCCGTGCTGCGCAAGCACCTGATTGCGGTGGGCGGCTTTGACGAAGGCATGTTTCGACAAGAAGATGTGGACCTCGGCTTCCGCCTGGCCGCCCTGGGTTTGCGCTTTGCGTTCGAACCCCAGGCCGTCGGCTATCACCGCCCGACCCGTACTTTCAAGTCCTGGTACCACTCGCCGTACATCTACGGCAAGCGCGACGTGCAGATTGCTCGCGACAAGGGCCAGCACCAGTTGATGGAGATGGCGCGGTACCACTATCGGCAGCGCAACCGCGTGACGAGGGCGCTTGCGCGGGTCACCCTCGGGCGAGGATATCTTCTCAGCGCGACCCTCTGGGCCCTTCAATCCAGCATCCATGCGGCGGATCGGATTGGCCTCCGACAGGTTGCGCTCGGCTTCTGCAGCATCACGTTCAACCTGCGTTACCTCCAGGGCATGGCCGAGGAGTTGGGCGGCGCACGGCGCATGTGGGACGCCCTGAAATAAGATAAGAGCATGGCAATCTATCGCCTCGGATTTGTAATGGAGCAGACTCTGGGCCACGTGACCCACTATCTGAACCTGCGTCACTGGGTCTCGCAGGATGGGTCCGTCGTGCCGGAGTGGATACTCATCAACTACAACGAGGATGATCTGTGGGGGCGTGTGCCCGTCATACGCTCGAACTGGACGCTGCTGGCAGGACTTCGCGCGCGCGCTCGAATCAAGGCGGCGCTCCGAAGGCAGAAGCTCGATGGGCTCTTCTTTCACACGCAGGTAACGGCCGTGTGCTGTATGGACTATCTGCGGCGCGTGCCAAGCATCGTCTCCATGGATGCCACGCCGAAAAACATGGACAGCGTGGGAGAGGCATACGGGCACAAAGTCGGCGGCTTCGGTCCGATGGAGGCCATCAAGTTTCGTCTGAACAGGCGTGTATTTCAGCGGGCGCGGCACCTGACAACGTGGAACTACTGGGCGAAGAACTCGCTGGTGGAGGACTACGGGATAGACCGGGAAAAAGTTACGGTAGTGCCGCCAGGTATTGATCTGGGGAAGTGGTCCTTCGAAAGATATACAAAACCTCCTGGTTCGCTCGTAAGGCTGCTCTTCGTCGGCGGCGATTTCGAGCGCAAGGGCGGGCCCATGGTGCTGGAGGTAATGCGTACACGGCTGCGCGGCAAGTGCGAGCTGGATATTGTAACGCGCGATCCGGTAGATCTGAACGGTCTTGAAGGCGTGCGCGTGCACCACAACATGAAGGCCAACTCACCCGAGTTGATGAACCTCTATCAGCACGCCGACATCTTCGTGCTGCCGACTCTGGGTGAGTGCTACTCCGTGGCCGGCATCGAGGCGACGGCTGCCGGTCTGCCGGTCATCACGTCACGCATTGGGGGCGTTCCTGAAATCGTCTTGAACGGCGAGACGGGCTACAAAATCGAACCGGGGGACATCCAGTCGCTGGGAGACCATCTGGAGAGGCTGGTGGCCGATGAAGGTCTGCGGCTTCAGATGGGATGGGCGGCACGGCGCGTGGCCGAGACCAAGTTCAACGGCGCCATAACTTACGGCCGACTTCTGGAGATGCTGAAGAGGTGCGCGGATGGCAAACTCTAGCGACGAGACTCAGGTCGCCGCCCGTGTGCTGATGCTCATCCCCTCCTATGCGCGCACCGGCATCGAGGAGGCAGTGGCAGCCAACCGGCACCCGACCATGGACTACTACGCTCTCCAGTCCCGCCTTACGGCGACAATCGCGGATTATGGCGTGCTGGAGAGGGACAAGCGTCTTACTATACGGCTTGCGCGAAGGCTGGCCGGGCGCGACGCGGCCCTCGCCGTGCTCGGATTCTTGGAGAGAAGGCGCTACGAGGCTATCTTCTCTAATGGCGAGAATGTCAGTATTCCCCTGGCAATGCTCTTCGCGCTGGGACGCAAGAGACCCGCGCATGCTCTCATCGGGCACCATCTCTCCACGCCGAAGAAGCGCCAGTTTCTTCGCAGGCTGCACAAGCAGATGGATGCCATCTTCGTGTATGCGGCGACGCAGAAGGCTCATGCCACCGAACGCCTCGGAATTCCTGCGGAGAAGGTGCATCTGATTCCCTTCCACGCCGACCACCGCTTCTATCACCCGATGGATACGCCAACGGAGAACATGATCTGCAGCGCGGGCCTGGAGTGGCGGGACTATCCCACTATGATCGAGGCGGTGCGCGATCTGGATGTGGAGGTGCGCCTGGCGGCGGCCAGCCCGTGGTCGAAGCACCGCAATGAAACCGCAGATAGGGTACTGCCGCCAAACGTGCATTGCCGAAGATATGATTACCAGGAGCTCCGCGATCTGTATGCCCGCGCGCGGGTGGTGGTCGTGCCGCTCTACGAGAACGACTTTCAGGCCGGCGTCACAACCCTGCTGGAGGCCATGGCCATGGCCAAGCCTGTGGTTGTTACGCGAACCATCGGCCAGCGGGATGTTGTTGAGGATGGAGTGAACGGCATCTATGTGCCGCCCGGCGATCCCGCCGCATTGCGGGCGGCCATCGTGCATCTGTTGCAGAACCCTGACGAAGCGGCGCGTCTCGGCGCGAACGCAAGAAAGACCATAGAGGATCGAATGACCCTGGATCACTGGGCAAGCACCATTGCTGAGACTGTAATGCGGCTCGCGCGTCCGCGCGGCCGGGCGGCTCAGCCCAAGGCGGCCGAAGAGTCCACCTGGTCACGAAGGAGTGCCTGACAATGCGTTTCCTGCGAGTCTTGGTCGTTTTGGTGCTGATTGGTTCCATTCTTCTCAATGTCGTGCTCTATCTGAAGGCCCGTGGATCGCGCACGCAGCTGCGGGTGGGTGGAACGGCCATCACCGCCAAGCAGCTCAACGACTTCATGATGACCCGCTACGGCGTGGCCGCGCTCGCTGCGATGACACGGCAGGAGCTGGTGCGGCAGGCCTGCGAGGCCAGCAAGATCCCCGTGGACAGCAAGGAGATAGATCAGCTCGTCGCAGAGATGAAGGAGAGCAACCCCATGCTCGCCACCCTGTGGGCGCGCGAGCCCTTCCGCGAGCAGGACACGCGCAAGGAGCTCGAGTATGCCGCGGGACTCATCAACCTGCGCATTCGGGATATCAAAGCCACGGACGAGGAGCTGCGCGAATACTTCGCCCGGTTCCCTGGGCGGTGGGATACTCCGGAGAAGTACGAGATCAAGGTCGTGCGCACCGACGATCCCGAGCTGGCCAAGAATGCGGAGCAGCTGCTCCGGAACAACGTTACGGACATGGTGGTGCTGCAGCGGCAGCTCGATCCGACGGGTGGCCGAGCGCAGGTGCTTGGCCTGGACAGCAAGTTTATGGTGAGGAAGCCCTTCGGCAAGAACGTGCAGGATGAGCTCGTCCAGAAGGTCGCGGCGGCGCCCGATGGAGGCGTGTTCACCATTCGGCGCGGCAACGTGCACCTGGTGGTGCGTCGCGTCGGCAAGATACCGGGAAAGGCGGCTACGTTCGAAGAGGTGAAGAAGAAGGTGGAGCGGGCCTACAAGCTGGAGCGGGCCATGCCGGACAAAGAGGTCCTGAGGAAGCTGTGGGATACCGCCAAGATTGAAACTGAGACACCGACGCTCAAGGAGCAGATGGAATTCGAGCTGTTCCGGGAGCCGGTGGCCGGCCAGGGAACCGCTGCGGCAGAAGGTCAGTAGGCTTAGGCAGGGAGCAGAGCATGGAGATTGCAGATAGGGCGGCCGGCCGTCCCTCGGTCCCCCCGTTGGTACAGCTTGGCGTTCCGCTCGTGTTGATGGCAGCCATGGCGGCCTTCCTGTACCATCGGGCGATCCTCTGGTGGTATTACGAGTGGACGGCCAACGGCACCTATTATGCGCACGGGATATTCGTGCCGTTCTTCGTGGCCGCCATGATCTGGCGGGACCGAGAGCGCCTGCGCCGACTGCCCGTGGAGCGTGACTGGTGGGGCCTCGCGGTCATTGCCGTGGCGCTGGCACTGCTGGCGCACGGCTATAGGGCTGAGGTTACCGCTACCCAGTCACTCTCCTTCGTAATCTTCATCATTGGCGCAACCATGGTGAGCGCGGGCCGCAAGCTCACGCGTGCGCTGATCATCCCCATCCTGTTTCTGCTCACGATGATTCCCGTGCTGCCGAATCAGGTGATCAATAAGGTCGCCTTCCCGATTCAGCTAAACAGCGCCAAACTCGCCGCAACCATCCTGAATGTGATCGGATTCGGCAATGTGCGGTACGGCACGCAGGTTCAGCTTGAGCACTATAACCTGAACGTGGAGGTGCCGTGCAGCGGCTTCAAGACGCTGGTCGGGTTGATGTCGTTCGCGGGTGCCTTCGCCTACCTGGTAGAGGCGGCGCAGTGGAAGCGCTGGTTCCTCTTCCTCATGTCCATCCCGCTGGCGATCCTGGCGAACGGCGTTCGGATAGCGCTCATCGGACTTGTTGGCGAGTTGGTGAGCTCACAGGCCGCGATGACATTCCACGATTGGAGCGGCTTCCTGGTTCTCATCCTGGGCTTCATGGTCCTGTTCAGCACGGCGAAGGCGCTGCGGTGCGAGAGCCTCTTCGGCTTCCCGATCATGGATCCGCCCGCCAATGCGCCTCCGCCACCGCCGAAGGAGGAGCAGCGCCGGGCGCTCGTGGAGAAAATGGACGGCCTGTATGGACCGCCGCGAGTGGGCAATGCCTCCCGTCTGGCGCTGGGTCTGATGCCCGTCCTGCTCATCATGACGGTTACATGCGTGGCGCGGCCGATCATTCGGCCGGTAGTAGTCAGCCACCCGGTAATGCCCGCCTCCGCTGTGCCCGTATCTCTGGGCAACGGCGCGTGGGAGCGTTCCGGAGAGGATGTACCCATCACGCCGGAGGTGCAGCAGACGCTGCAGCCGGATGTCTACCTGAACCGGATCTACACGGCGAAGGCTCCGGCAACGGGCGCAATCGAGCTCTTCATCACGGGCGGCAGGAGCCGCTATACGTTCCATGATCCGCACGAGTGCTTCGTTGGCAGCGGAATGCTGCTAACCGATAAGGGGGTCCGCGTCATCCAGACGGACGCTGGCCCGCTGTATGTGCAGGAGGCGTTGGGAGAGGAGCCGCGCGCGCAGCGGCAGGAGCTTATGTTCTTCGCCTTCGTGGTGGATGGCCGCATGTATCAGACTATCGCGGGCGTGCACGCAGCGCTCCTACGGCAGACCTTTTTCGGCTCGCGCGGGCGGCCATTCTATCTCGTGCGGATGCGCCAGATGGTGCCAGGGACTACGAAGGAGAGGGTGGAGGAGCTCGAGTCCTTCGCCAAGGCGGTGTGGCCGCACCTGGCTCCGCACATGATCGCGCCCGACTCCAAGGACGTAGGGGAATGATGGCGCAACGCGCACCCGCACAAGGAGCGCTGTTGCTCACTCGCCTTGTCAGACACGGCGTTTGACTCTCCGCCACGCGGGAGGTACTATAGCCGCGTCGGGAGGGTGTAGCTCAGTCGGTAGAGCACCGCCCTTTTAAGGCGGGTGTCCTGGGTTCGAGTCCCAGCGCCCTCACTCCGCATCCATTCTCCGGTAGAAGCGGACCCCCGGCGCGCAGGGGCGGTGCTCTATACGCTCCGAATGCGCTTGCTCAAGGCCTTGCGCGAAGTACGCACCGCGACATGCTGCTGCCCGAAGTACTTCTGCAGCATCTCAAAGAAGAGCGCCCGCTCGGGACCTCGCACCACCGCCTGCTCGTGCGCCTCGGTAAGTGCCCGTGGATAGCCCAGCCCTTTGTTAGCCTGATCCACCACCAAACAGTGCACCAGGTCCAGGATCGCCGTATCCTCTGCAATCCAGCGTGGAAACTCAATCCGAGCGACCTCATAACCAACGTGCACGTAAGCAAAGCAGATGCGGTCGCGCGGATCGTACTCTTCCAGTATGGAGGAGTGGCTCTGAAAGACGCCTGACCTCTGCCCGCGCTCCAAGAGGCGGGAAAAGAGCATGGCATCGGTGGCTTGCTCAACGCCTGCGCAGGGTGCCGTGGGACGCATGGGAGAGGGATCGGCGCCGCAGAAGAGCTCGCATTGCGCTTCGGCATAGGGACATGCCAGTACGCGCAGCATGTTGATGACGTCGCGGCTGCCTGGTTGGCTGATGTACCCGACAACCGGCATGCGCATCTCCCTGCCGAGCGCCAGCAGCTCACGCATGGGCGCCAATCCGGCGCGACGTCGGCTTTCATCCCGCTCGTCTTGCAGGGTCCAGAGAATGAGTGTGCCATCCGCAAGCGCAATGGCAGGCACGCCTTCCGCCCCTTGCGTGTCGCGCATGAGCGCCTGAAGCGCCTCGCTCTCTCTCTTGTCCCGCTCCAGGCTTACTGTCTGTCGGTTGGCGGTTACCAGCCTTCCCCCAACGACCTCTACGATCTCATCCTCCCGAAACCGCAGCTCTGGTGTAGAGGTGAGTCTCGCTTCGGCCCGGGAGCCGTAGCGAATGGAGGCGGTACCGACATTCAGCAGGTAACACAAGGCCAGCTCATGACGGTCCGGAAATATCTGCGATCCATCGGAGGCCAACGCAATGTAGTCTGAGGGTGCGGGAGGCGCATCGGCGCAGACCAGAGGGTTTTCGAGTGGGCTCGCCAGCAGCCAGGAGGTGCGGGCGCGGGAAACGCGTTCTGCGAGATCTCGCCACTCCGCCTCGGACCGGCGCAGCCGCTGCGCGGCCTCCGCCGCCATCTCGCCAAGCACCCGCGCGTGCTCGGCCTGCGCTTGAGCAAATTCACGCAGGGCGTCAACCAGGCGCGAAAGATCCAGCATCGCGGGGCGCCGGAGGGCCTATCCGGATGCGCCGCGCCGCCGGAACTCCTCTTCTTCCTTGGCCTGGAGTTCAGCGGTGCTTAGCCGATGCGGGGCGGGTTCCGAGTCCTGCGGCTCCGCCGGCTGCCGGGCGCCAATTCGCTCGAGATCCGTCAGATTCACAAGGAGGACATAGCGCAGCAGAAAGTCGCGCTCGCGCTCTGTCAGCTTCGCGCGGCCTTCCT
>CAZGLN010000067.1:10907-13047 GCA_964526545.1 uncultured Chthonomonadales bacterium
TCATCTGATCTCGGATCTCGTCGTGCCGCTTTCGGATGTCGCGCGGCAGACTCTCCGGCTCAACCTCAATCGCGGCCTCGGTCTTGTTGTAGATCTTGCGCACGAGACCCGTGAGGCCTCCAAAGTAACCGTAATAGAGGTTGGACTTCAGGTCGTCGGGGGTTGGCTCCCGCGTTACTATCCGCACGCGGTCCCCCTCCTTGATGGCTCGCATCGCTTCTCCTGTACTTCCTGGGTGATCTGCCGCCGATTCGAGTCTACCCAACTGCCAGCCGCATCGCCAATCCGTCCACCAGAAGAGGCAGGTTCGCATTCTGATCCACCCGGCGCCGCGCCTCCAGCAGTGCCTCAAGGCTTGTCAGCCAGTAGTCGGTGGACCGGCGAGCGGCCATCTCGGCCAGTTGGCTCCGCCTGTCCACGTGCAGTATGCGCGCGGCTGGCCCGCCCACGTTGAGGGACAAGAGGTCTCCATAGAGGCCCGCTAGCAGTTCGATAACGATCGCGATCTGGCGTCTTCCGGCGCGCTCGCGAGCAGGTTCCTGCGCGGAATCCTCAGGGGACGAAGAGTCGGTGATGGATTCGGTCCCAGTCTCGGTTTCTAGTCCCAGCATGCCCTGGATTGCCGCGGCCGCCTTGCGAAGGTCGTCACCGAGCCGAAGGCAGCTCAGCGGTGTGGCGGTCGGCAGCTGCATCGCGATATCCAGAATGCGGTCCATCTCTTGCCGCAGGCGCGAGTCGCCGGCCAGCCTGAATGCATGGCCGGGGCAGCCCTCCGCGAACTCGGCCACCTTGAGCGCCATGTTGTGATCCAATTGCGCCTTTGCTTCGATCCAGGCGCCAAGCGTCTCGACCGGCACCGGGAGCAGGCGTACCACCTGGCACCGTGAGACCACGGTCGGCAGGAGGCGGGCGGGGCTCGGCGCCAGCAGCACGAAGAGAACGTAGGGAGGCGGCTCCTCCAATGCCTTCAGAAGGCTGTTCGCGGCTGCCAGTGTAAGCGTCTCCGCGCGCTCGATGATGTAGACGCGCTTGCAGCCGATGACGGGCGAATACTGAAGCGTGTGCTGCAGCGCGCCGGCGGGTTTCTGGTCGCGGTCCCAGAACTGCCAGATCTGGGTGAGATCGCCCGCTGGCTGAATGAGAGTGATTTCAGGATGCTGTCCGGATGCGGCCGCGCGGCAGCTGGCACAGGCGCCGCATGCGTCGAAGGGATCGTCGCGGGGATTCGGGCATGCAGCCGCCGCCGCGAGAGCCAAGGCAAGCGTGGTCTTGCCCACTCCAGGAGGTCCCGTGAAGAGGTAGGCGCCAACCAGTCGCTGCTCGGCGAGGCTCTGCCTGAGCATGCGCACGGCAGGTTCGTGGCCGAAAACCTCTCCAAGACTCACCGCAGGTCCGCCTCTACCACTCCGGCTGCTCGCCTGCTTCCTCCGCCGCCAGGTACCTTTCGGCCTGGATGGCGGCCATGCATCCGGAACCGGCGGCCGTTACCGCCTGCCTGTACTCATGATCGCAGACGTCGCCACACGCGAACACCGCGCGCCGGCTTGTGCGCACATCCCGATGGACGAGCACGTAGCCGTTTGGATCCAGATCCACCTGATTGCCGAGTATCTCGCTGTTGGGCTGGTGGCCGATGGCGACGAAGACACCCCCGGCTGGCATGCGGCTCTTCTCGCCGGTGCGCGTGTCTTCGAGCGTAACGGCCGTTACCCGCTTCTCGGCCGGGTCGTGTATCTCTCGGATCACCTTGTTCCAGAGGACTTCCACCTTCGGATGCTCGAGCAGGCGCTTCTGCATGATCTTAGAAGCGCGCAACTGATCGCGCCGATGAACGACATACACCTTCGAGGCGAACCGCGTGAGGAAGAGCGCCTCCTCGGCCGCCGTGTCGCCCCCGCCGACGACCATCAATTCCTTTCCCCGGTACATCGGCAGCGCGCCATCGCACGTTGCGCAGGCGGAGACTCCCGCGCCGCCCAGGCCGCCCTCCCACAACGGCTTCTCGGCCTCGAGTCCCAGCCACTTCGCGGATGCTCCCGTGGCCACTATCAGCACCTGGGCGAGGTAGCAGTCCTCGTCTACCCATACCCGGAACGGACGCTCGGAGAGATCGAGCCGGGTGGCCAGCGCCTCCACGAAC
>CAZGLN010000067.1:13121-15990 GCA_964526545.1 uncultured Chthonomonadales bacterium
TCGGTAGTGATGGTGAGCTGTCCGCCCTGGCCTTGCAGCCGTTGTCCCATGCCCGCCCCGCCGTCTATGAGGAGCGGCTCCAGACCTGCCCGCGCGGTGTAGAGAGCCGCGGTGTAGCCGGCCGGTCCGCTGCCCAGGATAATGACCTTCTGTATCTGTTCCGCGTGCGTCATCGGTGATGAGGACTCCTCTCGTTGTGGCTGCGTGTAGTTGTACTGGCAGGCTATAATGGCCACGTAGGCTTCAGCTTAGCCCGCGCAGCAAGGGTGTCT
Organism: uncultured Chthonomonadales bacterium; assembly: GCA_964526545.1. GTDB lineage: Bacteria > Armatimonadota > Chthonomonadetes > Chthonomonadales > CAJBBX01 > CAZGLN01. The sequence continues at coordinate 13,394 of CAZGLN010000067.1, forward strand.
GTAATCATACCGAAACCGGAGGCGGCGAGTGGCAGGCATCGTTCTTTCAGGCGGACAGAGTCAGCGAATGGGCCGCGACAAGGCGACCTTGCTGTACGAGGGCGTCCCTCTGCTGGACAGGGTTGTGGGCATACTGGGCGCGGTGACCCCTGGCGTCATCGTGGTAACGGCTTCCGAGGAGTGCTACGCTCCCCTGGGCGCATACGTTGTCTACGATGAGTATCCAGGCGCCGGTCCTCTGGGTGGACTGGTTACCGGATTGAAGGCCGCTGGACGCGGGGCGCACATCGTGGTGGCGTGCGACATGCCTCTGCTGCAGCCGGAGCTGCTGCGGCTGCTGCTGGAGAGGCTCGGAAGCGCGGATGCCGCCGTGCCGCGGGTCGCGGGACAGCCCGAGCCGCTCTGCGCGGTCTATTCCGCCACAAGCGTGCCCGCGCTCGAGGCCGCGGTGGCTGAAGGAGAGCTGGCTGTGCACAAGGCTCTCGACCGCATTCGTGTCCTCTATGTCGAGGAGGAGGAGCTTCGCTCGGTGGATCCGGAGTTGATCTCCTTCACGAATCTGAACCAGCCGGAGGACCTGGCCAGACTTGCCGGAGACGAGAGTCGCCTGACGCACCTGGATGAGCGTGGGCAGGCAAGGATGGTGGACGTTGGCGACAAGGAGGAGACACGCAGGAGTGCGGTAGCGGCGGGCAGCGTTCGCATGTCTCCTGAGACCCTCTCGCTGCTTCGCGCAGGGGCGCTGCCAAAGGGGGATGCGTTGGCGGTCGCCCGCGTTGCCGGCATTCAGGCGGCCAAACGCACCAGCGAGCTGATTCCGCTCTGCCATCCCCTGCCTATCACTTCTGCCGAAGTTCGGCTGCTGATTGCAGAGGACTGCGTGGAGATTGAGGCGGAGGTTGCGGTGCTCGGACGGACGGGCGTGGAGATGGAGGCGCTCACGGCGGTCGCGATAGCGGGGCTGACGCTGTACGACATGGTGAAGTCCGTTGATCGTTCCGCGCGGATCACCGATATCCGTCTGCTGAAGAAGACAGGCGGCAAGAGCGGCGACTACCAGGGGGAGTAGGCGGGCTGGCAATCGCCGGCGGCAATTGCCGGACGCCGACCGACAGACAGCGCTGCAGGCCGCCCTACAGTCGTTCGGCCAGGCGCGCGCGCCTTCCAAACTGCGCGAAGAGCTTCACCTCGTCCGCCGAGAAGACGCGAGGCGAGGCGCACGCCAGCTCCATGACGCCGACTACCCGCCGATCCACCTTGAGAGGCACTGCAAGGTAGCTCACCATCTTCTCGCGGAGCAGCCAGGGCTCCTCGCGAACGCGGGCATCGCCTGGCGCCAGCGCGGTTACGGCCAGCGGTTTGGAGCGCCGGCAGGCAAAGCCCGCGAGACCCGCGCGTGCTGGTATGCGCGTTTCGGGCTGGGCCGCTCCCCGAAAGCCGCTGTGGGCGCGCACAACCAGGTCTTCACCATCGGCGCTGTAGATGACGGCTCGGTCGCCACGCATCACCTCGAGGATGAGGTCCGATAGAAGGGGCAGAACGTCGGCCTCGGCGACGGCGGAGCCCAAGGCCCGCGCGATGCGCTTGAAGTACCTCTGCATGGCGGAGCTCTTGGAGCGCTCGGTGGCGTAGAGTCGCGCGTTCGAGAGGGCAACCGCCACCTGGTTCGCGATGGTGTAGAGCAGCTCCATCTCCGCTACGGTGAAGAGCCTCCGCCGCGCGCTCATGGCCAACATCACACCCAGGTTGCATTCGCCGGTTCCAATGGGCACGCAGATGGCTGACACAATGCCTAACTGATCCAGCGGCGCGGTTCGATTGCGCGAATCCGCGGCAAGGTCTGCAACGGCCGTGGGAGTGCTCCACTCAAACACCCAGCCCGCAACGCCCTTACCAGGGGAAGGGCATGCGGCGGCGAATCGCTCGCGGTCCACTCCGAACGACCATCCCAGCGCCAGCCTCTCCGCGGTGTCGTCCAGGAGAAGGATGGCGAACGCGTCCGTCTTGAGCAAGTCCCGCACGCTGTTGGCCGCGTACTCCTGTATGCGTTCGGAATCCAGGGTGCTGCCGATTCGCTGAGAGAGCTCGTGCAGGGCGCTGGCCTCCTCGGCACGGCGCACGGCCTCATCGTAGAGCCAGGCATTCTCAATGGCCACGCCCGTTTGGGCAGCGATGGCCTGCAGGAGGTGCGCATCCTTTTCTGTATAGGCGTTCGGCTGCCCACTCGAGACCAAGAAGAGCCCGAGGGCGGTATCTCGGCTCCGGATGGGCGCAAGAAGTACTGAGCGGGCCCTGGACGGGTCTGGCAAGGGGCTGAAGTCGCACTCCTCCGCCGTGTCTCGTATAAGGCGGGGCCGCCCGGCATCCAGCACGCTGCGGGTAACCGGGGCATCCGCCGAGAGCTGCACTTCTCGCTCCTCGTCCGTCAGGCCCCTGTCTCCGGCCACAAAGAGATGCGTCCGCTCATCGTTCATCAGGAAGAGGACGGAGATCTGGTGATCTATGTAGCGGCTGATGGCGGTGAGCGCCGAATCGAGCACCTCCTGGATGTTCAGACTGCCCCCCACATGGCGGGCGGAGTAGTAGAGTGCCGAGAG
>CAZGLN010000068.1:0-606 GCA_964526545.1 uncultured Chthonomonadales bacterium
GTCCCGGGTGGGGCGTGGACACGTCTTTTGGATCAAGAGGAGTCCGGCTGCGCTCTCCCGCGCGCGGGACGGCGCGGACGTTGTGCTCGCGGCTGCTCGCGAGGCCGTTATGCTCGCCGGTGGCAAGTGGGAGTTCGCCAATCACCTTGTGCTGCGACGAGGTCCGTTCGTGGTGGTAGCGGGACTGGAGGAGGCAGAAGGCGGCGAAGCCAGGCACCTCGCGGGCAGGTATGTGGACCTCTTCGATGCCAGGCTGCGCGTGGTGACATCCTTCGAAGTGAGGCCCGGCACGCGCAGGCTGCTGGTGGATCTCGATCGCCTGCCTCGCGATGGTGCGCGAATCGTCGCGAGCGCCTCGCAGACCCTGGGCACCATAAGGCGAGGAAGCACGATCAGATACCATTCGCTTGGGCCCATAGGCACCCTCTGCGCAACAAGGGTGCGGCTGCCTTCCGCTCCAAGGCGTGTAATGATAGACGGACGCGAGGCGGGCGCGGAATGGGACGAAGCGTCCAGCACCGCGCTGATTGTTCATCCGAACGAGCCGTCAGGCGTCCGAGTGGAGATAGGGTGGTAACTGCGCCGGTGGTGCGGAGGCTCAACGAG
>CAZGLN010000068.1:637-5366 GCA_964526545.1 uncultured Chthonomonadales bacterium
CGTATCGTAGCCACCTTCGGACGGGCGTCGCAACCCGCTCCGAGGTCTGCTACTTTTCCTTCTTCTTGAAGCCCAGACTCGCCGAATTTATGCAGTAGCGCAGACCGGTGGGCCTTGGACCATCAGGAAACACGTGCCCCAGGTGGCCTTCGCAGCGCGCGCAGAGCACTTCTATGCGCCGCATCCCGTGGCTCAGGTCTTCGCGCTCGATAATCCGGCTCTTCTCGATGGTTTCATAGAAGCTTGGCCAGCCGCAGCCGGAGTCGAACTTCGTGTTGGAAGTGAAGAGCTCGGCATCGCAGCCCGCGCAGACGTACGTGCCAACCTCCTTTGAGTTCCAATACTTGCCGGTGTAGGGGCGCTCCGTGCCCTGCCGCCGCAGGACATAGAACTGCTCCGGTGTGAGCCGTTTGCGCCACTCCTCATCGGTAAGCCGAACCTTTGCGGACCGGTTCTCCTCAGTCATGTGCGGTCTCCCTGCCGAAGTGGAATGCGGTGGAACAGAGCCGCCAGCCGCAGTCATCCACACCATCGCTACCAGTAAGTGCATGTGGGAATGTGTCCTCCTCAACACGCGCGGGATTACGGGCTATGGACAGCGGATTGTACGGCTCGCGGCGAATAGCGGTTCCAATGCCCGCCCGGAGACAGGGCAGTGCAGGGGCTATTCCCTGTTTGGCCGCCGCATGGCCTGCCTCGGGAAGCCGGCCAGTCGCCGCGAGTCCGGCACGCCGAGATTCGCGTAGATCTCCCGCGTGGCGGTCGAGCGGTTGAGCGTGTAGAAGTGGATGCCGTCCACTCCGTTATCGAGGAGGTCGCGGCACTGCTCGGTGGCCCAGTGGATGCCCACGCGGCGCACGTAATCATCGTTGCCGTCGCAGCGGGCGATGCTGCGCAGCAGCGCGGCGGGAAATCTCGCGCCGAGCGCCAGCTCCGCCATTCGCTCCATTCCACGCGCGGAGGTGATGGGCATGATGCCCGCCAGAATCGGCACGCGGATGCCCGCGAGCTCACACCGCTCGCGGAAGTCGTAAAAATCCGGATTGTGAAAGAAGAGCTGGGTAACGATGTAGTCCGCGCCCTCGTCCACCTTCGCCTTCAGCAGCTCAATCTCGCGCAGGCGGTTTGGGGTTGCGGGATGACCCTCGGGAAAGCCGGCCACGCCGATTCCAAATCCGCGCGGATCCGGGTGCACGCCAGATTCGTTGAACCTCTTGATGAAGCGAACGAGGTCTGCCGCGTAGCGGAAGGCGTCTCTGGATCGGTCGTAATCGCCCAGTTCCCGCGGCGGATCGCCCGCCAGAGCGTGTATGTTGGAGATGCCATGCTGGGCGTAGCGGCGCAGGATGGCCTCTATCTCATCACGCGTGTGGCAGACGCAGGTCAGATGGGGCACGGGATCGCAGGCGGTTGTCTCGCGAATGCGGAGCACAAGGTCGTGCGTGCGCTCGCGGGTGGAGCCACCCGCACCGTAGGTCACGGAGACGAAGCTCGGATGGAGCGGCTCCAACTCCTCAATCGCGCGATAGAGCTGCTCGGCAGCCGCATCCGTCTTCGGCGGAAAGAACTCAAAGCTGAAGGTGGTGCTCTGCTGAGCGAAGAGGTCCTGAATGTGCATGGTCTTGATGCCGATTCGTGCGAAGCGGGAGTATACCTGCGCTCGTTGTGAGCGTCAACGGACGGGCGCTTTCGGTGGCGAGGCTGCAGTGGGCATCGGTATGCAGCTTGCCTGTGTTGGGCGACGAACCCACGGTCTCGTCACTTGCCGATCCGATGTATATATTTATACACGTGCTCAAAAAAGCGTTGACATTTGTACCCACTTCCTCTATACTTCTGCTCAAGCCTGCCGGTTGGCAGCCGAACGACATAGCGAGGAGAGGCACGATGGCCGTGATGGTTGAGCACTCTGTAATCGAACACAAGGTGGTCGCCGCCCAAACAGCAAGGCTGGTTCTCTGCCTCGCGTCGCTTCTGCTTGTTCTGTTGGTCCTTGTCCGTCCGCCCTTCGCGGCCGCGTTTGGGCGCCCGGCCGGCTTGCGGCTTGCCTGCGAAGGGGCAGGTTCCGGCCAGCCAGACGGTAATACGGTGGAGGCCGCGTTTCCGTATATCGAGAGGCGCCACGGCTTTGTAACCGTTACGGGAGAGGCACGCTGTATGGGCGGCCAGGCGCTTGCGGATCCGCTGGCCGTGATAGAGCTGCGCGATGCAAGTGGCCGACTGCTCCGGGTGGAGCGCGCGCTGCTGGATACGCAGACGTTGCACCCTGGCGTGCGCGCCACGTACACCGTGGTGATGTCGGATCACGCGGAGGCGGCGCAGCTTCGGATCCAGTTTGCCGAGTTGCGGGGAGTTACGCACGCTGCCAGATGGGTAACCGCGCTCGCGAAGGAATAGCGCCCAGCACCCAAGAATTGGTGCCCCGGCTTCTAGCATATCGAGCATAAGAGACTTCCGGGGGATGCCATGGCGATAGCACTTCTCTGGGTTGGCGCAACCGGCGTGCTGCTTGCCACCGGATCGGCGCGCGACACCGATTGGTACCTGAAGGAGTTCCCCATCAGCTTCTGGTGTGCTCCTCCAGCCAACCAGACCACGGTAGAGCGATACAAGGAGATCGCCGGAGCCGGCTTCAACATCGCGGGCCCGCCGTGCGAGGGCGGAGGCAGCGTTGAGCGCAACCTGCGCATTCTGAACGCCTCTCGGGCGGCGGGCATCAAGGCGATCATTGCCGACGACCGCATGCCGCTCGCGATCACGGGCGTGCCCGATGCAAGGGAGCGTCTGGATGCGATTGTGCGCGACTACGCGCGCCATCCCGCGCTGGCTGGATACTTCATCACGGATGAGCCAAATGCCTCGGCCTTCCAGGGACTTGCCGAGGTGGTTGCCTACCTGCGGGAGAAGGACCCAAAGCATCCGGCATTCATCAATCTCTTTCCGAACTATGCCTCTCCGCAGCAACTCGGCACCGCCACTTACGAGGAGCACGTGGACCGCTACATCCGCACGGTACAGCCGTTTGTCGTCTGCTATGACCACTACCACTTCCTGACGAACGGAGATCGGCCAGGCTTCTTCGCGAACCTCGAGGCTGTGCGATCCTTGAGCCAACGAGCCGGCCTGCCGTTCTGGCAGGTGGTGCAGGCCGTTCCGCATGGGCCTTACCGCTCGCCGACTGAGCCCGAGAAGCGGTGGCTGGCTATGCAGACATTGGCGTTCGGCGGCAAGGGCCTGGTCTTCTTCACCTACTGGACACCGAGTGATACCAGCTTCGATTGGGGACCCGCGATTATAGACAAGGACGGCAACCGCACCCCGCAGTACGAGCATGTGAAACGCATCAACGCGGAGGTGAAGGCGCTCGGAAGGCACCTGCTGGGTGCAGTGCATGTGGGCGTCTTTTTGAGCGGAGAGCCTGCGCCGGAGGTTCTGCCCCGTCAGCCAGGGATGCCGGTGGTTGTGGAGGGCGAAGCCAATCTCACGGTTGGCCTCTTCAGACAGGATCGCTGGGCCTACGCTCTGGTCTGCAATCGGTCTTACAAGGAGCCGCAAGATGTCAGCCTGCTGCTCACGATCGGCCGCAACAGCCTCTCGCGGCTGGAGACTTCCAGCGGTCGCTGGATGCCCGTGAAGGTCGAGCGGACGACGGAGGGGGACTCACGCGTGAAACTTCGTCTGGAGGCGGGCTCCGGGGCGCTCCTGAGGTGGTAGAGTAAGCCTACAATGTCTGGAGGCCGTCAAGGATGAAGCTGTCCTGCCAGGAAGGTCTGGTTCCGGGCGCGCGTTTCGCGGACAAGTTGGATGCGCTGGAGCGGTACGGCTTCGACGCCGTGGAAGTCAACGGCGCGTATCTCAACGACCCGGCGGGCATGGCGGAGAGAAAGGCCGCTCTCGCGGACAGCCGCATCGTGGCCTCCACCATCTGCGGCGGGTATCCGGCGGAGCTTGTTCACCCGGATCCTCGGAGGCGGCAGGTCTGCGCGGATGCTCTGCTGCGGCACCTGGAATATGCCGCCGAGTTAGGCGCGGTTGGGCCAATCGTCGTTCCTATCTTCAACAACACCGACCGTATACCAGATCTCTCTCCCTGGAAGAGCCGCGCTGCCCTGGAGCAGGAGCTTCTCATCTGCATGCTGGAGCCGTTGGCTCGCCATGCGGAATCTCTCGGGAGGTCCATCCTGCTGGAGCCATTGAACAGGTACGAATCGAACGTGCTGCCGCAGCAGGTAGATGGAGCGCGGATTGTGCGCGCGGTGGGCGGTGCGGGTATCCGGCTGATGTCCGACGTGTTCCACATGCATATCGAGGAGCCGGACCTGCCCGCGGCCATACGCGCCTGCTCGGACGTCATCGGGCACGTGCACCTTGCGGATAACACGCGCAAGGAGCCGGGAAGCGGCTGCCTCGACTTCCGCTCCGTCTTGCGTGCCCTCCGAGATACCGGTTACAGCGGCTTCCTGGCGTTCGAATGCGGCCTGACGGGTCCGCCGGACGAAGTGCTGCCGCGAAGCGTGGCCTACCTCCGGGCGCTGATTGCCTGAACATGGCCGAAACGATCATCGAGCTAAGAGCTCTCAGCAAGACGTACCGCGTAACCGAGCGGGAGTCCGGCTTCAAAGCCTCCATAGTCAGCCTTGTCAACCGCAAGTACCGGGAGGTCCGCGCGGTCGAATCCGTCAGCTTCGCCCTTGAGCAGGGCGAGATGGTCGTGTAGGGAAAGAGTGTA
>CAZGLN010000068.1:5376-14111 GCA_964526545.1 uncultured Chthonomonadales bacterium
TGGGTCCGAACGGCGCGGGCAAGACAACCACGCTCAAGATGCTCGCGGGTCTGCTCTACCCGACTTCCGGTGAGGCCGTCGTGCTCGGAAGGATCCCCTGGAGGCGGGAGAAGGAGCTGCTGCGCAACATCAGCCTGGTGATGGGCAACCGCAACCAGCTGATGTGGGACATACCCGCGGCCGATTCGTTCCTGGTTAACCAGGCCGTCTACGATATACCGCAGCGGCAGTTTAAGGAGACTCTGGACGAGCTCGTGGAACTGCTGGATCTGGAACCGCTGCTGAAGAAGCCCGTGCGCAATCTCTCATTGGGCGAGCGGATGAAGTGCGAACTGGCCGCCGCGCTGCTCCATCGGCCCAAGGTGCTCTTCCTTGATGAGCCGACCCTCGGCGTGGATGTGACCATGCAGACTCGCATCCGGCAGTTCGTTGCCCAGCACAATGCGCGCCACGGAGCCACGGTGATCTTGACGAGCCACTATATGGCCGACGTCACCGCCCTCTGCAAGCGGGTGATTGTCATACACCACGGCCGGCTTCTCTACGATGGTGACCTCGCGTCGCTTGCCGATCGCATTGCTCCGTTCAAGCTGGTGCGGCTGGATTTGGAGCGTTCGGAGGATGCACCCCGTCTGGACCAGTTCGGCGCCGTGACTGCCCGTGACGGCGCAAAAGTAACCTTGAAGGTGGACCGCGCGCAGACGGCTGCCACCGTCTCTCGGCTCCTCAGCGAGCTCGCGATCGTAGATCTCACCGTGGAGGACCCACCCATCGAGGAGGTTATTGACCAGGTCTTCCAGGGCGCAGAACCGTGAGCCGCAGCTACAGCGCGGTCTTCGTGGACTTGGATGGCACCCTCGTGGAGTACGGCGCACACACTGTGAGTGATGCCTCGGTGGCCGCGATCCGGCGTGCGCGCCACGAGGGTGTGCATGTCGTGGTGTGCACCGGCCGCACGCGTTACATGGCACGTCCCGTGGTGGAGCGGATAGGTGCGGAAGGCTACGGAATCTGCCTGAACGGTGCGGCGATAGTGGAATGGGCTACCGATCTGGTGGTGCATTCCTGCCGGCTATCGGAGAGGATTGCTCGCGAAGCCTTCGAGGTGCTGAGATCGGTGGGCCTTGCGCCGCTCTGCTTCGGAGTGGTGGATGACGACAGATGGGTCTACACCGATGTCAGGGTACCGATGCATCCGCTGTGGGAGGCGCGAGCCAGCGACCGCATGGTTGTTGTGCAAGACCTTCTGACGGATCTGCCTGTTGCGCCCATCAGCATGGAGGCCTATGGGTCCTTCGGTCAGACTGCCGAGGCGCTGGCAGGGTGGAGCCAGAGGTTTGGCGGGGCAGCCACCGTCTATCAGTGGGCCGCCGGAACGCAGGACGTCTGGGGAGTGCACATCCACAGCGCGGATGCCAACAAGGGGCTGGGTGCCTCCATCGTCTCGGACCTGCTTGGCGTGCCAAGGGAGCGCTGCCTCGCCATTGGTGACGAGGTGAACGACCTGGATCTTCTCGCGTGGGCCGGCCTGGGCGTGGCGATGGGCAGCGGCAATCCGAGGCTTCGCCAGGCGGCCGACCATGTAACGGGCGCCTGTGCCGATGAGGGGGTGGCGCAGGCGTTTGAGCGATTCCTCTTTGCCGAGGCGGCCGTGTGCGACGAGATGGCTGGACACGAATCGCGGGTGGAGCGCTCGGGGTAGCGGGATGGCGTACTGGTTCTCCGTCTATCGAGCAAATCTGCGTCAGGCGTGGGCCCTGATGGCGCAGTATCGCTTCGCGGTGCTGATCTGGGCGGTGTGGGGCTTCGTAGGGCCCCTCATCTCTCTTGCCGTTTGGGCGGCGGCAACCGCCGCGAGAGGCGGCTCCATCGAGAGCGCGCGCGGAGCCTTTGATCGCGCGGATTTCGCTGCCTACTTCCTGGTCTTCATGATCTTCGGTCATCTCACCATGTCGTGGGATGCTTTCGAGTTTGCCTGGCGCGTGCGTGACGGCAGGCTCTCTCCGGCGCTGCTCAAGCCCATCCATCCCATCCATGCCGATGCCGCGACCAACATCGGTTTCAAACTCTTCACCAGCACCCTCTTGCTGCCCGTGTGGGTGCTGCTCTTTGTGCTCTTGAAACCATCGCCACCGCAATCGCTCTTCCAACTCGCGCTCGCGGTTCCGGCGGTGCTGCTGGCCGCCGTATTGCGCTACATCATCATGTACGCGCTGGCGAACGTGGCTTTCTGGACCACGCGGGTGGAGGCCGTCAATCAGCTCTTCTTCACGCTGGATGCCTTCCTCTCCGGCCGCATCGCGCCGCTGGCACTGCTTCCTGGCTGGTTCGGCACCGTCGCGGTGTTTACGCCGTTTCGGGCCATGGGGGCATTCCCTGTTGAGTTGGCCCTTGGGCGTGTGCCCCCTGACCAGATCGCCGCGGGTTTCGCATTGCAGGTGGTCTGGCTGGCCTTTGCCGTAGTCCTCTTTCGGGTGGTGTGGGCGGCGGGCATTCGGCAGTACTCCGCGGTGGGAGCCTAGGCATGCGCTTGCTGCGGCTGCTGGCGGTTTTCTACCGCACCTCGGTGCAGACCGACATCGAGTACCGCGCGGACTTCTACACGCGCATTGTCGCCAGCCTGCTCGGAATGGTAACGACTGTCGGCGCACTCGCGCTCGCGTTTACCTACACATCCAACCTGCGGGGATGGTCCTTTCCGCAAGTAATGGTGCTCCTGGCGGTGTACTACTTGATGGACGGCATCATCGAGATGTTCATCGCGCCCAATATGCGCACCATCATGGGCCAGGTGCGTGACGGCACGCTCGATTTCGTGCTGCTGAAACCGGTGAGCGCGCAGTTCCTGGCCACATTCCGCACGGTGAATATCTGGCGCATGGTCAATGTGCTGGTGGGCCTGGGCCTCTGTATCTACGCCATCGGGCGTCTGTCGCTGGACATCGGTGTGCCCGAGGCCCTGGGTTTCGCCGTCACGCTTTCGGCTGGCATCCTGGTGGTCTACTCCTTCTGGCTTGTGCTGGTCACGCTGACCTTCTGGTTTGTGCGTGTGGATAACATCGAGCAGATTATCTGGCAGGCTTTTGAATCCGGCAGGTACCCGATTGAGATCTATCCGCGGTGGTTGCAGGGCACCCTGACCTACGTGATTCCGGTGGCCTTCATCATCACCGTGCCGGGGCAGGCTCTGGCTGGGAGGCTGACTCCGCTGAACATCGCCGTGGCGGCGCTGGTTGCGGTTGTCTCCATCGCGGTAGCCTCCTGGTTCTGGAGGTTTGGCCTTCGGCACTATACCGGCGCATCGGCGTAGGGTACGCTAGGCTGGTTGGGCAAATGCACACGGCGGGTGGCGAAGCATGGATCCGTTGAACCGCGGTATGTTCCGCGCTTACGACATTCGCACTCCCTCTGAGCGGCTCACCGACGAGCTCGCCGAGCGGCTGGCGAAGGCCGAGGCTGTCTACTTCCGCGATGTGGTCAAGGCGCCGGGGGTCGTGGTGGCGCATGACGCGCGCCTGACCGGTCCCCGCTATCTTCAGATTGGGATTGAGGCGTTCGCGCGCGCCGGGCTGCGGGTGGAGGTCATCCCCGGCGTCTGCTCAACCTCGCTCTTCTATTTTGCGGCCATGCAGCGCCCGGAATGTGCCGCCGTGATGTACGGCGCCTCGCACAATCCCTCGGGCGACACCGGCCAGAAGCTTCTGGCGCCGGGAGTGCTGCCCATCGCCCGGCACATTGGACCCGAGGGCGGATTGGATGCCATCGAGGCGCTCTACGTGCAGGGGGCAGCGGACCAGAGCATCCGCAGGCGGGGAGCGGTGCGCTCCATTGAGCCCTTCGAGGATTACATCCAGTACAGCATGCGGCTGGCAGGAGTGGAGCCCAACGGATTGGCGGGACTGCGCCTGCTGCACGACTACGTGCACGGTGCCGCCGGTCGCGAGATGATGGCGGCGTTCCAGCGCGCCGGCGCCGAACTTGCTGCTCTCCATTTCGTGGCTGATGGCAGGTTCCCCCTCGGTGATCCGAACCCCGTGAAGCAAGACGTCATCGCGGAGGCGCTCGGCAAGCTTCGCTCCTCCACTCCCGGCAGCTTTCTGCTCGCCTGTATCTTCGATGGAGATGGCGACCGGCTTGATGTGTATCGTGGCGACGCAGCGTACCTCTCGTCTTCGTTCGTCTACGCAGGAGTACTGCCGCGCATCGTGGCGGATAGTCGCTCGGCTGAAGCCGGAGTATACGCGGATCTCAAGAGCAACCCGCTTGCCGTGGCCGAGATGGCCCGTGCCGGGGTTCGCGTGGAGGTCATTCGCAACGGCCACTCACAGATCAAGGCGGCTCTTGCGGCGGACGACCGGATGCTTGGCGCGGTAGAGGAGTCCGCTCATTTCTACCAGGCATTCAGGTACGGAGGCGGAAGGTACTGCACCGAAAACACGCTCTACTTCGCTCTCCTCGTCGCGCGGGCGTGGCGGGACGAGCCTGACCGTTTCGAACATCTGTTCCAGCTTCAGCAGCAGACCGCGCGCGAGCGCGAATGGGGTTACCGATTTCCCTCGGACGAGGAGCGGCAGCAGGCGCTGGAAGCCGTGGCGGCGCATTTTCAGTCGCTTGGCGCGGAGACCATGACGCACATGCCGAACGGCGAGCCTCTGGAGGCCACGATGATGCGGCGCGGCCTGCCGTTCCGCGTGGAGGCCGAAACGCGCTTTGCGCCGGATTGGCTGCAGGTGTGTCAGCGCATCTCCCAGAGCGAGGATGGGCTGGCCCGGTGGGAAGTAGTGGCGGCTACGCGGGATATCGCCGAAGGGGCCAAGAGCGACATCGCGCGGATAGTTGCTCGGTACGGCGCCGGCGAGGAGTACCAGGGTTGAGGCACTCATGCGGTTGAGGGTGGTGGCAACATGAAGCGCATAATGCTCCTGGTGTTGGCCGGGCTCATACTCCTGGGCGTCGCGTATGCCTATCGCCCTCTTACCAAACGAATGGAGCGATGGCGATACGATGGCGACGGCCTCGGCAACTTCCACGTGTTCGAGCCCACACCCGCCGAGATCGAGGCCGCGATGGGCCGCAGCGACCCTGGCGCACCCGAGGATCCACGCCGTATACAGGAGTTCGTTCGGCTCTACAAAAGCCGCTTCCGCAGCAATTTCCAGGCCGTCAGCATCTCCCACGAGGCGCCCGGGCGTTTCTCCGTGCAGTTCGCCGCGGTCATTCCTCGCTGGGACATGGCGAACGTTACCCTGGACGCGGCGCACCTGGCCCATCGGGTGCTGGGCCGCCGACATGATTTCGACATCTACGAGACCTACATACCCACCAAGCGCAAGATCGGGGAGCTCCGCTGGCCAGAGGGAGGGGAGCGCGCGAAGGTGATCTTCGACGAGTCCTTCGCCGAGCACTCGCGACCCCTTGGACCGGAAGCGCCCACCACGTTGGGGCCCTTCTCGGAGATCCCCTTTCGCGTCCCGCCTGCCATGCGCGGCACCGGGAACCGCGCGGCCGCCCTGAATGCCCCGCAGTTTCTGCGATCCACCGACCTCGTCTTCGAGCAGAACTAGCGGAGGCCGGGCTGCTCCTCGCATTCGTCGCGAGCGGGCCGCATCATGAGCGCGCGGACCGTTTCCGGCACCGAGGCGCCCTCGTACAGCGCGCCGTAAAGCGCCTCGGTTACCGGCATCTCCACAGCGTGCCTTCTGGCCAGGTCGCGCACCGCCCGCGTGGTCGGTACTCCTTCCGCCACCTGGCCGAGTTCGGCTAACGCCGATCCCAGGTCCGTCCCCTGCCCGAGAGCCACCCCAAGCCGGAAGTTTCGCGAGAGCCGGCTGCAGCTCGTGGCGATGAGGTCGCCCACGCCGGCCAACCCGTGGAACGTGGCCCGCTGCGCGCCGAGCGCCACTCCCAACCGCGTCATTTCAGCCAGGCCGCGTGTAAGCAGCGCGGCGCGGCTGTTATCGCCGAATCCGACGCCCTCGCACACTCCCGCGCCGATGGCATAGATGTTCTTCATGGCGCCGGCGAGCTCCACGCCGATCAGGTCCAATGAGCGATAGACGCGAAAGGTCGGACCCATCCACAGCTCCTGACATAGCCGCGCGGTCTCCGGACTGCTTGAGGCCGCGACGCTGGCGGTGGGCACGCCCCGCGCCACCTCCACGGCTAGGTTGGGTCCGCTGAGAGCGGCCACGCGGCTCATCACATTGCCTACGCCAGCAGGGGATTGCTGCGCAATTTCCTCCGCCAACGCCTCGGAGAGCCGCTTTGCGGTGCCCGGTTCCATGCCCTTGGATGCATTTACCAGCAGGGCCGTCGGGGGAATGAAGGGTGCGGCCAGCCGCGCGACCTCGCGATAGCCCTCCGACGGTATGGCGAGCACCACGCAGTCGGCATCCGTCAGCGCGGCCTGAATATCGCAGGTGACGACGACGTTCCGCGCGAGCGCAAGCTCGGGCAGGTACTGCTCGTTTCGCCGGGCTTTCTCAACGCGGCCGGCATGCTCGGCATCCCGCGACCAGAGGCGCACTTCGGGCACTCTCTGGAGCAGCACCGTGAGCGCGGTTCCCCAGCTTCCAGCGCCTAGGATGGTAACGATGCGCACCGGATACCCCTATGGGAGCTCATCGCCGTAGCCATATCGGCGTGTGTGGCACTCCTCCAGGAAGCGGGCCAGCAGGCTGATGCTGGCTTCGATATCGGCCACCGCGGCGGTCTCGTTTGCCGTGTGCACATAGCGCGTGGGAATTGAGAGGGTGAAGCTTGGCACTCCTCCGCGTGACCGCTGGATGCCGCCCGCATCGGTGCCTCCGCGCTGCAATATTTCGAGCTGGTAGGGTATGCCATGCGCCTGCGCAATATCACGGAAGTGGCGCACCAGGCGCGGATGACATAGCAGCGAGGAATCCATAATTTTGATGGCGGGGCCGGCTCCAAGCTGCGTTACACGTTCGTGGTCGGCGGGACCAGGAAAGTCGTTCGCCAGCGTTACATCCACTGCGATGCCGATGTCCGGTTCGAGGGCGTGCGCCGCCGTTGTGGCGCCGCGAAGCCCCACCTCTTCCTGCGTGGTCGCCACCGCCAGGATGTCGCAGACGTGTTCGCCCACCAATCGCACGGCTTCGATCATGACGAAGACGCTCACCCGATTATCAAGCGTCTTGCTTACCACGTTGTTGCCGACGAGCTCGCAGGTCCTCGCCATCGTAACGGTGTCGCCGACCTCCACCAACGCTTTCACTTCGTCCGCCGGCAGCGAGAGGTCCACGAAAAACTCCTCGATCTTCGGCGCTTTGTTGGCATCCTCGGGTGTCTGCAGGTGTATCGGCTTGGTACCCGGCATCAGCACGCCGAGGAGGCTTCTTCCGGCGAATCCATGCACCCAGACTCGCTGAGCTACCATGCTGCGCGGGTCCCATCCGCCCACCGGCTGCAGCCTGATGAAGCCCTTGTCGTCAATGTGCTTGACCAGGAAGCCGATCTCGTCCATGTGGGCGGCGATCATCACTCGTGGGCCTCCCGACCCGCGCTTCAGGCCAATCACATTGCCGAGCGTGTCCACGGTGACGCTATTCGTTAAGGGCCGCAGCTCCTCCATCACGAGCGCGCGGATGGGTTCCTCGCGACTCGGCACGCCTGGCGTTTCACACAGTCTCTTCAATAGGTCGAAGTTCACGGGAGGTTCTCCTGGGAGTCTCGGGTATCGGAAGTGCGCCGAAGCACTATCATGATGGGCTCCTGTGGCGCAGGGGGGAACGCGGCCACGCGTTGGTAGAGGCTAAAGAGCCTCCGACCCTCCGTGGTCGCTGTATCCATCACTTCCGCCAGCTCATTTGGGCGCAGGACCATCCATTCCGGGCGGTAGCGCAAGGCGATGCCGCGCAAGGGGCTGCGAACACCAGGCTGATAAAACGCGCGAACCTGGGGTGATACGAGCCCGATAACGTCCAACACGCGGCCGCCGGAATAGTACCCAATCGTGCCGATCGGCTCCAGCATAACCGTCTCGCCCGGCGCCATGCGTTCACGAAGCCACTTGCCGATCGGGACGCGCACGTTCTCCTCCAGCTGCTGCGCGGACCGTATATCGCGAGCAATTGCGGGAAGTCTGGCGGCAAGCAGCAGCGCCAGCGCCACCAGAGCGGCACGCTGCAGAGAGGGCGATACAGGGATTCTCAGGACCCGCAGCGCCGCTGCGGCACCGAGCGCGGAGGTCAAATAGTAGACAGGAAGCGGCGGCACGAAGTACCAGCCGAATGCCGGCACCTTGCTGGTCAGCAGCACGAAGTAGTAGGCGCCCATCCACACCCACGCCGGACGCAGGGCGCGGTGCGATCGCCACGATGCCGCGAGCCCGATGACGCTGAACACCAGAAGGCTGATCTGCGCGAGTCCGCCCGCGAACTGGCGCTGAAACTCAGCAAGATTGGGCAAGTGCGCGGTGCGTAGGTGCCTGTAAACGTGCAGCTTGGAGACCATGCTGTCCGGCACGGGCGAGCCGAAGTAGATACCGGCGAAGAGCAGCCACGGGGCGAGCACCAGCAGCATCAGCGAGAGGGCGCGCCATGGCGGCCGCCTTCCGCGCGCAGCCCACGCGCAAAGCAGGATCACCGACAGGGCCATGCCGTCAATGCGCGCGAAGACCAGAAGTCCAAGCAAGATGCCGAGTGCCTCTTCCCGCTCGTGCAGATACGCGAGCAGAGCCGAGAGGCCGAGGAGGGTAACCAGTCCCGTCTCCA
>CAZGLN010000068.1:14121-15555 GCA_964526545.1 uncultured Chthonomonadales bacterium
CGCCTTCTGGATGGCGGACAGAGCGTTGGGAATGAGCAGGGCGGCCAGAATGCCGCAGGCAGGCCGCTGCAGCGTACGTCCGAGCACAACCAGCAGGAAGCAGACTCCGCCATCGGCAAGGATGTTCAGCGCCTTGCCCAGTGTTGCGCCATCCAGCCCGAGGTGCCCGCCCAGGGCCAGAAGCAGGGTGTAGAGAGGAGTGGTGGTGCCCAGAGCGCGCTCGCCGGGGTTGTAGACAAATCCATTGCCTGCGGCCAGGTTCTCGGCGTAACGGAGGGTGATCAGAAAATCCTCGTGCGTGGCGCGCGTGTTGGCGAGGATGGCGAAGCGCGCGGCCACCGCGGCGAGTGCGACAAGGAAGGCAATGGACGTCGCGCGTTCAGTACGCTCTGAACCGTGCGTGCCGCTTATCGTGCCCTTCTCGCGCGGGCTCATGGCCACAAACTCGCGTTGACGAGAAGAGGCGGTGCAGGAGGAGATTCTATTGGCGCACAGGCGAGTTCACGAACAGCTCGCTCAGGTTGGCCATGCCCAGCGGGACGGAGGATACCTTCCGCTTGATTCGGGCCAGGGCATTGTCCACGGACTTGGTCTTGCATCGCAGTTCCGAGGCGATTTCACGGTAGGATTTGCCCACCTGGTAGCCCGCGAGCACGCGCCACTCAAAATCGGAGAGCATGCGCTGGAGAGTCTCGTGCAGGTGCCTCGTATCCTCTCCCCGGAGCACGCAGATCTCCGGATCTTGCGCATCCGTGCATGGGAGTATATCCGAGAGGCTCCAATCGGGCCCTCCGTCGTCCGCGGGCGATTCGAGCGACAGCGAGCTGTTAAGGGGCATCTGCTTCTGCCGCGTGGCGGTCTTTATCGCCGTGATGATGTGCCTCTGGATGCAGACCTTGGCGAAGGCAGGAAACGAGATGGCGCGGTCGCCGCGAAAGTCTATGACTGCCTGCCACAGACCGATCATGCCCACCTGCAGGAGGTCTTCCTTCTCCGCGCCAAGCAGGAAGTAGGACTTTACCTTGGTCCGGACCAGGTTCCGGTACTTGTAGAGCAGAAACTCCGAGGCGCCGGGTTCACCGCGCTGCGCGAGTTCTACGATATCGCGGTCTGGCAGGTCAAGAAAACGGGAGTGGATTGATCGGGGACGTAGCTGCACGTCTATATCCACGCTGGTCTCCCAGTTGCAAGGATGACGGGTCTCGGATTGCGGAGAGTACTGGAGGGTCCGATTCTGACCCGAGGGGCTGTGCAGGCTGATGACGCGCACCATTATACAACAGGCATTTAGACTGGCGCAATACTTTGTTGTCAAGCCAATGCGCGTTGCGCGCAAGCTGGATACACTAGCGGTGCGCACTTGGAAACCGAAATGCTCTCCGGGCTGCTGACGGATCGTTTGAGCGACCCGCCGTACGCGCGTGGTCATGGTTC
>CAZGLN010000069.1:0-1495 GCA_964526545.1 uncultured Chthonomonadales bacterium
CAAGGAACAAAAAATGGACCTGAGGGGATTCGAACCCCTGACCTTCTCAATGCCATTGAGACGCGCTCCCAACTGCGCTACAGCCCCATGTTCGCGTGCCATTATACCGGACCGACTGCGCTGAATGCAAACAAGCAGCGAGTCACTGCCCTGTAGCCATTGGATGGCGGGAGCGTGTGGGAATCGAACCCACCGAGCGCAGCGTCAACCACGCCCCTCGCGGTTTTGAAGACCGGGAAGGCCACCAGGCCCCATCCGCCCCCATGCGATCATCGCCTGTTATACCTCCCGCTCACTGCTCCAGGTCACATGAATCTGACCCGCTTCGCCCAGCACGGCGCGCCCGATAACCGCCTGGCAGAGAGTGCCGGATTCTCGCAGCGCCGAGAGAAGCCCGGGCAGAGAGTCCGGGTGTACGAAGATGGCCAGTCCACCGGAAGTCTGCGGATCGAAGAGCAGGCTGCGCCGACCGGCTGGCACACCCTCGTTAAGCGTCAGCGCATCACCCGCGAAATCCGCGTTCTCACGCTCACCGCGCGTGATGTTGCCGGCCATGGCAAGCTCCTCCGCGCGCGGGAGGGCCGGCAGCGCCGCCGCGTCTATTTCCAGCGATACGCCGCTCGCGATCGCCAGTTGACGCAGGTGGCCAATCAGGCCGAATCCCGTGATATCGGTCGCTGCGTGCACTCCGCGCTCGCCGATGCCTACAGCGCGCATGGCCTCCGCTGCTCCGGCGTTGAGCCTGGTCATGCTCGCGCATGCGGCCGCCAGAGTCGCCTGATCGCACTCACCGAACTTGGCCGCCGTGGTGATGACCCCGGTGCCGAGCGGCTTGGTAAGCACGATCACATCGCCGGCCTGCGCACCTGCATTCGTGGTTACCTTCTCCGGGTCCACGAGGCCGGTAACGCAGAGCCCATACTTCGGCTCCGGGTCTTCCACGCTGTGCCCGCCCAGAAGCGTCACGCTCGCCTCTGCTAACTTCTCCGCTCCGCCGCGCAGAATGGCCGCAAGCTCCTCGGCCGGCCTCTCGTGGATAGGAAAGCAGAGGATATTGAGCGCCGTCAAGGGAGTGCCGCCCATGGCGTAGACGTCCGAAAGCGCATTCGCCGCCGCGATGGCGCCGAAGAGGTACGGATCGTCCACGATTGGCGTGAAGAAATCCACCGTCTGCACGATGGCGGTGTTCTCCGCCAGACGGTAGACCCCCGCATCGTCACCCGTGGCGATGCCGACCAGCAGACGCTCGTCCTCGTTTGAGCGAATCCCGCGCAGAACCTGCGCGAGTTGGGCGGGCCCAATCTTGGAGGCTCACCCGGCGCAGCGCACGAGGTGCGTCAGCCGTTTGCGTTCGTCCGGCTGCTCGTTCACGTCCCCTCCTCGTCGGTATGTGCTCCCACGGCGGTGGCGGATCCACCTGTGGATTCTGCGCGCAATGCGGCTTGGATCGCGCGCGCTATCTCGGCGACCTCCCCCGGCTCGACGGTGCGCAGAT
>CAZGLN010000069.1:1507-2839 GCA_964526545.1 uncultured Chthonomonadales bacterium
CTGCGTTCGCGCGAAGACCGGCGGCTCGGCATGGCGAAGCAGCCGAGCCAGCCGCTCCTCCGAGACAGCGCGCGGTCTCACCTGTACCAGCACGGTCGGCAGGTTCTCTCCGGGCAGCGATCCTCCGCCCACCTGCGAGTACCCTGCCGCCAGGCCTACATCGGCAAGCTCGGCCAGCGGCCGCAGTCGGCGCACCAGGCTCCGCGCAAGCGATTGTATATCGGTCTTGCTGCGAGAGAGGTAGCGAAGGGTGGGCACGGCACGAGTAGCCACTGCCGGATCGCGGTAGAGCCTGAGGGTCGCCTCCAGCGCCGCCAGCGTAAGCTTGTCGCAGCGCACTGCCCTCGCCATGGGATGTCGGGCCACAGCCTCTATCACCGGCTCGCGCCCCAGCAGAATGCCTGCTTGCGGGCCGCCGAGCAGCTTGTCTCCGCTGGCGGTCACCAGGTCCACGCCGCTCCCTACGGCCTCGCGGAGCGTCTGCACCGGCCCCGTGCCGAGCGACTGGGTGGGCAGCAGGGCACCGCTTCCCAGGTCATCCATTACGGGGATGCCGCGCGCTCTGCCCACTGCCGCCAGGTCCTGCCCGCTCACCTCCTCCGTGAAGCCGACCATTCGGAAGTTGCTGGGATGACACCGCAGCAGAAGGCCCGTTCGATCCGTCACGGCACGCTCGTAGTCGCTCAGCCGTGTGCGATTGGTGGTGCCCACTTCCACCAACACGGCGCCGGCCGCGCGGACGATGTCGGGCATCCGGAAGGCGCCGCCGATCTCCACCGACTGCCCGCGGGAGAGCACCACCTCCTTGCCAGCCGCCAGGGCCGCCACCCCTAGAAGAACCGCCGCTGCGTTGTTGTTGACCACGAGGGCGGCTTCGGCTCCGGTGAGCTCGCGCAGCAGAGAATTCACATGGTTCTGGCGTGAGCCGCGCCTGCCGGTCTCACGATCAATCTCCAGCACGCAGTGCCCCTTCGCCGCCTCCAGCACTTGCCGCACTGCCTCGGCGGCGAGCACGGCGCGCCCCAGGCCCGTGTGGAGCACTATACCTGTCGCATTGATGGACAGCGTGCCGCGGCTTGCACCGCGCGCGATCGCCAATGCTTCCGCCGCCAGTTGATCCTCGGTGCGGGATGGATGCCCGAGGAGCATTTTCTCCCGCTCCTTGCGCACCTCGGCGCGAAGGGCATCCACCACGGCCGCGCGCGGGAGCCACTTGAGTGCCGCCTGAACATCCTCGCGGCTGAGCAGCCTGCCAATCGCGGGAGGTCGCGGTGGGTTGGAACCGTGGCTGGACATCATCTGTGCCTGGTCTGGGTTTGCATGCGACAGGTT
>CAZGLN010000069.1:2849-15504 GCA_964526545.1 uncultured Chthonomonadales bacterium
GTGGACGCGTGCGCGCCGCCGCCCGGTGCCTAGATGCCGAACCGCTGAGCGATGAGGTCGCAGAGCTCCTCAACCACGCTGTTCACCAGCGCCTCGTCCTCGTCCTGCGCCATCACCCGCACCAGGGGCTCCGTGCCGGAAGCGCGCACACTCAGCCACTCTGGCTTTCCCAGCCTACTGCGCGCGCGTTCAATTGCCTGCAGAATCTCCGGGGCGTCGCGCCAACCGTTTCTGTCGCGCACACGAACGCTGCGTAAGCGCTGCGCATAGGCCTGCATCTGACCGGCCAGCTCCGTGAGCGAGGATGCGGCTTCGCGCACTTCACCCAACACGCGGAGACCCGTTACCATCCCGTCGCCCGTAGCGCCAAGCCGAGGAAAGAGCAGGTGGCCCGATTGCTCGCCTCCCAGGCTTCCACCCACGCGCTCAAGCTCCGCTGCGACATGGCGGTCGCCGACGTCGGTCCGCAGCAGGCGCGCCCCAATCCGCTCCAGCGCAACCTCCAACCCGGCGTTCGACATAATGGTGGCCACCACAACGTCCCCAAGCAATTCTCCCCGCCGCTTCATGCCGTGGGCACAGATGAGGAGCATCCGGTCGCCATCCACCACCGTGCCATGCGTATCGCAAAGCATGACGCGGTCGCCATCGCCATCGAAGGCCACGCCGGCATCCGCGCCCGTGCGCCGAACGTGCTCGCACAGTGCTTCTGGATGTGTGGAACCGCAGCCCGCATTTATGTTGACGCCGTCGGGAGTGGTGTGGATGGCATGCACCGTGGCACCCAGCCGTTCGTAGATCAGCGGGGCAAGGGCACTGGTGGCGCCGTTCGCGCAATCCATTACGATGCGCAGCCCATCGAGCGTGTGCGCTGCCAGTTTTGCCACGTGGTCGGCGTACGAGAGCAGCAACGCTGGATCGGCTGCAATACGGCCGACATCCTCGCCGGAAGGCAGAGCGTCCGAAGCCATGCGCCCCAGGCGGGACTCGATCTCGCGCTCCATCGCGTCGGGGAGCTTTTTCCCATCCGCACCGAAGAACTTGATGCCGTTATCGTGGAAGGGGTTGTGAGACGCGGAGATCACCGCGCCGGCCGCGGCACCGCACTTGCCGACGAGATACGACACCGCCGGCGTCGGTGCCACCCCGATCAGGCAGACCTGGCAGCCCCGCGCGGCAAGACCGGCGGAGAGGGCCGCCTCCAGAACGTCTCCGGAGATACGGGTATCACGGCCGACCAGCACCAACGGGTGTTTGGTGCCGTCTTGAATCACGTCACCCGCCGCGAGGCCAATCCGGAGGGCCAGATCTGCGGAGAGTTCGGTGTTGGCCCTGCCTCGGATGCCGTCCGTGCCGAACCGCGGCGCGAACGCGCTCATTCCGGCAGCGCGACTTTGACCATGGAGGGACGCAGCACCCGGCCCTGCATAACATAACCGGGCTGAACCTCCTCCACGATGGTGTTCTCGGGGTGGCCGCCGTCGTGGATGCGTTCCACCGCCTCGTGGAAGTTGGGATCGAACTGCTGGCCCAGCGCCTCGATCCGGGTAACCCCAGCCTTCTGAAGAAGGTCCGTCAGTTGCCGCAGGATGAGAGTCACGCCATCCGCGAAGGCTTCTACGCTCTGGGCCTGGTTGGCCGCGGCCACCGCTCGCTCGAAGTTATCCAGCACGGGCAGGAGCCCGATAATGAACTCCCTGTTGGCGAACTGCGCTATCTCGCTGCGCTGCTCTTCAGCCCGTCGGCGGTAGTTCTGAAAGTCGGCCAGGCAGCGCAGGTAGCGGTTCTCCGCATCGGCGCACTTTGCCTCCAGCTCCGCCACGCGCGCCTCCAGAGCCGCTATCTCGGCTTCAACCGCGTTGGCGAGCGCACCGGTCTCCAGGGCTTCGGCTGAATCCGGCACCGCTTGCTCCTCGGCGGCGCTCCTCTCGGCTGCCGGCTGGTCGCGCAGCGCGTCGGCGGCATCCGTGGCGTTTGCCAGTTCGTACTTCTTTTCGGTCTTGCGAGTCATAACGTGACGAAACCTTTGCACAATTTCATTCGGCGGTGCCGCCCGCCGCTAGGTCCAATACGATACCTGCGTCAGCACTTGAGAGAGTGCGCGCGCCACCTGGCCTACCGCCGCCACCGCCTCTCCGTAGCGCATGCGTTGCGGCCCAAGCACACCGATGAAGCCTCCCACGCGATCTGCGATGTAATAGGGCGAGGTTATCACGCTGCAGTCCTGCATCGCCGGGAAACGGCTCTCAATTCCCACAATCACCGTAACGTCCTGGCCGAAATATGCCTGGCTGAAGACCTCGATGAGCGCGCTCTCCTGCTCCAGGGCCTGCAAGAGCTCCTCTAGCCGATTCACGTCCTGAAACTCACGCTGCCGCAGGATGTGGCTTGCTCCCTCCACAAACAGGTGATCCTCCACCAGATCGCGCGCCGCGCGCTGAATAGCGCCTTGCAGGCGAGCCAGCAGGGCCTGGTGGCTCTTGAGCTCAGGCGGCGCGACCCACGGCGCCTGCGCGGCCGCCTCGCTCAGATCGCACGAGGCAAGCCGGGTATTCGCATAGCATGACAGGGAAGCGAGCACCGCGGGATCCATGATGCCTTCGTAGTCCAGGACCCTGTGCTCCACATGGCCTGTCGAAAGCAGCATGACAAGCAGGATGTGGCGCGGGCTT
Organism: uncultured Chthonomonadales bacterium; assembly: GCA_964526545.1. Lineage (GTDB taxonomy): Bacteria > Armatimonadota > Chthonomonadetes > Chthonomonadales > CAJBBX01 > CAZGLN01. Next base: position 5,522 of record CAZGLN010000069.1, read on the forward strand.
GCGGCCGTCAGGTAGACGCGGCGCAGCGCCGCGACCTTCCGGGTTGGGGGCGAGGCCACCGAAGGATACTGTGTCATATCAGCCAGGAGCCGGCAGGTCTCCAGCAGGACCGCATCCACGTCGCAGCCCCGCTCCGTGAGCCGCTCTCTTGGGGGCGGCGGAACGGGCCGCACGGGCAGGAGGCGATCCACGTAGTATCGGTAACCCTGCCGTGTAGGCACGCGTCCGGCGGAAGTATGCGGCTGCGCAAGATAGCCCTGCTCGGAGAGCTCCGCCATCTCGTTGCGCAGGGTGGCCGACTTGCACCCAAAATCATAGTGCGCGGCGAGCCACTCCGAACCGATAGGCTCCGCCGTAAGCACGTAGCCATCCACCACGGCGCTCAATATGCGGTTCTTTCTGGCATCCAGGGCCAATGGAGCATCCCCCGTCCCAGTGTCGCACGCACAGGTTGCGGTCGAATGCGCCGCATTCGACCGCAAGTGAGTATATCCATGCCTTCAAACGCAAGTCAAGGTTGGGGAGTTCCCTCCGCGAGCCGCGCCTCGATCGGCGGGCGCTCCGCCTGCCTATTGGTCGGCAATGGCCTACTCACAGCTTCGGCAGCACGCTGGCCAATCTGCACCCATGGCCGCGGATACACACCGATGACGATGGTGAGCAGCACGCAGAAGGCGATAGAGAATCCGAGCGGACTGCTGACACGCAGGCGCCGGTCGTCCGGCGGATCCTGGATATAGACCGCAAGGGCCACCAAGAGATAGTAGTAGAGCGCGATGACGCTCGTGATTGCACCAAGCAGCACCAGGCCATACTGGCCGCCGGACCAACCGGCGGCAAAGAGGTAGAGCTTGCCCACGAAACCCGCGAGCGGAGGTATGCCGCCGAGCGAGAAGAGCACGACCAACATGGAGAAGGCCAGCGCGGGGTTCCTGCGATGCAGACCCCTCAGAGCCGCGATGCGGTCCGAGCCGGTCGCATCCGCCACCGCCTGCACAATCAGAAAGCCGCCGACATTCGTGAACGCATAGAGCAGCAGATAGAGAAAGACCGAGCTCACCCCATAGCCGTTTGTCGCATTCGCTTCGCCCGCGACGGCAACAAGGATGTATCCGGCCTGCGCGATGCCGCTGTAGGCGAGAAGCCGCTTCAGGTTGCTCTGGCAGATGGCCACCAGGTTCCCCAGCACCATGGAGAGAGCGGCTAGCAGCACCACGAGCGCGGCCCACCGATCACCTAACGAGGGCAGCCCCATCAGGAGCAGCCGTAGAAGCGCCGCGAAACCGCCCGCCTTGGAGGCGGTGGAGAGAAAGGCGGATACCGTGGTGGGCGCCCCCTCGTACACATCGGGCGCCCACAGATGGAAAGGCACCGCGGAGACCTTGAACGCCAGCCCTCCAACCACGAGGACAAGTCCGAGCCAGAGGGCGACCTGGGCACCCAGGCCGCTCACACCGCTAAGGGCTTGCGCCATCCCCGCGTACTGCGTGGTGCCCAAGACCCCATACACCAGGCTCGCGCCATAGAGCGTTACCGCGGAGGCCACTCCGCCTATCACAAACATCTTCAGCGCCGCCTCGGCGGACCGCCGCTCACGCTTGGCGAAGCCTACAAGCGCGAAGAGGCAGATGGTGGCCAGGTCCACACCGATATAGAGGGCCAGTAGCCCGCCAGCGGATGCCGCCAACATCAGCCCAATAGTTGCGAAGACCATTAGGCCGCAGTATTCGCCGGCAAAGCGCATCTTCGGCTCTTCCGCCGCGGAGCCCACGCACACCAGTATCAGCGTCAGCAGAAAGACCGCGTTGAAGGCTCGCGAGAACGCATCGAAAATGAGGATGCCCTGCCATGGCGAGCCGTCCGGCGCGGTCCATTCAAGGCCGAGCGCCACTGCCGCCCCAATCGCCGTGATCCAGCATACTACCGCGCGGTGATCCTTCTTGATCAGGGTGTCAATGAGGATGACGCCGAGCCCCAGCACCGCCAGAACGGCGTAGGATGCCAGGGGTCTGTAGTCGGTGATGTATTGCTGCATCAGTTGTCCGATCGGCTACCGGTGCGGGTGTCGAGCGCAACCCGCGTCCGATGGCCCGGATGTTCCACCCAGAGTGCGGGGCCCGGCTGCGCTGCGGCCACCTTCACGGCGGGCACAGAGCGCAGGCCGCTGTCAATCAGATCCACCAGCGGCCTCGGCCACACGCCAAACAGAATGAGCAGCGACGCCAGCGCCACAATCGCCGGCCATTCCGAGGTCCTTGCGTCGGGCAGGTCCGGATAGTCCGTCTCGCGGAACGGACCGAGGAAGATCCGCTGGATGGCGCGCAGCACATAGATAGCGGTGAGGACAATGCCGCCGACCGAGATGACGGCCAGTACAGGATACTTCAGCCACATGCCGTAGAAGCAGAGAAGCTCCGCGATGAAGCCGCTGGTCGCGGGCAAGCCGAACGAAGCCATGCCCCCCACGGTCATCACCACCGCGATGCCCGGCATGCGGCGCGCGAAGCCGCCCATGATCTGGATATCACGCGTGTGCGACTTCTCGTACACAAGGCCAACCACGGCAAAGAAGAGGCCCGTCATGATGCCGTGCGAGAACATCTGCATCACCGAGCCGTTTACACCGATGGTGTTGAGGGACGCCAGGCCGAGCATGACCACTCCCATGTGCGACACGCTCGAGTAGGCAACGATGTACTTCAGGTCGGTCTGCCCCATGGCGGCATATGCGCCGTAAACGATGTTAATGGTGGCAATGGTGGCCATGACCGGCGCCCACTCCGCCGCGCCTTCGGGCATCAGGCCGAGCCCCAGCCGCAGCACGCCGTAGGCCCCCAGCTTCATCAGCACCCCCGCATGCAGCATCGAGACCGCCGTGGGTGCGGAAGCATGCCCATCCGGCGACCACGTGTGAAACGGAAAGATGCCCGCCAAGACGCCAAACCCAATGTAGACGGCAAGGAAGAGCCAGCGCTGCAGCGCGGGGTCCAGCTGCCGGGAGGCCAGGTCGTCGAGGTCGAAGGAGTGCGGCTGCTGAGTGAAGTAGAGCGAAAGAATGGCGACCAGAATGAAAGCGCTCCCCGCCAAGAGCATGAGAGTCAGCTTCATGGCGGACACCTCTTTGGTTCGCAGCTTCGAGCTGGTGCCCCACACGCCAATCAGCAGGTACATGGGCAGCACGGCGATCTCGTAGAAGAGAAACAGGAAGAAGAGATCGCGTGCGACGAATACGCCGAAAACTCCGCTCACCAGCAGCAGAAGAAGCGCGAGAAACTCCTTTGTTCGGTGCTTATGGGTCCAGGAGGCGCACACCCCCCCTGTAATGATGATGGCAGTCAACAAAACCAGCACGACGCTGGTGCCATCCACCGCAACGTGATAACTGATGCCTAGGGAGGGGACCCAGGGGATGCGCTGATCAAACTGGAAGCCCCCCAGTCCTCGGTTGTAATGCAAGGCCAGCAGCAGTGCCGGCGGAAGCGTGAGACCCGCACCTGCCAGCGCCACCAGCCGTATGAGCAGCCCCATGTGCGCCGGCAGCAGCAGCAGCACAACACAGCCGACTAGCGGCGCGAGCACGATAAAGGTGAGCAGATTGTCGCGCACGAGCTCGGCCACGTCAGCGCCCCTCCCGCATCGCGATGGCGGACTGCACCAGGTTCGCGGCAAACTCTGCCACCTGGGCCTCATAGAGCGCTAGAAAGACCAGCGCCGCCAGCACTCCGGCGATCATTACCGCCGCATACTCCTGTGCCTGGCCGGTTGCCGTTCGCCTGAGCGCCGCGCCGGCACGCCCGCACAGCCAGGCAATGCCATGCATCGAGGCATCCACGACGTTACGGTCAAACCAGGCCGCCGCCTTGCCGAGCGCCAGGGTCCCCTGCGCTCCCACCCGGTTCCAGAAGGCATCCATGTACCAGAGATTGCTGAACAGCGCGTAGCCGGGGATACGTTCTATCGGGTCTCGCTCCGACTGGCGGGCACCGTACAGCCGCCAGGCCAGCAGAAGCCCGGCAAGCGCTGCCACCGAGGAAGCGGCGGCCAGGGCCAGGTTCAGGCCGTGCTCCGCCGCCTCGCCCGTGCGTAGAAGTGCCACGATGGACCCGCTGGAGTGTGCCCACCACCCGAGCCCGATACTCGGCAGCGCCAGGACAATCAGCGGCACGGTCATGGTTAGCGGCGACTCGTGGGCGGCCTCCGCGTCATGCGACCTCGCGCTGCCCCAAAAGGCCATCAGCCACATGCGCGCCGCGTAGAAGGCCGTCAGCCCCGCCACGATGATGCCGACTGCGGCGCACATTCTGGCCAGGGGCGAAGCCGTCCACGCCGCATCCAGGATGGCATCCTTGCTCCAGAACCCGCTGAAGGGAAATAGTCCGGCGAGCGCGAGGACTCCGACGAGGCAAGTCCAGGCGGTAATGGGCATGCGCCTGCGCAATCCACCCATCTCGCGCAGATCGTTGGGATCTCGCGCATGATGGAGGGCGTGTATCACCGAACCCGCGGTGAGAAAGAGCAGTGCCTTGAACATGGCATGGGTCGTCAGGTGGAACATCGAGGCGATCCTGCCCGCCGAGACCTCCCCGGAAGCTACCGCACCCGCGCCCAAACCGAGCATCATGTAGCCGAGCTGGCTCACGGTGCTGTAGGCCATGACCTTCTTGATGTCCACCTGCACCAGGGCAATCGTGGCCGCCACCAGCGCAGTGACGGTCCCCACCACGAGCACCACGTTCAGCGCGACCGCAGAGAGCGCGAAGAGACTGAACAGCCGCGCCACCATGAAGACGCCGGCCGCCACCATCGTCGCGGCATGGATGAGCGCGCTGACAGGCGTCGGGCCCTCCATGGCGTCCGGCAGCCAGACGTGGAGCGGAAACTGCGCGGACTTCCCTATGGCTCCGAAGAAGAGCAGGACCGGCGCCAGCCAGAGCAGGATCTCGGCGGCGACCACCGGGCTCGGCTTCGCCCCCGAGGAGATCTGCTGCACCCCGGAAGTAACATCCGCGAACGCAAACGAGCCGCAGCTGGCCACTAGCAGAAGCACGCCCAGCAAGAAGCCCACATCCCCAAAACGCGTAACCACGAACGCCTTCTTGGCTGCGTTGGCCGCGGACGGCTTGTGCCACCAGAAGCCGATGAGCAGGTAGGAGCAGATACCCACCAACTCCCAGCACACATAGAGCTGGAACAGATTGTCGGACACAACCAGTCCCAGCATCGAGGCCGTGAAGAGTCCGAGGTAGGCAAAGTAGCGGGCATACCCGGCCTCACCCGCCATGTACCCCACGCTGTAGAGCTGAACCAGGAAGCTCACCAGACAGACGACCAGAGTCATCAGCCAGGCGAGCCCGTCCAGATGGACGCCCAGGCTGATATCGAAGCTTGGCGGTATGTGCAGCCAGTTCGCGGAAACGGAGGCGTTGGCCCCGCTGCCGGCGGAGAGGGCCAGAAAGCCCGAAAGCGCGGTGGCCGCCAGCGTGAGCAGCGGCGCAAGCTGATGCCCGCCCCGTGCGATTACAAGAACGCCGCAGAGCACGGCGGCTGCCAGCGGAGCCAGAGGTATGAGCCAGAGGCTGTTCATAGTGTGTTTGCACGAACGCAGGCAAGCGGCACCCTGAGGACTGCCGGCTGCCCCTATCCCTTCAGAGTTGCCACCTCATCCACGTGCACGGTGCCGAAATCACGATAGACGTTCAGAACCACGGCCAGACCCACGGCAGCCTCGGCGGCCGCCACGGTGATACCGATGAGCACAAACACCTGCGGCTCCATGCTGTGCGGCGTGAGGAACCTCCAGAAAGCAAGGAAGTTGAGATTGGCCGCGTTGAGCATCAGCTCGATGCCCATCAGCACGGCGATAGCGTTCCTGCGTGTGATGACGCCGAACGCACCCAGAGCAAAGAGCACCGCACTCACAATCAGGTAGTTCGTGAGAGTCATGGGTGGGACACAGGGCCGCGCATCAGCCGGCGCATGCCTCCTCAGCAGGTTGGTCTGTCTCCTCCAATGGAAGCGGCGGAGCCGCCGGCTCGCTCTCCCTCTCGGATTTCGCCAGCACGATGGCGCCGAACAGCGCACCGACCAGAAGCAGAGACGCAACCTCGAACGGAACCACATACCGCCCGATCAGCGCATTGCCGAGCTCGGCGGTCTGGCCGTAGGGGCCAAGGGGACTTTCGGCGGTGAGCGGCCAGCGCACTCTCGTGGTGGCGTAGATGACGCCCAGCGCCAGCGCGGAGCAGAGCAGAGCCGCCCATCCAGCCAACCGGTTGGTTTGGCCGAACGGACTCATCACATCGCGGGTGAGCATGAGCGCGAAGATGATGAGCACCAGAATCGCACCGACGTAGATGAGCACCTGCACCATCACGAAGAAGTGCGCCTCGAGCAGCGCGTAGAGGCCGGCGATGCCAAGGAAACAGGGCAGCAGCCAGAAACCGGAATGGAGCACGTTGCGGCGCGCCACCACGAAGAAGCCCGAAACGAGGGTCAGCACCGCAAGCAGCCAGAAGCTGATGTTCATTCCGAGCTGGCTCATGCGGGCTTCTCCTGCCCGTGTCCGCCCGCCCCGCGTGAAGCCTTCTCGGCGGCCTCCGCCGCCAAAGCCGCCCGGATGGTCTCGTTGTTGCGTTCCACCGCCTTCCGGCCGCCCTGCGCCAAGTCCTCGATGCGGAAGTAGCTCGCGTTGCGGTGCGTCGAGGCCAGCTCGTACGCAGGCCCCATGTAGATGGCCTCGAAAGGACACGCCTCGACACAGAGATTGCAGAACATGCACCGGCCGAGGTCCATGTTGAACTCGGAGACGCCGGCGTGCTTGCCCGCGCCGAGTTTTGTCATGGAGATCACGTTGGTGGGGCATGCCTGGGCGCAGAGCGTGCAGCCCACGCATTTCAGCCTTCCTGCCTCCTCATCATACGGGAGGTAGAAGAGGCCGCGGTAGCGAGCGCTCACCTGCACCCGCTCATAGGGATACTGAACCGTTATCTTCTCGCGAGCCACCAGGTTCACGAGCGTGACAGCCATGCCCTTGGCGAAGCTCCAGAGGCTGGCGAGTATATCTACAATAACATTGGTGCGCCTGGCGGGCGCATCAGTCGTCATCACGAAACCATCCTATCCATTCCGCACCATCGGCGAGGCCGCCGTGCACGCCTGGCATCAGTTGCCCGTCCGCACGCTCACGGTGCGTTGAGCCACTCGCTTCGCGGTGGACTCTGGGTGCAGAAACACTGTCCAAACCGTTGAGAGGAGAAAGACCGCGATGGAGGCCGGCACAAGCAGTTTCCAGCAGAAGCCCATGAGCTGATCTATTCGCAGCCGCGGCATGGTCCAACGAATCCACATCATCACGATGATGAGTGCGACCGTCTTCAGCGCAAACCAGACGACGGGCGGCAGAAACGCGGGTCCCAGCCATCCGCCAAAGAAGAGCGTAGCCATCAGTCCGGCCGCGAAGAAGTTGTTGGCGAACTCCGCGAGAAAGAAGAACGCGAAGCGCATGCCCGAGTACTCGGTATGGAAACCGCTTACCAGCTCCGATTCCGCTTCGGGCAAGTCGAAGGGCGTCCGATTGAGCTCGGCAAGTGCACAGGTAAGGAAAATAAGAAAAGCCGGCACCAGCACCGGCCAATGCACCCAGATGTTCCAACCCTCGCGCTGCTGAAGCACGATGTGGGTAAGCGAGAGCGTGCCCTCCAGCGACACGATGGTAAGGGCAACAACTATCATGGGGATCTCATAGGCCAGTATCTGCGCGGCGGCCCGTGCCCCACCCAGCAGGGAGTACTTGTTGTTTGCCCCCCATCCGGCGGCCATTATCCCGATGACTACATTGGTGGTAACCGCCAGTACGAAGAGCAGGCCCAGGCTGTAGTCGTAGGCCACCCACTGCTCCGAAAATGGCAGCACCACATACACCAGCACTGTTGGCACGAAGGCGATAAAGGGAGCCGCGATAAAGAGGCTCCTATCCGCCTTGGCCGGGATGATGTCTTCTTTCAGCAGCAGCTTGACGGCGTCCGCCACGGTCTGCGCGAGGCCCTTCCATCCCACGTGCATCGGGCCGAGGCGTGCCTGCAGCCATCCGGCCACCTTCCGCTCCAGCCAGATGAGGAAGATGACATTCGTGGCCACGAAAGTAACCGTGATGACCGCCTTTGCCAGGGCGTTGAGCAGCACGCTTCGGCCGATAAACTCCCGAACGGGGTCGAGGAGATGCCAGGGCAGTTTCGGCAGCAGCGCGCTCACCACGAGCACGCCGACAAACACCAGCATGCCCGCCAGAAACTGCCCGCGGCGATACGATTCGGAGCGCAGCGATTGCTGCACGCTCATGCCGGCCCTCCAAGGCACTGCAGCGGCAAATGCAACCGGACCTTCAATCCGGATGCACGGGTCATCGGTCCACCTCGCCGAGCACCGTATCCAGACTCCCGAGAATGGCGATGACGTCCGCGATCTTAACGCCCTTCAGCAGCTCGGGCAGAAGCATTAGGTGCACAAAGCTGGGGGTGCGCGCATGGCAACGCACGGGATGGGTGCCGCCGTCACTCACGATGAAGAAACTCAGCTCACCGCGCGGCGATTCCGTGCGTGAAAAGGCCCACCCCGCCGGTGGCTTGAAGACCTTCGGCAGGCGCGTGGCAACCTCACCCTCGGGCATGTCGCGCAGGCATTGCCGCATGATTCGCGCGCTCTGGCGCATCTCCTCCATGCGCACCAGGTATCGCGCGGCCACGTCTCCCTCCGTGCGTACGGGCACATCGAACTCCAGGCGATCGTAGACCTCGTAAGGCTCCGCCTTGCGAAGATCAAAGGGGATTCCGGAGCCGCGCGCCACGGGGCCCGAGGCCGCATACGCCAGCGCCATCTCCCGCGTCAATACGCCCACGCCCTCGCACCGCGCCCGGAATATCCGGTTGCCCGTGAGGAGCCTATCTACCTCGTCCAGTTCGAACTGCAGCTCGTCCAGATACGCCTCCGTGCGCTCGCGCAGCCCCTCCGGGAGGTCGTCTGGCACCCCCCCGGGGCGTATCCAGTTGTAAGTGAGGCGGGCTCCGGTGATCATCTCCAACAGATCGAGAGCGCGCTCGCGCGACCGGAAAGCATAGAGAAAGACCGTCGTAGCGCCGAGGTCCGTGGCAAAGGTACCCAGAAACACCAGATGGCTTGCGATGCGGTTCAGCTCACAGAGGAACACGCGAATGTACTGCGCGCGTTCCGGCACTTCGATGCCGCCGAGGCGCTCGATAGCCTGCGACATGGCCAGATTGCTGTTTAGCGAGGCGAGGTAGTCCATCCGGTCCGTGAAGGGCACGTTCTGGCGGAACGGCCGCGCCTCGAACATCTTTTCCAAGCCGCGATGCAGGTAGCCAATCACCGGCCGGCACGTGCGCACCACCTCGCCATCCAGCTCGACCACCAGCCTGAGCACTCCATGCGTGGAAGGGTGCTGGGGACCGAGATTGACGGTCATCCCCTCCGTAACGAGTTCGGAAGTAACCAGGCTCATCAGTTGCGTTCCTGCGGCCCGCTCAGAGGATCGCCCGTAAATACAGGCTCGTAGTCGCTTCTGAACGGATGTCCTACCCAATCCTCGGGGAGAAGGATCCTCATACGTGCCGGATCGCGCGCGTCCGGATGGCCGACAAATTCAACGCCGTACAGGTCGAAGGTCTCCCGCTCATGCCAATCGAGGCCCGGCCACACCTCCACGAGCGAGGGCACTCGCGGGCTCTCCTTGGGCAGGCGCACCGTCAGGAAGAGTGTGGCGGCGCGCTCGATGGAGACCAATCGGTACCAGAGCACGAAGCCGTCGGGTGTTTCATAGCCGCACAGATCCGCGGGGTACTCGAACTTGAGGTGAGGGTCGTCGCGGAGTATCCGCGCGACCGCCGGCAGATGCTCGGGCGCCACATCCAGCACCGCGCCCTCCGGCCGCTCATCCATGCCGATCAGCCCATCCGGCACGCGTGCCTGTA
>CAZGLN010000070.1:0-5307 GCA_964526545.1 uncultured Chthonomonadales bacterium
GGCGGCGCGCGCACCCCCACCCCGGCCGCCCTACTCCGCCTCCAGACCTAGGAGTTTGCGCGCATTGACCCCCAGGATGCGCCGCTTGGCCTCGGAGCTCAGGCTCGAATCCTCAATCAGCCCGAGGGCGGCGGCGGGATCCATGCGCGGCATGCCCGAACCGAAGAGGATGCGATGCGCGCCGATGGCTTCCACCGCGGCAGGCAGCTTGGCGCGGTCGAGCAGTCCCGAGGTCTCCAGATAGATGTTGGTGGCGGAGTGCGCCGCGGAGATGGCTGCCTTCCAATCCTCGCCGCCCATGCCGAGCAGCACGAAGCGTATGGCCGGAAACGCCTTGGCGATCTCGAGCGCCACGCGTGCCGCGCCCGTGTTGGGGCAATGTATGAAGAGCGGCTTGGCATAACGCCGGTAGGCGTTCAAGAGGTCGTCCGCGACTATTCTGTCCAGCGGTTCCGATGGGCGCTGCTGCGTGATGTACATACCCACCACCTTGGGATGGTGCATCAGCTCGCGCATGACGTCAATGGACTTGTCGGAGCGATTGGTGTGGGTGATTACGCATCCGTAGAGGCCCGCGGCATGCTCGATCGTGGCCTTCAGAATGCGGTTGCCCGCGAGAGGGTCTACATGTTCGGCATGTGCCGAGAAGACCACCGCCTGATCAATTCCGCGCTCCTGCAGCGCACCGACGATGGCCGCCCCGTTGTGGCACACGCCGGCAACGCGGCTCCCTCCCAGATAGACGTGGCAATCGAGAATGGACACTGCGAGGACCTCCTCTTCCCTACCCTATGCCCAGAGCGCGCTGCGCGTTGCCGCCCAGTATCTTGGCGAGGTGCGCCTCGGAGACGCCCGACTTGCGCAACACGGAAAGGCCGCTGGACATGGGCTGAGCCGGGGCTCCCGAGCCGTAGAGCACGCGATCTGCACCAACTGCATTTACAAGCTGCTTGATAGCGCCCAGGGCAACCATGCAGGAGGTTTCGATGTGGAGCGCCTCGTGCTGGCGCAGCAGTGCAATGACCTCGCTCAGGTTGGATTCGTCGGTGCGCGCCAGCAGCACGGGCACGCCGAACTCGCCAATAGCGCGCAGCAGGCGCGTGGGATCGCCAGGCCTGCTCACATCCACCATGATCGGAAACTTCTCGGCAGCCGCCCGTTCGGCGATGAGCATCAGCGGAGCATAGACCACGTCCCAGCCCTGCAGCGCGGGAAAGAGTCGGATGAGACGGAAGCCCTCCGACTTAAGCCTTGGAAGCAGATCCTCGTCGCCGTAGTAGGCCTGAGGATTGATGGTCGCAACCGGGATCAATCGGTCGGTCTCCGCGCAGGCGGCTCTCGTGGCCGCATTGCCCGCTGTGTGGTCCAGCAGGATGCCGACAGTGGAGAGAGTGCAGCAGTACCGAACAGAGTGCTTGTCCATCAGCGCGATCAGCTCGTCCACGTTCAGGTCCGAGGCGGCCGCGGGCATAGGCCCAAACAGAGTGTTCACATCCACGATATCGCTCATGGCGTCTGCGTCCTCATCTTCTGTGACCCGCTACGATCGCTTCCATCATGCGGCATGCTGTGCGTGGATTCCTTCAGAGAGGCGGTCGGCGTCGCCGGTCTCCGACGCAGATAGCCCACAGCCCGCTATCGCGCGCTGGGTTCTCTCATGCGGCCGCGGAGCAGCGGGGCGAGATCACGCGCCAGCCGCTGCGCCAGAATCCGATTGCCTTCGGGAAGCATGTGCGTGGCATCTACGAAGTACTGCTCGGGCACCAGCTCGCTGTAGTCATGATGCGTCACGCCGGGGGCCGAGAGCGCTTCCGTAAGCAGGCGACGACCGGCAAGGAAAGCCTCCCAGCGTATGCTGGCCGCCACGATCGCCGGATTCTGGGGTGTCTGATAGGTCACCCCGACAGCGCCTGAACGCCCAAGTTCTGCCGCCACGTTGGGATAGAAGCGCAGGTTGGCTCCATGAGGCTGAATAGGGTTGGTATAGAGATCGAAGAAGGGATTGCCGTTCTGCCGCTCGCGCCAGCTCTGCAGCCGCATGAGGCCCGTCCGCTTGCCCAGGCTGGTCGCGGCCATTGCAAGGGGGTTCGGATGGCTGAAGATGTCCGTCCTGCCCTGCACTCCGAACAGCATCGTGTTGATGGCCTGCCGCATGCCGACCAGCCGCACATGACTCTCGAAGAAGCGCGTGATGCGCTCGTCCATCTCTTCCTTGGCTGTGCGGGCGGGAACGTAGGGCTTGACGGAGTCCGGCACTTCCCTGAGGGTGTCCGCCAGCCAGGGATGGAAGAGCGTCATCTTGTCAACAACCTGCAGGCAGAGGAAGTAGTTGCCCTGCACGACGATGGCATCCGGCCGTGCCTCCTCCACCTTCTTTAGCATGCAGAGCAGGTCCACCGCCCGGGAGCCTACCATGCTCAGATCCCACACGTGAATCGGCACGCCGGGCAGCTCCTTGTTGAGTGCCAGCTCGAGCTGCCGGGGGATGGATTGGTTCGGAAGGAGGAGCGAGGAGCCCACCACGGTACTGTCACCCAGCATGACCACCCTCAACGCCCTGTCACGCCGTATGGCCGAGACCACTGACTCCTGCGTGGCCGGCGAGGGGAAGTTGTCGAACCGTTGGTGGCGGATAGCCAGCGTGTAGTCGAAGACCACGCGCGCTGCCCCTTCCACAACGAGGAGCAGGCACAGGCATATCGCCCACGGCAGCAGCCGCACCCACCATGCGCGCGCATCGTCGGCGGCCTGGTCGGCAATCACCACGGACGCCAGCTCGTCGCTGTTTCGGTCCGTGTGTATCTGGCTCTTCTGGCGGCTGACTGTCATGGCTAGAAATCTATGTAGATGAATTTAGAGGCCGTGCCGGTGAAGAAGAGGATGGCAATCACCACGAGCAGAGCATAGTAGAGGCCGAGAAGGCCCGATCGAACCAGGTGACCGCGCATGGGCTATCTCCAGAACATGACGCGCAGGCTGTGCAGCGCAGCCGGCAGGTCCGGCGAGGCGAAGAGCACCCAGCCGACACATACAAAGTGAAAAGTTACGAACACGCTCAGCCAGTGCACCCAGCGTGTGCTGGGCATGCGTTCGCCGATGGGCCGATAGAGACGAAGCGCCGCCAGGCCCGCGCCGTGCCACAGGCCCCAGACAATGAAGTTCCAGTTGGCGCCGTGCCACAGCCCGCAGATCGCCATCACCAGCGTGAGGTTCAGCAGCGTGCGCAGAGTGCCCCGGCGGCTGCCCCCAAGCGGTATGAAGAGGTAATCCCGGATCCAGCTGGAGAGCGACATGTGCCAGTGGTTCCAGAAACGCGAGATGTTAGGCTCCCGGTAGGGCCTGTTGAAGTTCTCGGGCAGGCGGTAGCCGAGAAGCTGCGAGCAGCCGATGGCAATATCGCTATAGCCCGAAAAGTCGTAGTAGATCTTCACGGCATAGGCATACATGGCCACCCAGAGCATGGCGCGGCCCGCTCCGGAAGGATCCGCCAGGGCCGTGGTCAGCTGGCTCGCCGAATCCGCAACGACCACCTTCTTGAAGATCCCGAAGAGGATCCGCCGGAGGCCGCTGTCGAGGTATCCCACGCGAAACCCCTGGATATCCTCGCCCTGCTGCTGGAATATCTGGAAGCGCTTCACGGGCCCGGAGGCCAGACCTGGAAAGAAGAACGCGAAGAGGGCGTATTCGCGCAGGCTGGTCTTGCCGATTTTGCCCAGATACAGGTCCGTTAGGTAGTGGACGAACTCAAAGGTAAAGAACGAGATACCGAGGGGAATGATCAGGTTCGGAGCCTTAACCAGCGGGTCCATATCTGCAAGACTGAGCATCCAGTTGAGCGTGGCGGCGCCCATTTTGGAGTACTTGAAGAACGCCAGGGCCCCTACGGAGACGCAGAGTCCGAGCAGGAGTGCCCGACGCGCTCCCGCGCCCGGATCGCCCTTTTCTCGCGCGCGGTGAATGGCCGCTCCACAGAGGTAGGTAACCAGCACCAGCGCGAGCAGGAGCAGAGTGTGAGGCGGGTAGCTGTAGGTGAAGTAGGCCAGGCTGGCCGCCAGCAGGAACTCGCGCCGCCATCTGGACGGCACGAGCCACCAATAGGCGATGAACACCACCGCCATGAAGACGAAGAAGGTCCAGGTGGTGAAGATCATCGCCGGCTTGGAACTGCTCCCGTGGCTTGAAGCAACGCAACCGCCCCCAATGCAAGTCGCGGCTAAGCCTGATCAATAAGCCAGGCGCGCGCGCGCTCCAGACGCCGAGCCACGGTCTCCTTACCCAGCACCGCGAGGATGTCGAAGAGCCCAGGTCCAACGGTCCTGCCGGTTACCGCAACGCGCGCCGTATGAATGACGGGCGCGCGCTCGCACTGCAGCGCCTCGGCCACATTATTGGCTGCCGCTTCCGCTCTCTCGACCGTCAGCGGTCCCGGCTCGGTCTCCACCGCGCGAATCCAGGCATCCAGCCGCGCCGCTGCCTCGGGACCAGCAAGCCACTTCCGCTGCCCCTTCTCCTCCGGCCATTCGGGATCACGCAGGAAGTAGTCCGCCACATCCACCACCTCCGGCAGCAGCCGCATGCGCTCCACTGCCAGCGGCAGCGAGCGCAGGAGGCACGCGTGCTCTTCCTGGGTAGGCGGCGAATGCACCAGTCCTGCCTCCGCCAGGTAGGGGACGCAGAGCTGCACAAGCCGCTCCGGCGGGCACTGCCGCAGATAGTGGCTGTTCATCCACCGCAGCTTCTCGTAGTCGAAGATGGCGGGGTTTCTGCTGATGGCCTCCAGGCTGAAGCGCTCGATGAGCTCCTGCACACTGAAGAGCTCGCGCTCCTCCCCGGGCGACCATCCCAGCAGCGCCAGGAAGTTGAAGAGAGCCTCGGGCAGATAACCAGCACGGATGAAATCCACGAACTGGGTGGCGCCATGCCGCTTGCCCAGTTTCTTGCGGTCGGTGCCCAACAGCAGCGGCACGTGCACCCATACCGGCTCGGGCCAGCCGAGCGATCGGTAGAGAAGCGCATGCTTGGGAGCGCTTGGCAGCCAGTCCTCGCCTCGGATTACGTGGGTGATGGCCATGTCGCGGTCATCCACCTGTGCCGCGAGGTGGTACGTCGGCCAGCCGTTGGACTTGAGCAGAACATGGTCGTCCAGGTTTCGGTTTTCCACCGTTACCTCTCCGTAGACCACGTCCCTGAAGGTTGTGCGGCCTTCGAGCGGCACGGCCTGCCGCACCACGAAGGCATCGCCACGCTCTTCATGCGCCCGCCGCTCGTCCTCCGAAAGCGTTCGGCATCT
Source organism: uncultured Chthonomonadales bacterium (assembly GCA_964526545.1). Lineage (GTDB taxonomy): Bacteria > Armatimonadota > Chthonomonadetes > Chthonomonadales > CAJBBX01 > CAZGLN01. The sequence goes on from CAZGLN010000070.1 coordinate 5,291, forward strand.
GCGGTCATAGCCCGTGG
>CAZGLN010000070.1:5357-7062 GCA_964526545.1 uncultured Chthonomonadales bacterium
CGATAGGCCCCGCCGATTGCTGTCAGCTCATCGGCCACGGCCCGGTAACGCTCCAGCCGCTCGGACTGGCGATAGGGTGCGCAGGGTCCTCCGCTCACCCACCACTCGTCCGGCACAATGCCGAGGAACCGCAGGCTCTCCTCGATGTCCGCTATGCAGTCAGGGCGGTAGCGCGCGGGGTCGCGGTCGGTATCCTCAAGGCGGGCGATGAAGGCACCGCCGTGCCGCCGCGCGAAGAGCCAGTCGAAAAGCGCCGTGCGCAGATTGCCCACGTGCGGCGAGCCCGTGGGCGATGGCGCGTAGCGAACCCGTACGCTCATGGCGCGGACACGGCGGCGCAGACGAGGTTATGCCGGCAGAAGCGAAGCATGCGGAGCGTCAGCTCTTCACCACGAACTTTCGCTTGCTCCGATCCAGCCCCTGGCTCCGCTTCTTCTGGTCGTAGACCCAGGCCTTGCCCCTCTGGTAGAAGCAGTGATATCCGGAGAGCAGCGAGGCGACCATGTGCCGGCGCGTGCGGCGCGCGATGTTCAGCTCGGTGTGCGCCGTTACAAACTCGATTCCCTTGCGGTAGTGCTCCATGATGGCCGCAAGGATATCGAAGGTCGGCAGGCCCTCTTCCTCGGCACGCTGGCCCAGCGCCATGAGCTCCTGCAGACGGTTTCGGCTGACGAACATCGCCGGCTCCGTCTCCTCACCGTAAGTGAGCACATAGTGATCCGGAGCCTGGCGCTCCAGATAGAACACCGCGCCTGAGTCCACGGGAAGCGTCATGTACCAATCGAGCAGACCATAGATGAGCCGCGTCTCGTTGTTGACCCAGAGCTCCAGCTTCTGGTTGCTCGGAAGGGTGAGCGTGACCTCGAGGATGTTCGGGCTGGTGGGGAAGAAGCCCGGCGGCAGGTGGCACAGCGGCAGCGTGCCGATCTCCTTGTGGTGGAACTTCAGCACGCAGCGAGCCGTCACCGGCGGCGAGTCCGAAGGCTCCATCGGCTCTTCGTCGCCTACGTCCTGAACCACCGGCAGCTGCACCTCGCGCTCCAGGCCGCCGTCGAAACCGGCCGGCTCCAGGAGCACGTCCACCATCTCGCCTTCGGAATCCAGGTAGACGGCCTCCGGAAACTTCAGCACATCCGGCACACTGTACACATACCCCGGCACGGCCCCATCCGGCAGGAAGCGGTCGGAGCCCACCCAGAGCACACGCGAGTCGTTGGAGAGCTCGCGAACGACCGTTTCGAGGTCGCCCGCGTAGGTGGCATCAGAGGGCGTAACTTCGAAGATATCCGCGAGCAGGCGGGAAGCACGCACGGGCCCTTCGCTCTGCAGTACGGCCTGCACCAGCTCCTCGCGCGACTCGTCGCTGATCTCCAGGGGCATCGGAGCGGCGGCGGCAGCCGCGGCACCAGTCTCCTCCACGGGACGCTGGGCAAGCGCACCGAAGTACTGGGAGAGCGATTCCTGCGCCTTCGGCCCAACCCACGTGCCATCCGAGAGCAGGAAGCATCGGCCGTCGTTGATTAAGGCAGAAAAGAACGCGGCGGGATGGAACGTGGCGGGGTCCGCGCGCCACACCAGCATCTGAAGCACCCGGTTGGGCACCGGCTCCGCCACGGTATCCAGAAATGCGACTACAGACTCCAGATCGCCTCCGCGCAGTATCTGTGCCGCATCCGTATAGGGCGCGAGATCGAACTCCGAGAGG
>CAZGLN010000070.1:7083-8437 GCA_964526545.1 uncultured Chthonomonadales bacterium
CGGTTTCGGACTCCGCGTTCAGCAGCCAGGCGCGCAATCCGTACCGGTCATCGCCCACCGCGAAGAACTTGTCGCTGCCCTGCAGGAACCGGCGCACGAGGCTCATGCTATGCTCAAGCGGCCGGCCATAGACCACGGCGAGCTCGGACGCCACGGCTTGCACGGTCACGGGCCTGCCGATCGCCGTGAATATCTCCTCCACGTGCCGCTCGAACGGATACTCAACGCTGGCGAAGCGCGTCCAGAGCGTCCACTTGCGGTCCGACTGCGTAAACCGCTCTGGGAAGGAGGCAAGCGCAACGCGCGCCAGGGGCAGCCCCACGTCCTCTCGGTTGATGGCCCGCACCACCTCTGAAATCTTCAGAGGCCCGCCTCCCTCGATGATGGCGCCGGCCACCAGGTCCGCCACGAAAAGAAGGGCAATCTCTTCCTTGGTATCCGTCAAAATCGTCTCAGCCAATCCTCTTCCTCCATGGGCGCATTGCGCCCTCCAATCGCCAGCAAGCCCGAGCGGCGCGGGCGGATCACAGACCGGTTGGCAGCACTTCTGCAACGAGATCGTAGGGAAGCGCCCGCGTGACGCGCGCGCGCACGAATGTGCCTGGCTCCGCCGAACAAGAGGTCAGGTAGACCTGTCCGTCAATCTCCGGCGCGTCCCGGTAGGTGCGCCCTCGAGCCAGGTTACGCAGGGCAGCCTTGTCGCTCTGGAGCTGCCTTCTGTCTCTCGCGTGCCCATTTGCGCCACTCCGTTGCGCCGGTGTCTCCACCAGCACTTCCATCTCGCGCCCTATCAGGGTCCTGTGGCGGTCCAGCGATATCCTCTGCTGTGCCTCCATCAGGCGCGCTCTTCGCGCGCGCTTCACGCGGGCCGGCACTCTGCCCGGCATCGCAAAGGCCGCGGTGCCCTCCTCGGGGCTGTATTCAAACACTCCGAGCCGGTCGAACGCCGCCTTCTCCACGAACCGCAGCAGATTCTCGAAGGCAGGCTCCGTCTCGCCCGGGAAGCCGACAATAAGCGTTGTTCTAATAGCGACCTCCGGGGAGGCCGCGCGAAACCGGTCCAGCAGACGCAGATAGGCATCGCCGTCCATCGGCCGCCGCATGGCGCGAAGCACTCCAGGATCCGCGTGCTGCAGGGGCATATCAATGTACTGGCAGACCTTCGGTGTGTTGGCAATAGCCTCAATGAGCCGTTCGTTCACCCGCGAGGGATAGCAGTAGAAGAGCCGTATCCATCGCACGGGCTCGATGCCGGCCAGGGCTTCCAGCAGCTCCGGCAGGAGGCACCGGCCCTCCAGGTCAAACCCATACTGCGTGGTGTCCTGCGCGATGAGGTTGATCTCCCGAACTCCCT
>CAZGLN010000070.1:8456-15466 GCA_964526545.1 uncultured Chthonomonadales bacterium
GTCCGCCAGCCAACGCGCTTCGTCAAGCACCTGTTCCATGGGCTTGCTGACGTGCGGGCCCCTGAAAGAGGGTATCGCGCAGAAGGTGCACTGGTGGTCACAGCCTTCGCTGATCTTCAGATAGGCGGTCCATGGCGCCGTGGACCGCAGCCGCACACGCGAATCCACCCAGGCGTGGTGTGGGCGTTCGGAGACATAGAGCGGCACGGTCGGCAACGCTCCCCGATCCGCCTCCGCGTGACCAAGCACCACGGCGGGCACATCGGCCATGCGGCCGGTACCGAGCACCGCGTCAATCTCCGGCATCTCGCGTGCAAGTTCTTCCGCGTAGCGCTGCGCAAGGCAGCCAGCCACTACCACGCGCCCAACCTCGCCTTTGCGCTTCCGTTCCAGCGCCTCCAGGATGCGATCAACGCTCTCCTGCTTCGCCGCCTCGATGAAGCCGCAGGTGTTCAGGATGACCACATCCGCGGCATCGCCCGCGTTGCGCACTTGGCATCCGGCGCGCGCAAGGAGCCCGAGGATCTCTTCCGAGTCCACGGTGTTCTTGGCGCAGCCCAGGCTGATGAGTTGGACAGAGGTGTTCTTGTCGGTCAATGCCATACGCGTGCCGCATCCGCCAGGCCGGACGCAGTCTCAGAGTATACCTCGATGCGCGCCGCGCCTGCACCGCGCGGAGGGAGCTCGCCTGGCCGCGGCTCTCGCTGCCTCCTCAAGGGCGCGGCCGTAAGGACACCCATTGCCCGACATGCCCGGGTCCGCTGATACCGCGTAACTCCGCCCCTCAGACCGCCAGCCGCGCCTCCGCTCGAGCGATACTCACTCCGGCTCGCCAGGCGCTCCTTCCGTGTCCATGCCGCAGCCCACGGCCGCTGCGAAGAGGGGCTTGCCGACCTCCGCGAACCTCCACACGGTGCCGTCGCGGGCATAGGTCCTCTCCTGCGGGTAGGTATCCATGCCGCCGGTGTCGAGGAAGAGTCCGAGAGTCAGGTTGCGCTCACGAAGGGTCCCTCGCATCGCCTCCTCCATCCCCGCATACCCCAGCGCCGGTCCCGTGGCGGAGTAACGGTCGTTGCCCTGCCGATCCCACAGCACGCCAATGCCGTTTGCGTTGCCGCTGCCCAGGCAGAGACCGCCTCCCTCGTAGACGTCATTGCCTCCGAGGTCCACCAGGAAGCCCGTGCCGAAGTCGTGGCCCACACCGATGGAGGTTGCCATCGTGGACCGATAGCGGTCGTTTCCGCCCTCGTCGCGAAGCGCGCCGACCGCGAAGTGCGCGGAACTGGCCTGCACGTACCACACACCCGCGTAGCTGTCATCTCCAGGTCCCGAACTGAGGATGCCCAGCCCGTACCAGTAGCCCGTGCCCTGCGCAAAGACCCCCGCGCGAAACTGGTTGTCGCCTCCCTCCGCCACGAGGATGCCCACGCCGCCGGCCAGCGAGTGGCCGTCGGAATAGTCCGCGCGCCTGCCGTAGCCGGCTCCCTGCGCCAGCGAGACGTTGTGATCCTTCGTCTGGGGGCTTGGAAAGTCAATGAGCGCATCGTTCGCCTCGAAGAGATCGTTCCCCGCGCCGCCATCCACAAGAAGGCCGCATCCGCGCGTCCCGCCATAGCCCTGGCTCGTGGTGAAACAGCGGTACTCATCGGTACCGCCCCTATCCGCGAGCACGCCCACGCCGAACTGCGCCGCGCCCTGCGCCATTCGGTAGGATTCGTACCGGTCGTTACCCGCGCGGTCCACGAGGACGCCCGCGCCGAAGAGGCCGCAGCCCTGCGTCAGGTCTAGTCCCTTGTACACATCGTCTCCCGCGGCGTCCAGCAGCATGCCATAGCCTAACAGCCCGGCGCCGAACGAAGGGCCCGCCACTCCTTCCTTTCTCCGCGCATAGGCGCTGATGGGCTGATTGCCCAGCTCCTCCGGCGCCACGTAGCGGTCATTGCCTGCCATATCCAGCAGCACCGATACCGGATGGCGCGAATCGTGCGTTGCGCCGCCGCCGTGATACACGTCATCCCCGCCGACGTCCACGATGAGGAGGTAGGGTCTCTTCGCCGCATAGGTGTCGCGCCCGTTGCCACCCAGACAGATCCAGCCCAACGGTGTCTCGATTTCCACACTGGCGAAGTCGGCGGATCGGGAAGCTCCCAATATCTCCGCCGCGCGGTCGACCGCCAGAGCGAGATCTATCGCGCCAACCAGAAGGTAGCGCAGGTCCACTGCCGCCATCAGCCGGACGACCTCCTCATCCAACTCGCCCCCCGTGAGGACTTCGGGCTTCAGCAGTTTGAGGAAAAGCGCATTCAGGTCGTGGCCAGAGAGGCGGCCGAAGGCGCGCTCTCGCCAGCGAAGCGCCTTCATCTCCACAAGCAGCAGGAAGGCGGCCGGCTGAGCTACCGCGGAAGGTACCTGTGCAACTCGCCGGACGAGGGCGGCCCGCTGCACGGGAGTCATCGGCTCGCCGGCCGTCCGGTGCACCGCCTCCACGGCGTTCACCAGCGCGTCCGGCTCCTTGCTGGCGTCCAGCTCCGTTTGGTTGGGATCGCCCAGCAGGTTTCTCCGCACGCCGGCACCCATACGCTGCGCGGTGAGCATGGTGAGCGCTCCGGCCGATCCTCCCGCGCTCAAGGCAGACTCGCGCACCACGCGTGTGTAGTACGGGATGCTGAGCGGTGCCCGATGTACGGCCTCAAAGAAGGGAAGCACGTGGTCCGCGCCGCCGAAGTTGGCCATGTCCAGCAGGTTGAATCGGCACGTCTGCCGCGTGAGCCCGACTGCGGCCAGTGCGCGGTCCCAGACGTCGCCTTGCTGCTGGCGAGCGCGCGGCCACCCCGCGGCAGCGCAAAGAACTCCCAGCGCCCCCAGGCAGAGGGCGAGCAGCCGTGATCTCACCGTGCGTCCTCCCCTTGACCGAGCATCTCCAGGGTCTGCGTGTGGTGAGGGGACGTTACCGCCCCGCGCAGTATCGGGTCGTCCGTCTCCCGAAGGTGCCCCAGCAGCAGGCGCGCCATCCGGCGGAGATCCTCCGCGTGGTCCGGATCCCCCGCGAGGTCCCTCTGCTCCCACGGGTCTACAGAGAGATCGTAGAGCTCCAGGTGGTTGTGGTAAGCCAGGGCGCGGTTCGGCGGCGTCACGGTATCGCTCAATGGTCTCCAGCGCTGCGAAGGGTCCATGAAGGCCGGAGCGGTACTGAAGTTGGCTATCAACTTGAAACGCTCTGTGCGGAGAGAGCGCCGCGGATCGTAGTAGTCGTGATAGGTCATCTGCGCAGCCACGTACTCCCGACGCGTGTAGTCTCTGCCGTCCAGCAACGGCGCGAACGAGCGGCCCTGCAACCGAGGCGGGAGCGCCACGCCGAGTGCCTCCAACACGGTGGGCAGCACGTCTACATTGGAGACCAACTCCGTGCGCACGCCGCCCCCGTGCCATCCAGGTCGGCCCGGAAGTCTCAAGAGGAACGCTATCTGCAGCCCCGGCTCATAGAGGGAGCACTTGGCGCGCGGCATCGCTATGCCGTGATCGGTTGTGAAGATGACCAGGGTGGAATCCGCCAGCTTCAGCCGGTCCAATTCGTCCAGGATCCGTCCCACCTGTTCATCCACATGGCGGACCGCGCCCTGCAGTCCCGCGACATCTCTGCGCGCGCCGTCCGTATCCTTTAGGTAGGCCGGCACCGTCACACCGAGGGAACTGTCCGGTTCCAGATGGTCTCCCGGGAAACTGAGCTCGCCGGCGAGGCCCTCTTCAAGGCGCCTCTCCGGCAGGCGGTGCGGCTCCAGGAATCCCACGCTGAGGAAGAACGGAGGATCGTTGCCGGGCCGCTCGCGCAGCCACGCTATCGCGCTGTCGGCAGCGAGGCGCGCGCTGGCAGGTGGTTTGTGCTCTCCGTAGCCGCACCTGCCTGCTCCCGCGCGCGACTCGTGCACAACCCCCATTGCCGCGGTGCGGTAGCCGCCGTGATGGAGTATCTGCGCCATGTGCAGCACGTCCGGCCGCAGCTCCCAGCCGAAGTTGCCATGCGCCAAACCCAGCATGCCGGCGGAGTGCGGGTAGAGACCCGTGAAGAGGGAGGCACGCGACGGACTGCAGGAGGGCGAGGTGCAGAACATCCGACGAAAGCGCACCCCTGAAGCCGCGAACGCGTCCAGGTTGGGAGTACGTACCGTGGGTACCCCGTAGCATCCCAGAAACTGCCCGAGGTCATGGCTGTGAATGAGCAGCAGATTAGGCCCCGCCATTCGCCCCCTCCTCCGCGCCGTCGGAACCTCAGGCGCGCTTAAACCGTCTCTCCAGCTCCGTGAAGGGCACCGTTACCACGATCGGGCGTCCATGCGGGCAGAGATACGGGTTCTCGGTCTCGGCAAGCTGCTGCAGCAGACCCTGCATCTCCTCAAGGTTCAGCGGATCGCCGGCCTTGACGGCCATCTTGCACGCATTGGTAATGGTAACGTGCTCACGCTGTACAACAAGGCGCCTCGCCACACTCAGGTGCGCGAGCTCATCTATCATGTCGCGCAGAAGCCCTTCCGGGTTGCGGCTGCGCGCATAGACGGGCGCGGCCCGCACCAGGAAGCTCTCCCTGCCGAACTCCTCTATCTCCCAGCCGATGGCGGCAAAGTCGCCAAGTCGCTGGCTCACCAGGGCGGCTTCCGCGGCGCCGAGCGTGAGCGTGATCGGTACCGCCAGATGCTGCGAGGCGACGCCCTGTTCCGTCCTCTGTCGCGTAAGGCGCTCGTAGAGCACCCGTTCGTGGGCCGTGTGCTGATCCACGAAAGCCACTCCGTGCGCGGTCACCGCGACGATGTAGGTATTCGCTGCCTGGCCCAGGACCCGAAAGCCGCGGAGCTGCTCGGCGAAGGGCCGGGGACCGGCTGAAGAGACCTCGTCTGCTGCGTAGACTGCAGGCGCATCCACCTCCGGGTGCGCAGGCGGGCGGGAATCCGGCAGAATAGGCCGAAAAGCCTCTACGGCGGCAGCGGCATACTGACGAAATTCCGCTCCGGGAAGACTCCGCTGCTCCGGCGATGTTGGCGCCGGTCTCGCGCCGCTCGAGATGGAGAGACCCTCCCCCCCGATTACGGGCAGAATCCCGTATGCCAGCAGCGCATCCTTTACCGCGCGGTAAGCCGCGTGGTGCACATCCCTGTCCTGGGTGAACTTCACCTCCGTCTTGCTGGGATGCACGTTCACATCCACCATGGAGGGATCAATCTCCACGAAGATCGCGCCAACGGGAAACCGGCTCTCCGGAGTGAGCGACCGGAAGGCCTCTTCCAGGGCATGGCAGATGAGCCGATTCCTTACCGGACGGCCGTTCACGAAGACCAGTTCATGGGAACGGCCGGGCCTGCTGATATCCGGCGTGCACACGTAGCCGCGCACCACCAACCCGGGCGATTCGTGGAGGATGGGAATCAGCTTGCGCGCAATATCACGGCCCCATACGGCCCCCAGAGCGACGCGCGCATCCCCGCCGCCGGGAGTCTCGAAGAGAACCTGCCGCCCCTGGTGCATGCGGATGGCGATATGCGGATACGCAATCGCCAGATTGGCCGCCGTGTCTACCGCGCGCGCGGTCTCGGTGGCGGTCGCCTTGAGGAACTTGAGGCGCGCCGGGGTGTTGTGAAAGAGATCCTCCACCACCACATGCGTCCCTTCCCTCCCCCCGACCTCGCCGACTCGCAGGATATTGCCGCCCTCCACCTCCACCCGCGTGCCGACAGCCTCGCCAGCCTGCCGTGTTGTCAGAGTCATTCGGGAAACGCTGGCGATGCTGGGCAGCGCCTCGCCGCGAAAGCCGAGCGTGCGGATGGCGAAGAGATCGTCCGAGGTGCGTATCTTCGAAGTGGCGTGGCGCTGCAGCGCGAGTACCGCGTCTTCCGGCGACATCCCGCAGCCATCGTCCAACACCTCAATCCGGCGCTTGCCGCCCTCTTCTAGGCGAATCTCGATGAGATGCGCTCCAGCATCTATGGCGTTCTCTACCAGCTCCTTCACCACGGAGGAAGGCCGTTCGACCACCTCGCCCGCGGCGATTCGGTTGGCTGTGTTCTCGTCGAGCAGTCGGATGACGTTGGACATGCGCTTTACAGGAGAAGGGAACGTGCCCGCCCTGATGCCCCTTGCGACGGCCGTTCACCGGGCAGTATACGTCGCGGCGCGGCAACTGGCAACGAGTGCCCTATTGTGGAGATTGCCGACCCCAAGGCCGAGGCCGCCGCAAGCGGGAAGTTGCATCGAGACGGCCCTGGAGAGAATCCAGGCAGGTTCCAGACTATCTCTCCTGGCACCGCCGGCGCAGCTCATCGAGCTTCAGCAGGGCCTCCACGGGAGTAAGAGAGGTGACGTCCAGCGAGGCCAGCTCCTCTATCACGGGATGCGTCTCGGCCTCGAAGAGCGTGAGCTGCAGAGTCTGCCGCCGGGTCTCGATAGTGGGCCTTCCGCGCACGATGTCGGTGCCTGCACTCGCGCCGCTGCGCTCAAGGGCCTTCAGTATCTCGCGGGCACGCTCGATGACCTCCGCCGGTACGCCCGCCATGCGCGCCACCTGAATCCCGTAGGATCGGTCCGTACCGCCGGGCACAAGCCGATGGAGCCACACAATCTCCTGGCCGCGCTCCTTTACCGCCATGCGGTAGTTCTTCACGCAGGCGTGCTGATTGGCAAGCTCGTTCAGGTGATGGTAGTGCGTGGCAAACATCGTCCTGGCGCCGAGCCGAATCAGGTGCTCCACCACGGCCCAGGCGATGGAGAGCCCGTCGTAGGTTGACGTGCCGCGTCCGATCTCGTCGAGGATTACCAGGCTTCGCGGTGTGGCGTTGTTCAGGATATTGGCGGTCTCGGTCATCTCCACCATGAAGGTGGACTGGCCGCTGCTCAGCTCGTCGTGGGCGCCCACGCGCGTAAAGATACGGTCCACCAGCCCAATGCGCGCGGCATCCGCCGGAACGAAGCTGCCCATCTGCGCGAGGAGCACGATGAGCGCCACCTGCCTCAGCACGGTGCTCTTA
>CAZGLN010000071.1:0-2942 GCA_964526545.1 uncultured Chthonomonadales bacterium
GGGCTTCCATGGTGGCCGTGAGCTTGGTTACCGCCGCGCTTGCTTCCGGCGACATCTGGGCGAGAGCGCTCGCGGGTCGCGCATCCACCAGGTTGCTCGGCCACTCCGGTCCCGTCAGGGATTGCGTGGAGGGCGGTTCCGGCAGGTAGATGAGAACCTGCGGATTGGTTATGAGAATGCCGGACGTTATCTGGATGCGCGCATTGGCCGGTATCCGGTACTTCTTCTCGATCGCCAGGGTAACCACCGGCCGCAGGTCACTCGGGCGCAGCTCCACCCGCCGCACCTCGCCGATGGGCTTGCCGTTCATGAGGACCTGCGTTTGTGGCACGAGGCCCTTTGTGTCCTCGAAGACCACGTCCAACGTGTAACGGCCAACGCTGAGATGGCTGAGAAACGCCCAGAGGGCAACCAGGAGTGCAAGTCCCATCACCGCGACAATGCCCACCTTCACAGCGGACCGCGTCTCCATGTTCAGCTACCTCCGCTTCTGCTCTCGGCCGAGCGGCGTTCCGTCTCGTCGTCCAGAAAGGAGCGCACGATGGGCACGGTGGAAGCCCGGACCTCCTCTACGGTACCCGATGCCACCAGCCTCCCTTCATGGAGCATGGCGATACGATCCGCTATCCGCAAGATGGACCGGATATCGTGCGAGACGACCACGGAGGTCATGCCCAGATGGTCGCGGGTCTGCACGATCAGGTCGTCTATACTTCGCGCGATCACGGGATCCAGACCGCTCGTGGGCTCATCGTAGAGCAGTATGGTGGGCTCCATTGCCAGGGCGCGCGCCAGACCCACGCGCTTCTGCATTCCGCCCGAGAGCTGGGAGGGCAGCAGGTCCTCGGTGCCGGACATCTGGACGTCCGCCAGGCGCAGAGCAACAATCTCATCCAACTCCTTCTTGCTTAGCCGCCTGTTGTGTGCGAGGCCGAAGGCGACGTTCTCGCGCACCGTGAGCGAGTCGAAGAGAGCGGCATACTGAAATACCAGGCCGATCTTCAGCCTTGCCCGCTCCAGCTCGGGTTCGGGCAGGGTGGCGAGGTTCTGGCCGTCCAACCGGATAGCACCTTCCGTGGGCCTTACGAGACCCGCCAGACACTTCAGCAGAGTCGTCTTGCCGCTGCCGGACATTCCCATGATCGCCAGAATCTCGCCTCGGTTGACCTTAAGCGAGATACCTTCCAGAATCCGGCGGTCGTGGAGTCGCAGACCGACCCTCTCGGCCTCGAGCACCGGCGCCGAGGCACGCGTCGGGTTGTCGCCGATTATTGCCGGTTGTGTCATCGCCTGCCGCTGGCAGCCAGGAGTTGGGCCAGAACAAAATCGCTCAGAAAGATGAGGGTGACGCAGATCACCACGGAACTGGTGGTCGAGCGGCCCACGCCGGAGGCGCCACCGCGCGTGCTGAGACCCTGGCGGCAGGCCACGATGGCGATGGTGAAGCCGAACCAGAGTGTCTTCACCAGGCCCTTGAACAGGTCCGATTCCAGCGCCATCGCGCGCGCACTCTCCACGAACTGGCTTACGGGAACCCCGTGCACGCTGGCCATCAGCATGCCGCCAAGTATCCCCGAGACATCTCCAAAGAGGCAGCAGATCGGCATCATGACCACGCACGCGGCCAGCCGCGGAGCCACCAGGTACCGCACCGGCGAGACCGCCAATGCGCGCAGGGCGTCCACCTGCTCCGTAACCACCATGGAGCCGATTTCGGCGGCGATGGCGGCGCCGCTCCGTGCCGCGAAGGCCACTCCGGCCAGCACGGGTCCTAGCTCCAGCAGAAACGCGACGGTAAGGGTTCCCCCGACAAAGCGCGTCGCGCCGTACTGCACGAAGATGGAGGCCGTGTAGAGAGCGAAGACTGCCCCAAGCGCGGCGGCCGTTAGCACCACGATGGGAAGGCTGTCCACGCCGAGCGCCGCCATCTGCGCGATCGTGTTCTTCAGGCTGACGCGTCCCCTGAGGATGGCGGCGCCAGCCTGCCATGCCAGCATCCAGGTCTCTCCCACGAAGGCAAGACCCTGGATTATCGGAGCTGTAAACGAGGAGGAGCGCTTGGGCGCGGCGGCGGCTTGCGTGGTCATCTCGCGGCGATTATACGGGGAGTGATGCCGCGCGTCAAACCACCCGTCGTGCAGGCGGCCGGCGCGTTTGACTTCGCGGCGGGCTGGCTCGTACAATGAGGCATGCCTCGACGTCTCCTTCCCGCAATCGGCAGCCGTGCTCCCATCAGCCAGACGGTGCGCCTGCTCGGCGACCTCCTGGGAGAGGTCATCATCGAGCAGGCGGGCACGGATGCCTTCGACCAGGTTGAGAGCATTCGGAGGCAGGCGAAGGAGCACCGTGCCAGCGGCGGGGCAGCCGAGAATCATCAGCTGGCCTCCGACCTCGCGGCGCTCAGTCTGGCCGAGATGTGGCGGATTCTGCGGGCATTTACGCTCTGGTTCCAGCTCATCAACTCCGCCGAGCAGCGGGAGATTGTGCGACAGAGCCGAGAGCAGCAGCGCCTCCTTGGCGATGTCCCTCGGCCGGAGAGCCCGGCGGCTGCCATAGGCAGGCTGCATGCCAAGGGGTGGAATCTGGCGCGGTGTCGGGATCTGCTCAGGCACCTCACCATTACGCTGGTCTTTACCGCACATCCCACGGAGGCGCGCAGGCGCACCGTGCTGGAGAGCCTGGCGGCCATCGGCGAGCTTCTGGCGGATTTGGAGCGGCCCGATCTGCTCCCGGGCGAAAAGCTGGCCCTGGTAGCGGATCTCAAGCGGCGCATCAGCGTGCTGTGGCAGACCGAGCTCGTGCGCTCCGTGCCGCCTACCGTGCTGGACGAGGTGGATCAGGGCCTCTTCTTCTTGGAGACCGTGCTCTTCCACACGCTGCCCACGCTCCACGCCGACCTGGAATCGGCGGTTACGCGTTTCTACCCCGATGCCGAGCGGGAG
>CAZGLN010000071.1:2957-15433 GCA_964526545.1 uncultured Chthonomonadales bacterium
ATGCCCGCCGTCGTGCGCATCACCTCCTGGATCGGGGGCGACCGCGACGGCAACCCGCTGGTAACCCCCGAGGTCACGCGGGAGACGCTGCGGCAACACCGCCTCCATGTGCTTGCGCGCTATGAGGCGGCCGTGCGCCGATTGATTCCGCAGTTCACGCACTCAGCCGACCTGGCACGCATCTCCACGGCCCTGGCGGATTCGCTCGCCTGTGACCGAATCGAGTGCCGCTCTGCAGCCCTGCCCGCACCTCTTCGGAGCGGCGCGGAGCCCTACCGCGAGAAGCTGGCCTACATCGCTCATCGGCTCGAGTGTACAAGGCGTTCGGTAGAGACCGGCACGCCGCAGCCGGAGGCCTATCTCACGGCGGACCGCTTCCTGCGCGATCTGGATCTAATCGCCGAGAGCCTGGAAGCGGGCTCCGGCGCGGCGGCGGCGCAGGGCGACCTCGCCGAACTCCGGCACCAGGCCAGACTGTTCCGATTCCACTTCGTGCCGTTGGAGGTCCGCCAGCACGCGGCGCGCCACCTGGCGGCCCTGCAGGAGATTGCCGGTCCTTCGGGCATCCCGCTGGCCACGCGCGAGGAGCGAATCGCCTGGCTTACGGAGGCGCTCCTCTCGCCGGAGCCGGCGGAGATAGGCTTTTCGGGCTACTCCGCGGAGACGCGCGAGGTTCTGGAGACGTTCCGCACCGTGCGTGAGCTGCAGGACCAGGTGGGCGAGCAGGCTGTCTCCACCTTGATAGTCAGCATGACAACCGGCGTGGACGATATGCTGGTGGCGCTCTGGTTGGCGCGCGGCGCTGGGCTCTTCACTCCTTGCGAGCGGAATGCTGTGAGCCGGCTGGACCTCGTACCGCTATTTGAATCGATCGCCGATCTGGAGGCCGCGCCCTCCACGCTGCGGGATCTGCTCGCCAATCGCGCCTACCGTCGGCAGCTCGAGGCGCGCGGCGGTACGCAGGAGGTGATGCTCGGCTACAGCGACAGCAACAAGGACGGCGGCTACGTTACTTCCAGTTGGCGGCTATACCGCGCGCAGCGGGAGTTGCTTCAGGTAGCGCGGAGAGCCGGCGTTCGGCTGCGGTTCTTCCACGGGCGGGGCGGGAGCATCGGGCGGGGCGGCGGACCCACGCATCAGGCGATCCTCGCCCAGCCCACGGGCACGGTGATGGGCGAGCTGAAGATCACCGAGCAGGGCGAGGTGCTCTACTACAAGTATGCCGATCCGGAGATTGCCTACAGGTATCTGGAGCAGGTGGTGCATGCCGTGCTGCTCGTCTCGGCGGAGACCTCCGAGCATGGCGACGATGCGGAAGGCGGCGACGAGATACCCGAAGAGTTTGAGAAGGCGATGGCGCCCATCTCCGAGCTGGCCTATCTGCACTATCGCGAGCTCATCTACGAGACTCCGGAATTGCTACGCTTCTTCCACTCCGCCACTCCGATAGATATCCTGAGCAATCTGAACATCGGCTCGCGGCCCGCCAGAAGAACCGTCTCCAAGCGCGTGGAGGACCTCCGCGCGATTCCATGGGTCTTCGCGTGGACTCAGTGCCGCCTCATCGTGCCGGGCTGGTATGGCCTGGGCTGGGGCCTCAGTCAGTGGGCCGAGGACGATCCCTACCGCCTGCGTCTGCTCCAGGCCATGTACGGCAACTGGCCCTTCTTCCAGTCACTAATAGATAACGCGGCCGTGGCGCTTGCCAAGTCGGATCTGGGCATCGGTTCCCGCTACGCCGAACTCTGCGACGATCCGCGGGCGTACAACGCAGTCTTCGTGCCCATCGCCGAGGAGTACAAGCGGAGCGTGGAGTGGTGCATGCGGGTGGCTGGCGAGCGTGAGCTGCTGGACAATCAGCCGGAGATGCAGCGATCGCTGCGGCTGCGCGATCCGTATGTGGACCCGCTCAACTTCCTGCAGATCGAGCTTCTGAGGCGGCTGGCCCGCTGCGCGGACGCCGGCGAGAGGCAGGAGTTGGAGCAGGCGCTGCGCCTCAGCGTGAACGGGGTGGCGGCGGGATTGCGCAACACAGGATAGTAGCGCTGCTTCTTGACATCCAAGGCTGCCTCGTACCGCATCGCCGCGGAGCTGCCAACCGATGAAGGCTCTTTTCGTTCTCAAGCTGTTGGTGCCTGCGCTGTGCGCGCTTGCCGCTATCGGGGCCACGCTGCTCGCCCCGGAGCCGCTCGGCCGTCAATCCGCAAGCGCGGGCAGGCCTCCGAGCCGCACACTCTTCCTACCCGTCCAGATTCACCTGCTGCGGTCTCCGCCGGAGGGGTCGGCCTACGGCGCCAAGCTGTCCGCCCGTGATGCCGAGCGCGTGCTTGTCAAGGCAAATCTCGTTTGGAGGCAGGCCGGCATTCAGTTCTGGTGTGAGCGCATTCGGGAGGGAGTACACGCGCCAGGCCGGCATTACGATGAGCCCCGAACGGGAGATGATCTCCGCGCGCTCCTTCCGAAGGGGGGTCGGCCGTATGGTCGCCTGCACGTCTGTTTTCTGTCCAATATCTGTGTGCTCGGCATCCACTTTGCGAACGACGCCATTCTCGTCAACGAGGCGGCGCGGCTCAGCGATACCGTTTACGGCCTTCACGAGTTCGTGCCGGTTGTGCTGGCGCATGAGTTCGGACACGCTCTGGGACTTGGCCACGTCACCTACAACCAGGCCCAACTTATGTGCCAGGAGGGAAACGGAACTACCCTCACCGCAAGGGAGATAGCGCGGGCGCGCGAGGCGGCACGGAGGCTTCCCTTTGTCGAGACCTCGGCACAGATGGCGGAGCGGGCCAGGATCGCCGCACGCAGAGGCCGGCTGGACGAGGCCGAGGCGCGATGGCGCGCATTGGCGGTCTTGGGCCGAGGCGTGCCGGAGGCGGAGTACGCCAGAAGAATGCTGAGCACGCGGAGGTCGGCGCTCGCGCCGGCGCCAGGGAAGGACGGGCCGAAGGCACAGCGAACTGAGTGACGAGGCAATGTCACGAAGGGACCGAGGATCATGCTCGTCTGGGTTATCACGGCGGGAATAGGCATGGCCAGTCTGCAGACCACGCTCCATGTGGGGCCGGGGCGTCCGCTCGATTCGCTGGTGGCCGCTCGCGATATGATACGCAAACTGCGGCTGGGCGGCTCGAAGGTACCCATGCGCGTGGTGGTTCATCCGGGCACCTACCGAGTCCGTGCACCGCTTACGCTTGGACCGGAGGATAGCGACGTAACATATGTCGCGGCCCCGGGAGCGCGACCCGTGGTCTCCGGAGGCCGACCCATTGCCGGCTGGCGCCGCGGATCGGACGGATTGTGGCGAACCACGATACCGGATGTCGCGCGCGGCGAGTGGAGCTTCGAGCAGCTCTGGGTCAACGGCCGCCGCGCGGTGCGCGCCAGGTCACCCAACCGGTTCTACTACTACATGCGCGGCAAGTACTCGTACGGCGTGGACCCACTGACCGGGCAGGAAACGCAGTTGGGCGGCCGCGCGTTTCGGGCGGCCGCGGAGGATATCGCGCCGCTGCTGTCGTTAAGTCCGAGTGAGCTTCGCGACGCGGTCTTCGTGGCGTACCACTCCTGGGAGGTCTCACGCCACCGGATTGCCGCGATTGACCGCGAAGCCAACGCCCTCATTGCGACCGGAGCGGGCGCGCCATGGGCCTTCATGCAGTGGGGACCGTCGCAGCGCTACCATCTGGAGAACTTCCGCGCCGCTCTGGATGCGCCAGGCGAGTGGTTCCTGGGCCGTGACGGCACCCTGACGTACTATCCTCGGCCTGGTGAGGACATACGCACCGCACAGGCAGTGGCGCCGGTGGCGGCGCAGTTCGTCGTGATACAGGGCAAGCCGGATGCCAAGGTGCGCAACGTTGTTTTCGAGGGCATCGCTTTCCGCCACGGGCAGTATCTGCTGCCTGAGGGAGGGCACGGCGACGGTCAGGCCGCGCAGTCCATTCCCGCCGTCATCCAGGTGGACCACGCGGAGGGCGTGGTGGTGCGCGATTGCGAGATTGGGCATGTGGGCCTCTATGGAGTCTGGTTCCGCACCGGCTGCACGGGCTGCCGCCTGGAGAAGACCTATCTGCACGATTTGGGTGCTGGGGGTGCGCGCATCGGGCAGGGATGGGAGATGGAGAACCCGACCGGTCCTGATCGAACGGCGCGCTGCGTGATTGATAACTGCATCCTCCGCGGTGGCGGGCGGATATTTCCAGGAGCGGTCGGTGTGTGGATAGGCCACAGCGGGGATAACCAGGTTACGCACAACGACATCAGCGACTTCTATTACACCGGTATCTCGGTGGGCTGGCGGTGGGGCTATGCGGATAGCGTGGCGAAGCGCAACAAGATCGAGTTCAACCACATCCACCACCTGGGGTGGGGCGTGCTGAGCGATATGGGCGGCGTCTACACTCTGGGACCTTCCGAGGGCACCACGGTCAGCAACAACCACATCCATCACGTCTACTCGTACGATAGGTACGGGCGCGGCGGCTGGGGGCTCTACAACGACGAGGGCTCCACGGGCATCGTGATGGAGAACAACCTGGTGCACCATGTGAAGACCGGCACCTATCACCAGCACTACGGCAAGGAGAACGTGGTGCGGAACTGCATTCTGGCCTTCAGCATGGACGGTCAGCTCCAGAGGTCGCGCGTGGAGCAGCATCTCTCCTTCACCATCCGCAACAGCATCATCCTCTGGAAGAACGACAGGCTCTTCACCGGCTCCTGGGACGATCCGAACGTGGCGCTGGAGAGCAATCTCTATTGGGACCTCTCCGGCAAGCCGGTTACTTTCGGCGGCAAGAGCCTGGAGGAGTGGCAGAAGACGGGAAAGGACGCCGGATCGCTTGTGGCGGATCCGCTCTTCGTGGATCCTGAGAAGGGTGACTTCCGATTTCGGCCTGGATCGCCGTACGCAAGGGTTGGTTTCCAGCCGTTCGATTACAGTCGGGCGGGGGTCTACGGCGATGCGGCCTGGAAGCGCCTTGCTGCGGACTACAAGTACCCGGAGGTGGAGTTTGCTCCTCCTCCGCCCCCGCCTCCGCCGCTTGCGCTTAACCTGGATTTCGAGAAGGAGCCGGTAGGTCAGCCCTGTCCGGAGGCCCAGAACTACATGGAGGGCAAAGGCGACTCCATCCAGGTGGTGGAGGATATGGCGGCGGAAGGGAGGCGCAGCCTCCGGATTGTGGACACGCCCGGCCTCCAGTTCGCTTTCAATCCGCACCTGGTTTTCCTGCCAGGGCACACCAGCGGTACTACCGTGGCGTCCTTCGCTATGCGCGTGGAGGCCAACACCCTTATGTCCTGCGAATGGCGCGACTGGCCTGAGGGGGCGCCGTACCGCGTGGGTCCCACGTTCTCGGTGCGGGGAGGGACTCTGCAGGTCGCCGGACGCGAGTACTCCCTGCCAGTTGGCGAATGGGTACGGTACGAGATGGAGGCGCCGCTCGGCGCGGCGGCTGGCAAGTGGCTGCTGACAGTGCGGCGCCCCGGCGCGGAGCCTCTGGTTTTGGCGGACCTGCCCTGCGGCAGCCCTGACTTCCGCCACTTTACCTGGTTCGGGTTCATCAGTATGGCAACGGAGTCGACTCAGTTTCATCTGGACAATCTGCGTCTCACAAATCGCCGATGACGCCCGAGGCGGAGGCCATGACCAACCCCTTTGCGCCCGAGGCCTGCCACGAGCCCGCCCTGGACAGCGCGCCACGGAGGCTGCGGTATCGCGCCGGCGCGGACTATGCGCGATGGCGCACTGCGGTGCGCCGCAAGTTGGGCGAGCTGCTTGGGCCGGACCCGGAGCGCGTGCCCCTAAACGTTCGGCGCGAGTGGGACCGGGACGAAGCCGAGTTTCGCGAACGCCGCATTGTCTTTACCAGCGAGCGCCATGCCGACGTGCCCTGCCATCTGCTGGTGCCTAAGAGGGGCCGCCCGCCCTATCCGGTGGTTATCTGCCTGCAGGGCCACTCCACGGGAATGCACATCTCGCTTGGAAGGCCAAAGTATCCTGGCGACGAGCGAACTATCGCCGGAGGCGATCGCGACTTCGCGCTGCAGGCGGTAAGGCAGGGTTACGCGGCGTTGGCGCTCGAACAGCGCTGCTTCGGAGAGCGGGCCGACTCGCGCTCGAAGGATGTGCGCTCCATCCAGCACACCTGCCACCATGCGAGCATGACGGCCCTTCTGCTTGGGCGCACCATGATCGGCGAGAGGGTGTGGGATGTCCGGCGGGCAATCGAAGTGCTGCGCGAGTTCCCGGAGGTGGATGCGCGCCGCATTGCCTGCATGGGCAACTCGGGCGGCGGCACCATCACCTACTTCGCCGCGTGCATGGAGCCGCGCATCCAGGCGGCCATGCCGAGCTGCTATGTCTGCAGTTTGGGCCGCTCAATCGGCCGTATAGACCACTGCGCCGATAACTACGTGCCGGGCATGCTCCAGTGGTTCGATCTGGGCGATCTGGCATGCCTGATTGCGCCGCGGCCCCTCGTGGTAGTGGCCGGTGCAACCGACAACATCTTCCCGATCGAGGGTGTGCGTGAGTGCTACGCGGTCATCGAGGAGGTCTACCGGGCGGCCGGCGCGGCCGGCGCCTGCCGCCTGGTAGTGGGTGAGGAGGGCCATCGGTTCTACGCCGCGGCCGCGTGGCCGGTGTTTCGTGAACTCACCGGGTGGTCCTAGGCACGAGGCCCTTCAGTCCAGCAGCTCCTCCGGCTTGAACCAGAGCCCAATCTCATACTCCGCGGTGTCGGGCGCGTCCGACCCATGAACCAGGTTCTCCTGGAGGCTTACCGTGAGGTCGCCCCGGATGGTCCCCGGCAGCGCGTCTTCGGGTTTGGTGGCTCCCATCATAGTGCGCACCAACTGGATGGCTTTCGGTCCCTCCCAGCACATGGCGATGGCGGGTCCGCGCGTGATGAACTCCACCAGCTCACCGAAGAATGGCTTCTCGCGGTGCACTGCATAGTGCTTCTCCGCGGTGGCGCGGTCCGGCTGTACCAGTTTCAGCCCAACCAGGCGCAACCCGCGGCTCTCGAACCTCCGTATAATCTCACCCGCCAGGCGCCGCTCGACGCCGTCCGGTTTCACCATCACAAATGTGCGTTCCATCCCTCTCCCCTTGCGGTGTGCTGAAGCGCCAGGATTGTACCTGAGCAGGATTCACCCGTGAGGCGGGCGAAGTGAAACGGACCGGGAGGCCTCGCGGCAATGAACTCGACAGAGGATTGGGAGGTCATCTGGCGCTGGCAGTGGTTCCGCCGCGCGCTCTGGCTGGACCACTTCCGCGACCCTTCGCATCCGGAGGGGCGTCCCGCTCGCATCGCCGCCGTGTGGGACTGGATACTACGCGAGCATGGGGCCCACCGCGTGCTGGATTCCGCCGCGGGCATCGGCATGCGGGCGGTACTGCTCTCCGAGGCGGGTTACGATGTGGTCGGTGCGGATGGCGGCGCCGCAGCCATCGAGCATGCGCGCGAGCTTGCCACGCTCTGCGAGCGCGAAATTCCTTTTCACGTGTGCAAGTGGGCCGACCTGGGCGACCTCTTCCAGGACGAGTTCGACGCGGTCATCAACGACGAGATGGCGTGGCTCACCTCCCGCTCCGAGCTGCGCTTCACGGTTCAGAGCCTCTTCACCGTGCTCAAGCCCGGCGGTGTGCTGATCTTCACCGGCGCGGACCAGTGGTCCACCGCACAGACTCGGGCCGCCCAGATTGAGCATGCCTGGCAGGCCGCTCCGCGCTTCCAGATCATGACCGACTATGAGAACGACGGCACGCACCTGACGCTGGTGGTCGCGAGAGACCTGACGGATATCGGCGTGGTGGAGAACTACCTCTTCGTGGTGCGCGACTCGGCCGGCGCGCGGCTGGAGACGGCCTCCATCTGCAACTCGCACCAGTGGGGCTGGCACGACTTCCAGACAGTCTGCCAGGAAGCCGGCTTCTCACGGGTTCAGAGCGAGAGGGTGCCGGTGGGCCGCCGAGAGCACATCCTGAACGTGGCAGTAAAGTAGGGCGTGATTTCAGCGCTTGCAGGCTTCCGCCAGGGCAGTCGAAGGGCCGCTCGCGCCTAATCATCTACCAACGCCGTCGAGGTTGCAGGACTTGCCCAGCGCTCAAGGAACCTCTGTAGAGAAGTTTCAGGTTCTCGGTACTCGGCTGGAGGTTCCCCATGCGGTTCATTACCCCAGTGCTCGCGTGTGCTGTCTCGTGCGCTGCCATGGCGGCAGCCGCGCAGACCGCTGACTTCTATGTCTCTCCGGTTGGGCGCGACACGTGGTCCGGCAGGCTGCCTGCTCCGAACAGAGCCAAGACCGACGGCCCCTTTGCCACATTGGAGCAGGCCCGCAAGGCGGTGCGCGCCGCGCGCGCGCAGGCGCGGCGGGTCATCCGCGTTCAGCTTCGAGGCGGCACTTACTGGCTCAAGCAGGGGGTTGTCTTTGAGCCGGAGGATAGCGGCTCGGAGGGAGCCCCGGTTGTCTACGAGGCCTATCCCGGCGAGAAGCCCGTGCTGAGCGGGGGAGTGCGCGTAACGGGCTGGAAGAAGCAGCCGAACGGATGGTGGCAGGCGGCTCTGCCCGAGGTGGCCGCGGGCAAGTGGGCCTTCCAGCAGCTATGGGCCGATGGCGTGCGCCGCTTCCGGCCCCGCTGGCCGCGCGAGGGATACGCCTATGTGGCTGAGGATGTGCCCTCCTCGCCGGAGCATGCCGAGAAGGGCGTGGACCGCATCGGCTTTCGCGAAGGCGATATCAAGGCCTCGTGGAGCAACCTGAGCGACGTGGAGTTTCTGGGTTTTCAGGTGTGGACCATGGCGCGGATGCGCTTAAGGTCCGTGGACGAAAGGGAGAAGATTGCGACCTTCACAGGGCCGACCCTCGCGACCGTCTGGTACCAGACCTTCCCGAAGGGCAATCGCTTTCTTATGGAGAACGTGCGCGAGGCGCTCGGCAAGCCGGGTGAATGGTATCTCGACAGACCCCAGGGAACGCTGACGTATGTGCCGATGCCGGGCGAGACCCCGGAGAAGACGGAGGTCATTGCTCCTCGACTGGAGCGGCTGGTGGAATTTCGAGGGGATCCGGAGAGCAAGAAGTGGGTAAGCCACATCATCCTCCGCGGATTGACCTTCGCGCACACCAACTGGGTGAACCCGCCGGGCGGCAACATCTACTGGCAGGCGGAGGTGCACCTGGGCGCCGCTATCAGCGGCAAGGGAGCGCGGGATGTGCGGCTGGAAGGCTGCACGGTGCGCAACGTGGGCGAATATGCCGTGGAATTTGGGCAGGCGAGCAAGCGCAACCGGGTGCTGGGATGTCTTCTGGCCGATATGGGCGCGGGCGGCGTGAAGATTGGCTCGATGGCCTATTCGGACAACGAGGAGATGGTTGCAAGTCACAACGAGGTGCGCGAGTGCCGCATTGTGGGCGGAGGCAGAGTCCATCCCGCCGCGATAGGCGTCTGGATCGGGCAGAGCAACCACAACACCATCGAGCAGAACGAGATTGCCGACTTCTACTACACCGGAATCTCCTGCGGCTGGACGTGGGGCTACGGCAACACCAATGGACACCACAATCGCCTGGCGCGTAACCACATCCATCGCATCGGCCAGGGTGTGCTTAGCGACATGGGCGGCATCTACACGCTGGGAATCGCGACGGGCACGGTCCTTACCGGCAATCACATCCACGATGTCTATGCCCACGGCTACGGAGGGTGGGGCATCTACCCGGATGAGGGCAGCACCCAACTGCTCATCGAGGATAACGTGGTCTACCGCTGCAAGTCCGCCGGTTTCCACCAGCACTACGGACGCGAGAACCTGGTGCGCAACAACATCTTCGCCTACAACCTGGAGAACCAGGTGATGCGCACCCGCGCCGAGGACCATATTTCGTTCACTTTCGAGCGGAACATTGTCGCCTGGAAGACGGGCGCCCTGCTCGGATCCAACTGGAGCGGGTCCAACTACCGCTTCGATCACAATCTCTATTGGAACGCCACCGGCGCGCCGCCAACCTTCGCGGGGCTCACTCTGGAGCAGTGGCGTGAAAAGGGCATGGACCGCAACTCCATCGTGGCGGACCCTCTCTTCGTTGCGCCGGAGAAGGGCGATTTTCGGCTGAAGCCGGGCTCGCCGGCCAGCAAGATAGGTTTCAAGCCGCTGGATCAACGGGAAGCAGGCATTCCAGCCGCCTCGCGGTGGAAGGCCGTAACCTCTGCACGGGTGGTGATTCGTCCTGCTTTCTCCGGCTTGGCAGCGCCGCCGCCACCCATGCCGCTTGCCGAGAATTTTGAGAGGTACGAGCCAGGCGAGAAGCCCCGCACCTTTACGCTCTTCGAGGAGGGCGACCAGTACGTCATCCGCGTAACCGACGAAACGGCCGCCATCGGCCGCAAGTCCCTGCGCCTCGTGGATGGGCCGCAGCAGCACACTTTCAACCCGCACATCTTCTACGACCCCAACTTCCTCGAAGGCCGCCTGGAGGCTCGGTTCTGGGTGCGCATGGAGGCAGGTGCCCATCTCTACCACGAGTGGCGCGACTACTCCAGCCCATACAACACGGGACCGTCGGTGGCCTTCCGGGAGGGGGCGGTGTATTCGGGCAATCAGCGGTTGGCGGATCTGCCGAATGGCGTGTGGGCGCAGGTAACCCTCACCTGCGTTCTTGGCGCGCGGGCAACAGGCAAATTCGATCTACGGCTGGAAGTGCCGGGCCGTCCGGCCCTGGTGCGTCGCGGGCTTCCCTGCAATCCTGAGTTCCGCAACTTGCGCTGGTTCGGCTTCGTGATGGATGGGCAGACACCGGCCGTGGCCTATCTGGACGATATCGTGCTCAAGAGGATTCAGTAGGCGGCCCGTCGTGCTTGCTCCTCCGCCGCGTATTGCCGCGCGAGAGGATGTTGACGCGACCGTCCGCCGAATCAGGCACATTGTTCGGCTAGGCCTTAATAACGAAGCGGCGCAACCCGCCTGCGAGAATCGTACAGGCGTTGGCGCCTACATGGAGGTAATCCGCGCATGTCCAGGCAGAGCATGTATCTATGCGTCTGCGCCGTGTTGGTGTTTTGTGCTGGAAGCGTGCGGGCCGAGGTCCGGCCCCACAACCTCTTCACCGAGGGGGCCGTGCTGCAGCAGGGGATGCCCGTGCCGGTGTGGGGCACTGGACGCGATGGCGAGAAGGTCACGGTAACCTTCGGCCGGTCGCGTGCCGCCACGGTGGTGAGAGATGGCCGGTGGCTGGTGCGCCTGCCCGCGATGAAGGCGAGCGCAACGGCCGGCACGCTGACAATCCAGGGCGACAACCGCGTGGAGATCAGGAACGTGCTGGTTGGCGAAGTGTGGATATGCAGCGGGCAGTCCAACATGCAGTGGCCCATCAGCGCCAGCGCGGAACCCGAGAAGGTCATCGCGGAGTCGGCTGATCCGGGCATGCGTCTCTTCACCGTGCCGCGGCGTGCCACCGATGTGCCGCTAGCGAACGTGGATGCCCGGTGGGTTGAGTGCGGCCCGCGCACCACGCCGGACTTCTCGGCGGTGGCCTACCACTTCGGGCGCATGCTGCGGAAGGCCCTGAAGGTACCGGTGGGTCTCATCAGCACCAACTTCGGCGGCACTCCCGCGGAGGCCTGGACGCGGCGCGAGGTTCTGGCAGCCGATCCGGAGCTGGCGCCCATACTGGAGCGGCACATCCGGGCCGTGGAAGCGTTCGGAGCGGCCTATCGCCAGTATCTGGATGCGGCGGCTGCCTGGCGGCCCGGAGCAGGCGAGAGGCCGCGCCGTCCAGCCGATCCCGCCGAGTCGTTCCAGAGACCGTGCGGGCTCTACAATGCGATGATTGCCCCGCTCATTCCCTATGCCATCGCGGGAGCCATCTGGTACCAGGGAGAGTCCAACGCGGGCCGCGCCTATGAGTACCGCCGGCTCTTCCCGGCCATGATCCGAAACTGGCGCGAGGATTGGGGGCAGGGGGATTTTCCGTTCCTCTACGTGCAGCTTGCGCCCTTCATGCGGATTCAGGCGGAGCCGATGGAGAGCGCGTGGGCCGAACTCCGCGAGGCGCAGACGATGACCTTGCGTCTGGTGCCGCGGACCGGCATGGCCGTCATCACCGATCTCGGCGACGAGGCGGATATCCACCCGAAGCGGAAGGCGCCCGTCGGCGAGCGGCTGGCGCTTGCGGCGCTGCGCATCGCCTACGGCAAGCCCATCGTGTATAGCGGGCCCATGGTTGCAGGCCACTCCATCCGCGGTAGGGTGGTTACTCTCCGGTTTACTCATGTCGGCGGAGGACTGCGGCCCGTCGGGGAGCCCCTGACCGGCTTTACGGTTGCCGGTGCGGACCGTAAGTGGCACAACGCGCAGGCTCGGGTAGTGGGCAACACCGTGCAGGTCTGGTCGGACGCTGTCCAGAGACCTGTTGCCGTGCGGTTCGGCTGGGCGAACTACGCGGTGACGAACCTGTTCAACAAGGAGGGC
>CAZGLN010000072.1:0-13508 GCA_964526545.1 uncultured Chthonomonadales bacterium
GCGCTGATAGGCCGTCGGAGTATCCACGTTCGCCACCACCACGTCGGCGCGAACACTCTCGGCAAACGCAGCGCCGCTGTGCCGCACGGAAACTCCTGCGGCGCGGCGTCCCTGCACCTGGATCTCCTGGACGGCAGCACCGTACTGCACGTCGCCTCCGAGCTCACGCACCAGCCGCACAAGGGACTTCGCAATCTCGCCCATGCCGCCCATGGGGAACCAGACCCCGTACTCAAGCTCGACGTACGGCAGCATGCCGTAGATGGAGGGGCAGTCGTGCGGGCTGATGCCCAGATAGAGCGTCTGGAAGGTAAGAGCCTGTCTCACGCGCTCATCCTCGATATGGCGCGCTACAAAGCGATAGACCGAGGTCATGGGAAGCGCGGCAGCGAGGCCCTTGAGCGTGCGGGGCCTCAGCAGAGAGCCGATTCCGTCGAACGGCTGCTCAATGAAGTTATAGCGAGCATTTCGGTACTGGCGCTCCATCGCCGCGAAGAGCGCGGGTATCCGCTCGGCGTCTCTCGGCGTGATCTGCGCTACTTCAGACTGCAGGTCGCCGAGCGATGCGCGCATGGACATGGCGGATCCATCGCCAAACCGCACGGTGTATGCCGGATCGAGGCGGCGCAGGTCGAGGTACTCGCGCCAGTCGCGCCCGGCAGCCGCGAAGAGATTGCGGAGAACCTCCGGCATCATGAGCAGCGTCGGCCCCATGTCCATGCGGAAGCCCTGCTCCTCAATCACGTTCATGCGGCCGCCCGCCCGCTCGTTCTTCTCGAACACGGTCACGCGCCAGCCGGAGAGCAGGAGATGAACGGCAGTGGAGAGCCCGCCCAGACCGGCGCCGACCACAACCGCGTGCGGGGCTTCGCGGGAAGGCGCTGCCGTCGCGGGCGAAACTCCCGGGGTGGAGACGTGGTCGCGCTCGACAGTGGTACCGCGCAGCGTTACGCCGTAAAAGCGTGTATCCTTCATCGACTCCCTCCAGGCTCGGCGCGGGCCACATATCAGTGATATGTTGCGCCCGCAATGGCCGGCAATACGCAGCGTTCCGCGCGGGCGTTTCGGGTTTGCGGATGTAAGTTGGCCGTGTTCCGGCCTATAGGAGGAGGCCCGATGACTGCTCTTCCGCCCCGCCGCCGGCCCTGGAGCGAACGCGGAGATCGGTTCATGGGGGACGACCAGGCAGGCATGGATTCACTTGAACACTTTCACGCGCCGGTAGCCGCCTGGTTCCGCGCGGCGTTCGGAGAGCCTTCGCGCGCCCAGGCGATGGGATGGCCCGCGATTGCGCGCGGTGAGCACACCCTGCTGCTCGCTCCCACGGGTTCCGGCAAGACGCTTGCAGCCTTTCTTGTCGCCATTGATCGGCTGATGTTCGCGCCTCTCCCCGAGCCGCCGCGACGCTGCCGGCTGCTCTACATCTCACCGCTCAAGGCCCTCGCGGTGGATATCGAGAAGAATCTGAATGCCCCGCTTGCAGGCATTGCCCAGGCCGCCGCGCGGCTCGGCATGCCATTCCACCGGCCTGAGGTGGCCATGCGCACGGGCGATACGCCGGCCAACCTGCGGGCTCGCTTCGCCCGGAAGCCGGCCGATATCCTCATCACCACGCCGGAGTCGCTCTACCTGCTGCTCACGAGCCAGGCGCGCGAGGCGCTGCGCTCCATCGAGTGCGTGATAGTGGATGAGATTCACGCGCTGGTCGGCTCCAAACGGGGGGTGCATCTCGCCCTCTCGCTCGAGCGCCTGGAGGAGTTGTGCGGTAGGTCGCCGCAGCGCATCGGGCTCTCGGCAACCCAGAGGCCCCTGGAGGAGGTCGCGCGCTTCCTGGGCGGGTTCGAGCGTCCCGGAGACCCGGCGCGCTCCGGAGTCGAGACCTTCGAGGAGGGCCTCAACGTGGTCGCGGCCGGTCCCGAGACGGAGGAGGGCATTGCTCGGCCCGTAACGATTGTGGATGCGGGCATGACCAGGCGGTTGGACCTGCGCGTGGAGATGGGTGACGAGGCGATGCTGCCCGATGAGACCAGCGAGCCCGCGCTCTCCGGCCCGCACACGCCGCGCGGCGCGTGGCCGGGCATCCACCGAACGCTGCTCCGCGAGATTCGGCGCCATCGCTCCACGCTTATCTTCGTGAATGGCAGGCGCCTCGCCGAAAGGGTGGCCGCCGCGGTAAACACACTGGCCGGGGAGGAGATAGCCCAGGCGCACCATGGTTCCATTGCCCGCGAGCGCCGCCTGCAGATAGAGACCGCGCTGAAGGAGGGCAAACTTCCCGCGCTCGTGGCCACTTCCACGCTGGAACTCGGCATTGACATGGGCGCGATTGACCTCGTGATTCTTGTGGAGCCGCCTCCCGGGGTGAGTTCCGCGCTGCAGCGCGTGGGCAGGGCAGGCCACCGGATGGATATGGCGAGCACGGGAGTTCTGGTGCCGAAGCACTCCGGCGATCTGGCGGCGTGCGCCGCCCTCATCCAGGGCATGCGCGACGCCGCCGTGGAGACACTGCGCTACCCGCGCAACTGCCTGGATGTGCTGGCGCAGCAGATTGTGGCGATGGTCTCCATGGACGATTGGGACGTGGACCGCCTGGAGAGCGTGATACGCAGAGCGGCTCCCTACCAGCGGCTGCCGCGAGCGCTCTTTGAGGAGACGCTGGACATGCTCTCCGGCCGCTATCCCAGCGACGAGTTCGCGGAGCTGCGGCCGCGCATCACCTGGGACCGGCAGTCCAACACCCTGCGTGAGCGCCACGGCGCGCGGCGAGTTGCAGTGGCCAACGCGGGCAGCATCCCGGATCGGGGCCTCTACGGAGTCTATCTTGAGGGCGAGGACACCCGGACCGGCAGAGTGGGCGAGCTGGACGAGATCATGGTCTTCGAGAGCAAGGAAGGCGATGTAATCACCCTCGGCGCCTCCAGTTGGCGCATCACGCGGATTGAGCAGGACCGGGTGCTGGTGGAGCCTGCCCCGGGAGAGCCGGGGCGAATCCCGTTTTGGCACGGCGAGAACGTGGGCCGCACGCCGGAGTTCGGCAGAAGAGTTGGCGAGCTCATCAGGCGGCTGCGCGAGCTACCCGCGGAGCAGGCGCACACACTGCTCACCCGGGATTACGCACTCTCGAAAGCGGCGGCGGAGGAGCTGCTGGACTATCTGGAACGCCAGGCGCAGGCGACCGGCGTCGTGCCCGACGACCGCACGATTCTCGTTGAGCGGAATCGGGATGAGCTGGGCGATTGGCGGCTCTGCGTTCTTACCCCCTACGGCACGCGCGTACATGCGCCCTGGTCTCTCGCGGTCGCTTCCCGGCTGCGTGACCGCATGGGAACCGAGCCAGACGTGGTCTGGAGCGACAGCGGCTTCGTGGTACGCGTGCGCGAGGTGGAGCAGCCGCCTCCGGTGGAGTGGCTCCTTCCCTCCTCGGAGGAGGTGCAGGACCTGGTCGTCAGGCAGTTGGGAAGCGGTCACGGGGCCCGGCCCATCTCACACGGAGCGCCGCCGACCAGCCTCTTCAGCTCGCGCTTCCGCGAGGCGGCAGGCCGGGCGCTTCTTCTTCCGCGCAAGACCGCCGGACGCCGTACCGCGCTCTGGAGGCAGCGGAAGCGCGCCGCCGATCTGCTGCATGTAACCGCGCGGTTCGGCTCCTTCCCGATCGTGCTGGAGACGTACCGGGAGTGCCTCCAGGATGTCTTCGACCTGCCCGCGCTTGTGGATCTGCTGCGCCGCGTGGAATCCGGTGAGGCGCGCGTGGCGTCCGCGGATACGCAAATCCCCTCGCCCTTTGCGGCCTCCATGCTCTTCAGCTATCTGGCAAACTTCCTTTACGAGGGGGATGGTCCGCTTGCAGAGAGGCGCGCACAGGCCCTCACCGTGGACCCGGCTCAGCTCCGGCAGCTGCTTGGCGAAGTGGCATTTCGCGATCTGCTGGATCCGGACGTGGTGGCGGAGATGGAGACGCGCCTGCGGATGCTGGACGCGGAACGCGCCGCACGCTATCCGGACGAACTGCACGATATGCTGCTCTACCTTGGCGATCTTACTCCCGCGGAGGTGAAGGCGCGCTGTGCCGAGAGCGGGCTGCTGGAGACGCTGGAGAGGGAAGGGCGGGCGCTTCGCGTGCGGATTGCCGGGGAGACCCGCTGCATCGCCGTGGAGGATGCGGCGCGCTACCGGGACGCGCTGGGAGTGACTCTGCCTGAAGGTATCGCCGAGAGTCTTCTGCTCCCCGCGCGCTCCCCGCTGGACGATCTTGTCGGCCGCTATGCCCGGACGCACGGCCCCTTCCGCGCGGAGGATGCCGCGGCGCGCCTTGGGATTGGCCGCGCAACGGTTGCGGATGTGCTCGCCAGGCTTGCCGAAACTGGAAGGGTGCTTCGGGGCGAGTTCCGGCCCGGAGGCTCCGGCCTGGAGTGGTGCGATGCCGATGTGCTGCGCACTCTGCGGCTGCGGTCGCTCGCGCGCCTGCGGCGGGAGGTGGAGCCGGTCGCGCCGGCGGCTCTCGCCAGGTTTCTCCTGGAGTGGCACGGCATCCACTCCTCTTATTTTGTGGAAGCGTCCGGCGCTCCAACGTCTCGGGAGGAGCAGCCCGTCCATCAGGCGCCGCGTAACTCCGGATCGTGCCGGCAACTGCTCGAGATCGTCAGTCAGCTGGAGGGCGCCCCGCTGCCCGCGAGTGTGCTGGAGCACGAGATACTTGCGAAACGCATGCCGGACTATGATCCGCGCGATCTGGACCTGGCCATCGCTTCGGGGCAGGTGGTGTGGGTGGGCGCGGGAGCGCTGGGCCCGCGCGACGGAAGGGTGAGGCTGGTGCTCGCGGAAAACTCCGCGGCGACGCTTTCCGCGCTCACGGAGGCGCGCGAGGAGGCACGTCAAGACCTGAGCGGACGCATATTGGCCTTCCTGGCGGAACGTGGGGCGAGCTTCTTTCCGCACATTCTGCAAGGCGTTGGGCGGCCCTTCCCGCCGGAAGCGTTGGAGGCTCTCTGGGACCTGGTGTGGGCAGGGCTTGTAACCAACGATACTTTCCAGGTAGTGCGCGAGTGGACCAATCCCCATCGCGACAGGAAGGCGCGCGAGCTGCCTCGCCGCATGGCTCGGCTCCACGCGCCGAGAGCCAGGCTTAGCGTGGGGAGACCCCAGGGCCTGCTTAGCAATGTGCCTCCAGAGGCGCTCGGGCGGTGGTCACTGGTTGGTCCGCCCGGTTCCAGCATGACACCTACGGAACACCTGGCGGGGCGGGCGGAGCTGCTCCTGGCGCGGCATGGCGTACTCACCCGCGAGGCCGTGGCTGCCGAGGAGCTGCCTGGCGGGTTTTCCGCCATCTATCCGGTTCTGCGCGCCGCCGAGGAGGCCGGCCGCATCCGACGAGGCTACTTCGTGCAGGGACTCGGGGCGCTGCAATTCGCGCTGCCGGAGGCGGTTGAGCGCCTCCGCCGCCACCGCGATGCCTCCCCATCCCAACGTGCCATTGTGCTCGCCGCAACCGATCCTGCGAACCCGTACGGAACCATCCTGCCCTGGCCCGAGCGACCCGACGCGCTGCGCGCCGCGCGCTCCGCGGGTGCGGACGTGGTGCTGCTGGAGGGGAGGCTCGCAGCGTGGCTTAGCGTACGCGAAGATGCACTGTTAACATACAGCCACGGCCTCGCTTCCGATGAGGCCGAACGCCTGCGCATCGCCGTGGCTGCCGCGCTTGCAGCCGAGGTGCAGCGCGGTGCAAAGCCCGGCCTCCTCATCCACTCGGTGGACGGCAGGCCAGTGCAGTCCTCCGATTTGGCTGCCGCGCTCGAACGAGCGGGCTTCGTGCGGACTCATCGCGGATACCTGATGCGCCGCTGAGTGCCGCGAGACCGCCCACCCCTAATCGCCTGCTAAAACAGCGCCGTGATCTCCGCGCGGCGGACGGTCCCGGGCAGGATTGCCCAATCCGCCTGCATCCGACGCCAGGGCCTGCCGTTCACCATCACCTGCCGCGGGCGCTTGCCGCTCGGATGGTGCCGGCGCACGCGGATCGTGGCGGGAGAGTTGCGGTTCGCTCCCTCGACGCGTACCTCCAGGCGGTCTCCCTCGCAGTGATAGGCCACGTCCACCGGGCCGAAGTGCGTGGCGGCTCGCTCCACACCGCACTTCCGGCCGGAGGCGAGCCAATCAAGCGGCACTGCCTGCCCGATAAGCAACCGCTCGCCTTCCTCGCGCACGAAGAGATAACGCAGCCATCCCGCGGCGTTGGACTCATCGGAGCTCTTGAAGTGGTCGCCGCGCCAATCGCCCAATTCCGGCAGGGCGTGCTCCGTCAGCATCCGCACATCGGGGAAGAGGCCCACCGCAATCGCGTTGAAGAGCCCGCGCAGGGCCGATTTCACCTCGTCTCGGGAGAGGTAGGGTTCCACATGGAGCAGCAGGCAGGCCTGCATGGACATGCCGCCCAGCGCATACCACTGCTTCTCGAAGTCCGGCACCGTGTAACCGTACTGGTTGGAGAGGTAGAGGTTATCCTCGTAGTCGTCCAGGATGTCCCGGGCTTCGGGCGAACGGGGGTCCAGCACGCCCGCGATAAGCAGATGGAGGGCGCCTTCCAGCGTTTCGCAGATCCACCCGAAACTCCGTCCCCTGCGGTAGACATGGGAGGGGAACTTGCGCACGGCAGTGCCGTCGCGCAGCCGGACTACCGGTGCGAGGATGCTGGCCTCGGTAAAGGCGGTCAGCAGCGATCTCTTGTACGCATCGGCTTCGCGCCGAAGGCGCGGCGCTTCCGGGTGCCCGATCTGCGCAAGCGCCCATGCCGCTGCATCCAGCCCGCGCCATGTGTAGCAGTTGGTGCTGAGCCATGGCCACCAGTCGCCGATGTCCTCCAGGCTGCCGGCCGGCAGGAGCCCGCGGCCGAGATCATCGCGCCCGAGGGTTCGCGCGCGCTGCCGCACTATCCATTCGGCGCCGCGCAAGATCCAGTTGGCGCTGCGCTCCAGCCAGCCTCGGTCGCGCGTGAAGCGGTAGTGCTCCGCTAGGCACCAGAGTATCCAACCGTGGTGCTGGTTGTAGCCTCCTGCCTCGTAGCCGCCCGCGCCATAGAGCACTCCCTCGTGGTCGCTGAAATCGCCGGGGAGGGGCACGGTGCCCTGGTAGCGAAGCCACGCGTTCAGGCACTCCTCCGCTTCACGGTGCAGTCCGCGCCTGTCCAGATCCACCACCATCATGCACGATTCATTGCCGTAGGCGCCGTAATGGAAACTGCCGACGCGGGCGAAGCGGAGCGGCGCATCCGGCTGCAGCTCGCAGTTGGCAAGCAGATGCTGGGCGTGAGTCTGGTGGAACTCCGTGAGAGCGGGTTCGGGCGTTAGCAGCCGCATGGTGCCGGCCAGCCGCTTCTCCCACCAGGGGCCGGCCGCCTGCACGGCGTCCTCGAAATCCAGTGCTCGGAGTCCGTCCATCTGCTGCGGCTGGGTGAGCGGCGTGTAGGGCACGAAAAGGAGGAGATCGCGCCGCTCACGGGGCGCCAGCGGCTCGCGCATCACGAGGGCGCCCTGTTCGGCATTCAGCGCGGTGTAGCCCTTCACCACGGCGCGCGGCCGTCCACCCGCCAGGATCAGGCCGTCCTGGCATGCAAGATCCGCCGCGCCGCGGCCGGCGGTTAGCCGCATGCGCCATGCTGGGCTCCTTGGCGCGCCGCTCTGGTTATCAAACGAGAAGGCCACGGCGAGCACCACGGGCCTATCAGGCGGCGGCGTACCCGACGGCAGACCCTCCAGCGGCAGCACGCCCGCGTTCTGACGCACGCGCACCCCATCCACCAGCCACTCGGTCTCGATGAACGGGGCAAGGGGATGGAGCAGCCGGCGACTGTTGTGCGAGGATGGAAGCCCGAAGTCGAGACGGACGGGACCCGGCTCGAGAGCAAGGAGCGGTGTGTCCGCGCCGGGCCGCTCGCGGAGGTAGTGATCGTTCGTTCGGAAGGTGAAGCTGCCATCCGCGGCCAGGCGAAACCGCTGTCGCGCGCCGTCCAGGCTGAGCGGATAGTCAATCGCGCTCCGCTTGGCCGGCATGTCGCGCCAGGCCGCGTGCCACGTCCTCTCCGGCATCTCCGCGACGCGTTGGCGCAGGGTCCTGGCACCGGAGGCCGCGCGAGCCGCTTCCACCTGGGCGAACGTGCGCGGGTCATCCTCCGCCAGCACGGCGACCCCGCCACGGCGCAGGATGAGCGGGCCCTCGCGCAGGTCATCGGGCCGGAACGTAAATCGCGTTCGGCCGGCATGCACGGTTACCAGTGTGCGATCGAACGTGTTGGGGTCCGGGTTTCGGGCAGCCCAGAAGGAGAGATGGTGTGTTTTGTCATCGCCCGCTGTCACAGTGGCCTCCGCGCCGTTGAAGAGCGATATCTTGGGCTCTGCAGGCAGCGGCCGCTCCCACACCAGACGTGCCGTTCGGCGCTCCCACACCGAGTCGGTGTAGACCTCCAGTCCTTGCACAGCCTTCGGCTCCGCGATGCCGAGCAAGCGGAGCTTGAGGGTGTATCGGAACGCGGCCGGGTAGTCAGCCAGCTCCGGGTGCTCACGCGCGTTCACCGGCCGGAAAGTGAAGACAAGCGCTTTGTCTTCCGCCACGCACTCCGTGTCCGCGGCGCGCCAGCCGCCATTGTGCCAGTTGCCCAGTTCCCACCAGCCCACGTCACCCCCGCCCGGTTCGCGGTCTTTCGGCAGGCGCTGCTGGGGCCAGCGGCTGCCCCAGTATTCCAGCCGCACCGCTCCAGGCGTAGGCGGAGGCCCCGCGAAGCGCACCACCACGCGGTGCACCTCGCGCGGATCTTCCCAGAAGATGCCGATCTCCCCGGGCAGGGCGCGTCCAAACGGAGCGACATTCACGGCGGCGCCGGCCGTGGGAGGCGGCAGGGCGTGCAGCGCTAATCCGATCATCGTTCTGGCTCCTTGGCGCCTGCTACGGCGCGGGAGCGGGCCAATCCTGCATGGATTGCATGTCCCGCCGCGCGGGAGGACGGGCAGGCGCGGCTCACGAATGAGGTCGTGCCGCCCATGCCGTTTCGGGAGCCGATGCGCGATGCCCTGGGAGATTGTTACGCAAGACGGAAACGCGTTTGTCAGGCGCTCATATGAACTGGAGCCTCTGGGTCCGAGGGATGTGCGCGTGCGGGTGCTCTTCGCCTCGCCCAAGCATGGCACGGAGCTGCACGCCCTCACCGGCAGCGCCTTTGATACGAAGCGGTGGGACCCGGAACTGCGCCTCTTCCTGAGATCGGAGGAGGCGCGCCCTGGCGGCCCTCCAACGTGGCGGCGCGTGGGCAACATGGTGGTCGGCGAAGTGGAGGAGTGCGGCTCGGAAGTTGCGCGGTGGAAGGCAGGCGACCGCGTGTTTGGGTATGGGCCCATCCGCGAGGAGCACCAGGCGGAGGAAGGGCACTGGTATCCGCTTGGGAACATCGCGCCGGAGGCGGCCGTCTGCGTGGATCCGGCGCATGTGGCCTTTGTTGCCGTTCGCGACGGGCGCATACGGATAGGCGATCACGTGGCGGTGTTCGGCCTGGGTGCGATCGGGCTGATGGCCGTGGAGATTGCCCGCGCGAGCGGGGCGCGGCGGGTGATAGCCGTGGATCCCTCCGGTCTGCGCCGTGACTGTGCCCTGGCATTGGGAGCGGATGCGGCGGTGGATCCCGCGGAGTCAGACGTGGGCCTCACGATAAAGCAGCTCACAGACCGCCAGGGCGTGGATGTGGCCATCGAGACCTCCGGCAGCGCGGCCGCCCTGCACGAGGCGATTCGCGCCCTGCGCAAGTGCGGCACGGTAGTCCACGTGCCGTGGGGTCCGCGTGATTGCTCCGCGCTGCGCCTGGATGAGGAGTTCCATCTCAATCGGCCGACGATTGTAGGCAGCCAGGCCTGGGAGGGCTGGGAGTGCCCTGACCGCGATTACCCCTTGTGGACGCACCAGCGCGCATTCGAGGCGACCATCGAGCTCTTCCAATCCGGAGTGGTGAGCGGAAAGGGCATTGTAACCCCCGTGGTGCCGTTTGCCGAGGCAGCGGACGCCCTGTCCCAATGCCTTCGGAGACCGGACCAGGCAATCAAGATCGGCGTGGAGTTTGAGCAATGAGAGTTGGCCGAGTCTTGCTGCTGACGCTTGGATGGGCGCTCTTTTCGGCAGCGGTGGATACCCGGGCGCTGGCCGATGTGCGGATCCGGACGGCGCTGCCGCTGGTGTGCCAGGCGGCGGAGCCAGCCGTTGTTCCCTTTGTCATCGTGAACCAGGGCACGGAGCAGACGGTGGTAACCGTGCGGCTGGCGGGCGAGGGCGTGCAGGTGGAGCCCGCGGAGGTCCGCTATGCGCTCGCGCCGCGCGGCTGGAAGATCGCCGTGGCCCGTGCCTCGCTCGCCTCGGACCGCTCCCATGGCGTGGTGAGCATCCAGGGAGGCGGCGCGAGCCGCCGCGTGGAGGTGCGACGGGGAGTTGATCTCGCACAGAGCGTGTGGAGGCGGGCATACACGCCGCGTTCAAGGGGAATACAGGCGGCGATGGCCGCGCCGGACCTGGACGACTCGGACTGGCTTGCGTTCCGGCCCACGGCGCTCTGGGAGGAGCGGGACTACGCTTGGTGCCGCGTGCGTTTCCATGTGCCGGAGGCGTGGCGCGGCCTTCCGGTCCATTTGCTCGTTGGCGCGATTGACGACAACGATGTGACCTATCTGAATGGCGACCAGATCGGCCGAACCCAGGGCTGGGACGTTCCGCGCAGGTACCTTCTGCCCGAGAGGCTGCTCCGATACGGCGCGGAGAACGTGCTCACCATCATGGTGGAAAACGTCAATGCGGGCGGCGGTCTCTACAAGGCTCCCATCATGGTGGTGGCCGGTGAGGAGCCGCCGCCGGCGCCCGCGCCGGCGGAACCCGCCGCGGCTTCCCGGCCGGCACCCAGGACGATCGGCAATCCGCTCCCCTTCCGGCCGATGCAAGTCTCGCGGGGAGTGCTCTACTACCCGGAAGGCACCGAGGTCGCCCTCTGGGGAGTGAACTACTATCCGCAGAGCTGGCACCAATTCGAAAACATGAAGCGGCTCGGCGTGGACATGAAAGCCGCCATCCGCACCGATCTGGACCACATGCGCCGCATGGGCGTGCAGGTCATCCGCGTACATGTGTTCGACCGTGAGATAAGCGATGGAGCCGGCAACCTGCAGCCGAACGTGCATCTGGACCTGCTGGACTACCTGATCGCCGAGGCAGGCAAGCGGGGCATCTACTTCTATCTCACGCCCATCGCATGGTGGCCTGGCCCGAACGAGAGACCGGATTCCTTCTCCGCCAATACCTCCAAGCCGGGCATGATGTTCGTTGAGAGCGGCATCCGTGCAGCCGAGAACTACCTGCGGCAGTTTCTGAGTCATCGCAATCCCTACACAGGGCGAAGACTGGCCGACGAGCCGAACCTCTGCGTGCTCGAGGTGATGAACGAGCCCACCTACTTCCTCTACGGCGACCTGGAGGGCTCCAGCTACACGCCGCAGGGAGAGCCGCCGGCCCTATTGGAGCGGGACCGAAGCACCTTCCGCCACCGGTGGGAGGAGTGGCTGCGAGCATACAACCTGGAGCCCAGCCCGCAGGTGTTTCCGCTCTTCCGCTACGAGCTCATGCGGGAGTACATCCGCCGCATGGTCGAGGCCATACGCTCGACCGGGGCACGGCAGCCCGTCGCCATCAGCTACTTCGGCATCAACGGGCAGGAGATACTGGACGCCATCGGCGACTCAGAGTGCGATGCGGTGGCAACAAGCGCCTATCCAGGCGGGTGGGAGCGGGTCAACGACGGTTACAACCTCGTGCCGGCGGTTCCCGCCCATCCCTTCCCGGAAGCGCTGCGCGAGAAGGCGCGCCTGGCCTATGAGTTCGATACGCCCGCCACGAACACGAGCTGCTACCTGTTTCCCCTAATCGCGGTGATGTTTCGCAACGCCGAGGCGCAGATTGCCTGCCAGTTCCAGTACGACAGCATCAGCACCGCGCGCTGGAACACGGACTGGGGAGCGCATTGGCTCAACTGGCTCTATACACCGCACAAGGCGGCCTCCTTCATGGCTGCGGGCGAGGCGTTTCGTCGGCTGCCGCGCGCCGCCAAGTATGCGCCTACTGCCGACGGAATCGTTTCGGGTCCCATAGCCTCCTCCTTCGCCAAGAACAACACCCTGCTCAGCACTCCTGAGCTGGTCATCCACGCCGCGCCGCTGGAGAAGTGGCTGCCCCTCGCTCTGCCCACGTGGCCGCGCAGACTGGTGGGCGTGGGCTCTTCCCGCTATGTGGAGTATGCGGGCACGGGGCTCTATGTGCTGGAGCAGCGCGATCCGCGCACCATCCGGCTGACCATCCAACCGGACAGCCGATTGGTGGGCAACTCGCTGGTCGGTTCACTTGCCACGCCCGTTGCGCGCCTCGAGGCCAACAGGCACCTCTTCGTGCTCAAACGGCCGGGATGGGAGCGGGCGGAGTGCCGCGACGCGAGCGGAAAGGTTGTGCCGCGGGTCGCGGGTGGATGGCTGCTTGCCCCCGGTGAATACGTGCTGCACGGACCGTAGCGAGACCGCCAGCAAAGCCCCAAGAGTCTCCTTGCGCCGACACCGCGGGTGCGCCCAATGGAGAGGCCGATGCCCGAGGCATCGGATGCTGCCGCACTCCAGGCTGCGCGTCAAGCCGCGGCGGCCAACCTCCCCGTGACTGTTCTCGCGCTCTGCCCACGTTTGACTTCCACGTGCCTTCGCTGTATAAAGCACTTGTTGCAAATAGGCCTGTCGAGCTCATTGGTCAGGCTGGCTGGCGTCTGGGAGAGAGGAGGGTAGCCCATGCATCGCTTGCGCAGCGCGGCTCTGCCTCTGGCCGCGGGGATGATCTGCCTTTCGGCGGCGCTCTTGCCTGCTGCATCACGGGCGCACCGAGACGCCATGATCGAAGTGCCCGTGCCGGTCGCGGCAATCACAGCCGATCTGCTGAAGGTAAGCAGCGGCGACCGAATGCTGAACCTGGACGTTGAGAAGCTGCTGACTGCCCCCGCGAACGTGCGCCAGACCTCCTTCGGGCCCGCAGTCAAGCTCCGCGGGCTGGACATGCTGGACATGCGTTTCATCGGCGATGGGATGAACACCATCCAGGCGACCCTTACCAACCGATCGCCCATGCCCGTGGACATCACGTTCTCGCCGGGCCTGCTCTTTCTCAGTCCGGACCCCGCCGTGCAGGATCTTGCATTGATCCGCCCGGCCACCATCAGCATTCCCGCCGGCATGACGGCTACCCGCAACCTCTTCACGGTATGCGCTAATATGCGTCGGCGACCGCCGGACGCCGCCAAGCCGACCGAGTACGCCCTCGCTCTGCCGCTCGACATGCGCGTGCCGGGCTTCTGCGCCGAGATGGGCAGGCCGCCCTACGGTCCGAGCAGGCAGGCGCAGGCATGGATACGCTCCGATTTCGCCTCGAGGGAGGATATCAACGTCCTCTTGACGCCGCCCGTCTCC
>CAZGLN010000072.1:13563-15274 GCA_964526545.1 uncultured Chthonomonadales bacterium
TTCCACGAGGTGAATACCAACCGAGACCTTCTCGGCAAAGTCTCTCCCGATCTGCTGCTGGACCCCGCGTTGAAAGCCGATGCCACGCGCTGGCTGGTTCAGGTGAAGATGCGGGATGACCCGCAGGCACTGGTCCGCTTCGTGGAGAGGAACATCGCCAACTTCCG
Organism: uncultured Chthonomonadales bacterium; assembly: GCA_964526545.1. Classification (GTDB taxonomy): domain Bacteria; phylum Armatimonadota; class Chthonomonadetes; order Chthonomonadales; family CAJBBX01; genus CAZGLN01. Next base: position 13,731 of record CAZGLN010000072.1, read on the forward strand.
TAACAGCGTGGGCGGCGAGTCTCCAGACCAGGCCCTGGCGCACCTGGTGGATGTCGCTCTGGCGCTCAGCGATTCGAACGATGCGGCCGCGCGCCGCGCCGCGCTCAAGCTGCTGTCCGAGGCCATCCCAGAGGACCAGCACGAAAAGTCGCTTACCTACGGGGTGAAGTGGGCCATCGTGCGGGCTCTGGAATCGGAAGATCCCGATGAGGTGCGCGCAGGGCTCGATCTCGCGGCAAAGCTGAGCTGTCCGCTGCCCGCCGCCGTGCTGGATCCGCTGCTTGCCGCAAAGGGCGGCGCCGACGCAGGCGGGATACGCCAGGCCGCCGAGCGCCTTACCGGCCTGCGGGAAGACGACGCGCCGCAGATGCATCTCACCGCGCCGACGCTGCTCATCACCGCCGCCGACCCGCGCTCCACGGAGCCGCTCTGGGGTACCGCGCAGCACCAGCCGTTCCGCGTGCAGCTGCTGGTGCCCCGCGATCAGGCGATGGGGCTGCCAGAGGAGGTGAAGGTGGAGTTTCGGGCCAAGGAGAGCGGTGACAGCGCCTACGTCGTGCTGAACAACCGAAACTCGCCCGCAAAGGGTCCCGTGGTCTACACGCTGCCGCAGGCGCAGGTCATCTCCGGGGCCTGGTCGTCGCTCCCGGGGCGGAATCGCCTGACCACGCAGATACCCTTCTTCGACTTCACGAAAGAAGACTTCCTCTCCGAGCTCCATGTGAAGAACGGCGACACGGTAACAGCGTCGGTAACTCTCGGCGGCATGCCCGTCTCTACTTCCCTGCGGGTTTTCGATACCACGCAGAAGCTGGCGCTGGAGCAGTACCGCGCAACGTTCGCCGGCCTCCAGTCGCTCTACGCCGAAGCGATGAACACGGCCACGAGCAATGAAGATCGGAGCGCGCTCACTTCCAAACTGAACCTGGTGAAGACCGCCATCGGCTACCTGGACTATGCGCCGAGACCGGACGAACGGTTTTCGGACTTCACTAAGCTGCTTCTCGCCCGGGGATACATCGGGCTGCTGCAGCAGGATCCCAAGACGCTGCGGCGGCTTGCCTCCCCACATGCCGTGAGGCCGAACGTGCTCATCCTCACGCTGGAGGAGAACGAGCTTCTTGGCAACGCGCTTCACGAGGGCCACGAGCGATGGCGTGAGAACGCGCTGCGCGCCTTCGCGGGCTTTACCATCGAGATGTACCGCATCGGCGTGGCTTTCACGGGCGCCGATCAGGCCGTGATCGCCATTTGGGGCATTGATCCTGAGGGCAAGCCGGTCAACAAGACCGACCGGTTCTTCGCGGGGGTGGGCCTGGCGTCGCAACTGCTGCTGGTTGGCGCCGCGGTGGGCCGCACGGTGCAGACCGCGAACGCGGGCGTGCAGGGCAGGATGTCGCAACTGGCCGGTCTCTCGGAGAGCGAGCGCAAGGCGATCCTTGCGGCGGAGCAGCGCGCCGCGGGTGAGGCACGGGCCGGCGCGCGGGTTGCCAGGGCAGCGGCCACGGCCGTTTCGGAGGCGCGTCGTGTAGAGAAAGAGTGTA
>CAZGLN010000073.1:0-855 GCA_964526545.1 uncultured Chthonomonadales bacterium
CGCCGTGGTCGTCTTCGTCATTGCGGCAACGCAGGTGCACCTGGTCGCCGATTCCTAGGAAGTGCTCGGCGGCCTGCTGGTAATCTACGTCGCGTACCTCGCGGCAGCGGCCCTCGCTGCGCGTGTGCTCGCGGGCTGGTTTCGGCTTCCCGCACTGCAGGGAAGGGTGATGGCGTTCAGCCTGGGCACCCGCAACTCCTTCGTGGTGCTTCCCCTCGCGCTGGCGCTGCCCCCAATCTATGCAGTGGCTACCGTGGCTATCGTGTTTCAATCGCTTGTGGAGCTGCTCGGCATGGTCGCCTACCTCTGGCTGGTACCGCGCGTGCTCTTTCCAGCCTCGAGCGAGGCTTCGCTCCGCGGCAACACCACGGGCAACACTCTCTGCCCCTAGCAGGGCGCAGAAAGTTACCGCAAGGACGGGCGCCGTGCCGCCATCGGGCAGTCCGCGCGGTGAAATGCGCTGAGACCCCGGCAGTCCATGCCCGCGGGGTCTCGAGGGGAGGTGACGCCGCAACCAGCGGCAGATATTCTGCTCCCCGTGGTAGATTCGAACTACCAACCCTCCGGTTAACAGCCGGATGCTCTGCCATTGAGCTAACGGGGAATGGCTCGCAGATCCTATTATCGGTATCAGCGCGGGGAGATTATACCGGCGGCTTCGCAGCGGTGTCAACGCGCGGGCCCGACGCGTCGTACGGCCACTCGATGCCGGCGGTCTCCATCGCCACGCGGGCTACGGCCGCGGCGGCTTCCTTCCTACCCATGCGACCACACCCCTCGCGATATGCCGCCAGACGGTCAGCATCGGCCTGAAGTGCGGCAACGTGCTCCGCGAGAAGTTCCGGAGTCAGCTCC
>CAZGLN010000073.1:969-15118 GCA_964526545.1 uncultured Chthonomonadales bacterium
ACGGCGCAAGCGGCCGCCTCCGCCAGGGTGGCCACTCCGCACCGGCACACCGCCAGATCGGCGGAACGATACGCCGCAGCCATCTCTCTCGGGCCAAGATAGGCCCGGAGATGATAGAAATCCTCCGAAAGGCCCTCGCTCGCCGCGCGCACCGCCTCCATGTTCCGCGGTCCCGTCTGATGCAGAATCTGGATGCCACGGCCAATAAGCGCCGGCGCCGCCGCCACGAGGAGGTCATTGAGGAAGCGCGCGCCCTGGCTGCCTCCTAGCACAAGGAGAGTGAACGCGGAGGGCTGCAAGCCGAGCATTCTCCGCGCCTCGTCACGCGAGGGCGCATCCGCTGCGAAGCGGCTGGCGATGGGCACGCCCGTGATCACCGCGGTACTCCGCGGATAGGCGCCCGCGGATTCCTCGAACCAGACACAGACCCGCCTGGCCCAACGTGAGAGAAGCAGGTTTGTGCGGCCGGGCACAGCATCCGGCGCGACGATGGTGAGAGGAATCCCCAGGCGAACCGCCGCCAGTCCGGCCGCCGCTGCCACATAACCTCCTGTGCCGATGACCGCCTGGGGCCCGAACGCGCGAAGATGCCTGCGGGCTTGCGCGTAACCCTTCACCAGCGCAAGCGCGGCGAACAGCGTATCGGGCGAGGCAAGGCGACGTACCTTCCGCGTAGTCAGGGCAGTGAAGGGTAGTCCCTCTGCCGGTACGATGGTGGCTTCCGGACCCGAAGTTCCGCCGAGGTAGTGTATTGCGGGCTGTGGATAGACAATCCGCAGAGATTCCGCGATGGCCAGGGCGGGGTAGATGTGCCCGCCCGTACCGCCTCCGGTCAGGACAACTCGGGGCGAGCTGGACATGGGCGTTACGCCGAGCCGCGGCTCACAGGCTGCCCATGGAGCTTCTGCACAACCGGCGCTGGATTGCGATGCGCAATGCTAAGCAGAATGCCCACGCTCACGAGTACCGATACCAGAGACGAGCCGCCGCTGCTGACGAGCGGAAGCGGTACTCCCGTTGACGGCAGCAGGCTGGTGGTAACCATGAGATTGAGGGCTGCCTGCCCCGAGATAATCGTGCTGATGCCCACAGCCAGCAGGCGGCCGAAGCCATCGGAACACCTTAGGGCAATGGCGAAGCCGCGCTGGGCAATCAGCATGTAGAGCCCCACCAGCAGCACGCTTCCCAGGAACCCTGTCTCCTCCGCATAGGTAGCGAAAATGTAATCCGTGTTGGCGGCGGGAATGTAGTACTTTTCGCGGCCCTTTCCAAGCCCCATTCCCGTGAGCATTCCAGATCCAATTGCCAGGCCGCTTCGCTGCGCCTGCAGCCCTATGTGTTAGGGATCGTTCTCGGGATTGAGGAAGACACTGATCCGCCCTCCGCGATACCCTCCGCCGGCTACCACCAACAAGCCCACGCACGCCAGCGCACCCACTACCACGACCAGCCTGCGCAGGCGCACACCCGCGGCAAAGAAGACCGAGAGCCCGCCCATCATAACGACGATTGCAGTCCCGAGATCCGGTTCACGTTCTATCAGCCCGCAGACCAATCCCAGAACCAGGAGCGGGGCAAAGAGGTGCGGACGATGAGCAACGGAGTAGTGGCGGTCGGTAAAGAACCTGGCCAGGTAGAGCACAAGGGCGATCTTGGCCAGCTCCGATGGCTGCACTTTCGTGAAGCGCAGGTTGATCCAGCGGGCCGCGCCTCCCTCACTGTGGCCAATGAAGGGCAGCCATACCGCGCAGAGGGCGACGAGGACGAGGATAAGCAGTGTGCCCGAAATGTTGCGGAGGCGCCGGTAGTCTGTCCGGAGCATGACTGCCAGTCCGAGAAACCCGACGACCGCATACACAGCCTGCCGCAGCGCATAGCTCCTGCCCGAATCGTTGACCACGGCCGCCCAGGCATACGATGTATCCAACACCAGCAGCACGCCGAGAGCAACCACCACCGTGACGGCGTAGAGCAGCCATTGGTCGCCAACCTGGGGACCACGCGCATGGACAACCGGCTTCAGTTCACTCTGTGTGTTTTCGGCGATCAAGGCCGTATTCGTGCGCGCACGGCAGCGCGGAACACTTCGCCGCGCTCCTCGAAGTCGCGGAACATATCCCTGCTGGAGCAGGCCGGGGTGAGCGTAACGGTATATCCAGGCTGCGCCAGATCGGCCGCCAACGCCACCGCGCTCTCCAGGCTGTCTGCTTGGTGTATGCGGGTGAAACCTGCCTGACGCGCCGCATCCGCGATGAGGGGCGCATCCCTGCCAATAAGAATGAGGTGGGTTACGAAGCGCGCAATGGCGCTGCCAAGCGCGGTAAGGTCCGCCCCCTTGGAGTCGCCCCCCGCAATCATGATGATGGGGCCTTCTATCGCCTGGAGGTTGCGCACCGCGGCATCTACGTTGGTGCACATGGAGTTATTGATCCAACGTACACCTTCGGCCTCGGCCACCAGTTCCGCGCGGTGCACCACGCCATCGAACGTCCGAAGCGTAAGAGCGATAGCCTCGGGTTCCGCACCGAAGGCCGTGGCCGCGGCGGAGGCCGCCAGCGCGTTTTCGAGATTGAACGGCTCGGCGAGCCGAACCTGCTCGACGCGGCACAGCCTGCGCTCCTCGCCCTCCCAGCGCACGGTGACGAACCCTTCCTTTAGGCAGGCCGAGTCCGTCTTCATACAGTGCCCGCGATCGAACCAGATTCTGCGTGCCCTGCAGCGCTCTCCTATTCGTCGCGCCGGCGCATTGACCGCATTGATTACCGCGACATCGTCCGAGTCCTGAGCACTGAAGAGTCGTGCCTTGCAGGCGGCATACTCCTCGAACGTCTTGTGCCGGTCCAGATGGTCCTGCGTGATGTTAGTGAGTACTCCCACCTCAGGTCGGAACTTCTCGACCCACTCCAACTGGAAGGAACTTATCTCCGCGACAATAACGTCGTCTTCTTGCGCTCTCCACGCGGCCGTGATGAGCGCCTGTTTCACGTCGTCCGCGGCCACGTTGCCGGCAATCCATGTGCTGCGTCCGGACGCCCGCAGCATCTCCCCAAGCATGAATGTCGTGGTGGTCTTGCCATTGGTGCCCGTAACCGCCAGGATAGGCGCGCGCGCAATCCGGTAGGCAACCTCGATCTCGCTAAGAACGGGGATGCCTAGGCGAACGGCGCTCCGCAGCACCTCGGAGTCGGCGCTGACGCCGGGGGACGGTACCACGAGCTCGGCACCACGCAAGGCCTCCATGGTGCCCGCGTTGTAACGCAGCTCCACTCCCAGGCTCTCCGCAAGCTGCGCGCGCTCGCCGAGCGCCTCGCGCGGCGCGGCATCCGTCAGAATCACGTTCGCGCCAAGATCGCGCAGCACGGGAGCAGCCGCCAGACCAGTGCGCGCCATTCCCACCACTGCTACCGTGCGGTTGGCAAACTCCGTGCGATCCACTGTGAGTGTCACCTTTGCCTATCCTTTGTATGACTGGCGCCGTATGTTGTCATGATGAAGTATCTAGTACACAACAAGATCAGCGGAGCGGTGGATTAGCAATGCGCCCGCTGCCAGCACAAGAGTGGACAACCAGAAGACTGCCACAACTCGTGTCTCACCCCATCCCAGCTCCTCGAAATGGTGATGGAGCGGTGTGCGGCGAAAGAGGCGGTGCGCTCGCGCATACTCCAGCCCGTGCGTGCGTTTGCGCCACTGAAACACCGCCACCTGCAGCATCACGGAGATTAGCTCAGCCCACACAACACCGGCACAGAGCGCCAGAAGCAGCTCGGCCTTGCCGAGAATAGCCGCACCCGCCAGAGCAGCCCCAAGCGCCAAAGAGCCCGTATCTCCCATGAAAATCCGGGCGGGATGCCGATTGAACACAAGAAAGGCGGCGCAGCCGCCCGCGACGCTCCCCAGAAAGAGCATCACCCAGGAGAGGTGCCCGACCACCGAGACGAGGAGAGCGAGTACTACGGCAAGGATCAGGCACAGTCCGGCCGCCAGACCGTCGAGTCCATCCGCGAAGTTCACCGCATTGGCGAAACCCACAAGGTAAAGAAATGCGGCCACATAGTACCATGGGCCCAGGTCGAGCGTGCCAACCACTGTGCTCCGACCCGGAATCGCCGTGGATGCAATCCAGACGAGAAAGAGAACCGCGACAAGGGCCTGGAGACCGAGTTTCTGGCGGGCCTTCAGCCCCAGGTTCTTGCCCCTGCGCACAATCAAATAGTCGTCAAGAAACCCGATGCCGCCGTACGCGAGGGTGAGCAACAGGACGCCTAGATGCGTTACATGGTTTGGATTTGCCACCAGCGCATAGCAGGCGGCCGCCGCGATGCCCGCCAGGATGATAAGCCCGCCCATGGTGGGAGTGCCTTGCTTGGCACGGTGCCCGGCCGGCGCATCCTCGGACACTGTCTGGCGGGCCCCAATGCGCCGAAGAAGACGTATGAGCGGGTTGCCAGCCGCCACACCTACGGTGGCTGAAATCGCGAGTCCGGTGGCAAATGCACCAACATCAGGCATTGCCCGCGATTGCCCTCCCGAGAACCTCGCGTGCCACTTGCCGATCGTCGAAAGGCAGTCGCTCGGAGCCGACAATCTGGTAGGTCTCATGCCCTTTTCCGGCAATCAGCACAATGTCGCCTTCTTGTGCCAGCTCAATCGCGCGTCGAATGGCCTCCCTCCGATCTGACTCTACAATCAGATTGGCGGCACCTCCGCTCATCCCCGCCAGAATGTCTTGAATGATTGCGCGCGGATCCTCCGTGCGAGGGTTATCCGAGGTTACAATGGCGACATCCGCGCACTCCGCCGCCAGCCTGCCCATCTGCGGCCGCTTGCCCCGATCACGATCGCCGCCACAGCCGAAGACCAAGAGTATGCGCCGCGGCTTCAGGCTGCGTGCGGCGCGCAGCAGATTAGCCAGGCCGTCGGGAGTGTGGGCGTAGTCCACGATGACGCTGAACCCGCGGTCATTCGAAACCGGCTCGAAGCGCCCGGGCACGGGACGGGCGGCCGCCAGGCCGGCGGCGATGCACTCCGCCTCAACTCCCATGCCCACGGCCGCGCAGATGGCCGCCAGGGCATTGTACACCTGAAACTGCCCACCAAACGGCAGCCTGGCCTCGAAGTCGCCGCCGGGACACTTCGCCCTGAACCGGATGCTGTCCGCGCGCGCGTCTATCGCCTTCGCGCTTACGTCCGCATCGTTCAGCACTCCATAGGTAAGCAGCCGGCCGCTCGCCTCGCCAGACAGCCGCCTGCCCCACTGGTCGTCCACATTGATGACCGAGACGAAGCCCTCTGGGCTCCACTCGGCATAGTCCGTGAAGAGGCGCCGTTTGGCCGCGTAGTAGTCCTCCATGTCCTTGTGAAAGTCAAGATGGTCCTGTGTGAGGTTCGTGAAGACGGCGCAATCGAATGCGCATGCATCGGTTCGATGCTGGGCAAGCGCATGCGACGAGACCTCCATCGCAACCGCCTGTGCTCCCCCGGCGCGCATCTCGCGCAGAAGTGCCTGAAGGTGGTCCGCCTCGGGCGTGGTATGCGCAGAGGGCAGCTCCCTCTCGCCGATCCGTGCTCCCAGGGTGCCGATCACGCCGGAGGTGAGACCGCCGGCCTGCAAGATGGCCGCAATGAGCTGCGTAGTCGTCGTCTTGCCATTGGTGCCAGTTACCCCCACCAGACGCAGCTCCCGAGAGGGATGACCATGTACCGCGGCAGCCAGGTGCGGCAGCGCCTTGCGGGTATCCGGTACTGCAAGCAGAGGTGCTAAGTTATGCAGGGCATCTGCCCGATCCGCCTGCACGCAGACCGCGTGCGCCCCGCGCTGAATGGCTTCATGCACATAGTCGTGCCCATCGTGTTTGCTGCCTACCAGGCAGACGAAGAGGCACCCGGGCGTGACGTCGCGTGAGTCGTGGGCGATTCCCGAGATCTCTACCCGTGGGTTGCCCACGCACTTCGCGTCAGGAATACATGCGAGGAGATCCGAGAGGATCATTTCATCTTCCCGAGACCAGCTTCACGGTGCCCAAAGTCTCCGGCCGGTCCGGCGGCACCTTCCAGTGCAGCATGAGCCGCTCGGCGATAGTCTTGAAGACTGGTGCGGCCACCGTGCCGCCGTACATGCCGCCCTGCGGCTCATCCACCACCACCCCAATCACCACGCGCGGATTCCTGGCAGGCACCGCACCGAAGAAGCTCGCCACATACTTGCCTGAGGCATATCCCGAAACGCCAGGCACCACCTTCCACGCGGTGCCCGTCTTGCCTGCTGTGGTGTAGCCAGGCACGGCGGCAAGCTTGCCGGTGCCGCTGTAGACTGCCCTCTCCAACGAATCTCTCACGACCTTGGCGACCTCGGGAGCAACAACCTGCCTGGGCTCAGCAGGTTCAAAAGTCCGCGTCACCCTGCCCGACTGGTCCTCGTAGGCCTGCACTATGCGCGGTGCGCGGTACACCCCTCCATTGAACACACTGGCATAGGCTGCCGCCAACGCCATCGGCGTAACCATTACTGCCTGGCCGAAGGCTACCCTGGCGACCTTGCCGCTCCCCTGTTCGAGGGCCGCCCTGCCGTGCCCAAGCGTCCCCGGCGGATCATACGTTACCTGCAGATTCGTCTTGCTGAGAAGCCCAAACCGATCCAGGTAGTGGCGCGTGCGTTCCATTCCCAGCTTCATGCCGATCATTGCCGCCGAGACGTTGCAGGACTTCTCGAGCACACCATCTATCTTTAGAACGCCGTGCCCGTGCCGCTCCGCCGCCCCGTGCAGCACGCATCGCAACGGGCGACTTCCCACCAGAAGGCTGCCGGAACAGCTGAACCGCGTCTCGGGAGTTATCAGACCCTCCTGCAAGGCGGCAAGCACGCTGATGGTCTTCAGCGTGGAGCCCGGCTCGTACAGCTCGAAAGCACGGTTGCGATGCCGCTCGATCTCTCTGCGTTCCTGCATGTTGGCCGGGTGGAAGGTCGGAGCGCTCGCTACCGCAAGCACGTCGCCAGTGAGGGGATCGAGCACGATCACGGTTGCGCCTCTCGGCCGATGCTTCTCCATCAGCTCCTTGAGCGCACTCTCCGCTGTGTGCTGTACCGTGGCATCCAGCGTGAGGACCACGTTCTGGCCCTCTTGCATGGGAATGTTGATTCTATCGGTATGCTTAATGAAGAGCCCGCGACGATCAACCTCCGCCACAAGGTCCCCGGGAGCGCCTGCAAGGACGTCGTTCAGCTCCTTCTCGAATCCCGTGATTCCGACCAGCTGCTCCGCCTTGGCCTTGCCGCCCGCGCCAACTATCGGCTCGGACTGGGTGAGGCCCACCATATGTATCGCGAGCGATCCAAACGGATACTCTCGGCGAGGCTCATCCACAAGCGAGAAGGCCCGCACGGTATTCATTGTCGTCTTGCCGGATTGAAGCGCTCGGATGGCGGCAACCTGCTCGGAGGAGAGGTCCTTGGCAACGAGATTGTTGCGGGCGACACGCGGCCGACCATTGCTGTCCACGCCAATGACTCGCGGCTCCACCGCACTCTGCACGGCCGCAGGCTCCATGCCCATTGCGCGGGAAACCAGCGCAATCGCGTCGGTCCGTACCTCGGGCTTCAGAATGCTTGGGTCGCAGACGAGGGATGTTCGGGCAACATTCGCGGCGAGGGCTTGATGCTCCCGGTCCAGGATGGCGCCGCGTGTCGGCACAAAGAGACGCTCCCGGGTGCGCCCATCAATTGCCCTGTGGCGCATTTGGGCACCATGCATGAGCTGCAAATAGCCCAGCCGGCCGATTACGGCTACATACATCAGGCTGATGAGGAGGAAGAGCAGTTGTATTCTGCGCCGGTTCTCGGCACCTGAATTGAGTACGATCGCCATTGCCGGTCCCCTTTATCAGCCGTCCGCGGTCTCGCGCACGAGATGGGTCGGTGCGTCACGAATCATCCCTGCCGCCCTGGCGCCGTCGTCCACGGCTTTCTGACTCCGGGCCTGGTTGACGGCCTCCTGCAGCCGCTGCTTATCGTTGATGAGATTACGCATCCGGTCGCGCAGCTTGACTCGAACGTACATGGCCCTGGTCTGCGCGGAGTAGCCATTTACATAGACAACCGGCACCACTGCGAGCGCGCAAGCCAGGCAGAGGCAACGCAGAATGTGACGAATGTCCGGCGGCGCCGTAGCGCGCAACGGCAGCTGGCGCTCGGGAACCGGAGCCGGGCGCGGCGAGAATGAGTTCCTCGGTTGTTGCTGTCTTAGCGCAGTTGCCATTGTTCTGCCTCTGTCTATGCCGCGATAAGGAGGCCGGCCTCGTTACACCCGCACTGCGGCACGCAGCCGCGCACTGCGGGCACGAGGATTGCCTGCAATCTCACTGGCGGAGGGCGCAATCGGCTTGCGGGTAAGCACCGCAATGCGTCGTACCGCCCCGCATTTGCACACGGGAAGCCCAGGCGGGCAGGCGCATCTCCCCTCTTCCCACCGAAACGCCTCCTTGATCACGCGCTCCTCATTCGACTGCCAGGCGATGATCACGAGGCGCCCGCCGGAAGCAAGTCGGCCGATGGCCTTGTGTATCGCTTCACGCAGTGCCCCGATCTCGTCATTGATGTGCGATCGAATCGCCATGAACGTCCTCGTGGCAGGATGCCGATCCGGCGGCCACGCCCGACGTGGTATCGCGCTCTCCACGAGGGCTGCCAACTGGCCGGTTGTCTGGATAGGCTGGTTCTGCCGCGCCTTCACCACTGTGCGTGCAATGGCGCGAGCCCACTTCTCATCTCCAAGCTCCCATAGCACGTCGGCAAGCTGCTCTTGGGTCTCGTTCGCAAGCCACTCGGCCGCGGTCGTACCGGCATCCGGGCTCATGCGCATGTCCAGCGGAGCATCGAAGCGAAAGGAGAATCCACGCTCCGGCGTGTCCAGCTGATGAGAACTCACCCCGAGATCCATCAGCACTCCCTCCACCTGCGCGATGCCCAGGTCGTCGAGCACTACATCGAGATTGCGAAAGTTGGCCCGAACCGCATGCACTTCCGGACCGAGCGCAGCGACCGCTTCACGTGCCACCGCAATCGCGGCCGGGTCCTGATCAATCAGCACGAGACGACCAGACGGTCCAATGATCCTCGCGACTCGCGCGGCGTGTCCTCCGCCGCCAGCAGTGGCATCGAGCACTGTCTGCCCTTCGCTCAATGCCAGATAGCGGAGCACCTCTTCTTCAAGCGCCGGGCGGTGGAACTCCATCCCCATTTGCCGAGCCTGCGCCGCGCAGTACGCTCACGAGACCCGTAACATCCGCCGCTTCATAGATGCGGGACGGCTCCAGATTCTCATCAAACTTGTCCCTGAACTTGGAGCAGAAGAGCTCTATCTTGCGGCCCTGCCCTATCATCACCACCGTGTGGCTGGGGGTTATCTGCGCCCATTCCCGTAGATGGCGCGGAATGGCCATGCGAGACTGCGGATCCAGCTTGACAAGCGCTCGACCGCCCATAAGCCTCTGAAGGAGATCGCCTTCGGGCAGCAGAATGAGATCGCTCAGGCGGTCGGCGATTGCCCTCCACGTAGCCACGGGGAATATGAGCAAGGTGCGGTCTGGACCACGCGTGACGACAAAGGTCTCTCCCAGGCGCCCTCTCCACTCAATGGGGAGGATCGTGCGGCCCTTGTCGTCCACCTGGTGCTCGAACTCACCCCACAGGCCATCGTCCTCGAGGAGCGCGGAAGCATCATCAACGGGTTTTTGGTGATCTGTATCCACGAGATAACCGCCCTGTTACCACGGCATTACCATAGGTTTACCACTGAATGCCGACACTATAGCCTCGCAGCCGGAAGAAGTCAAGCACTTTTGGGACGTGATTTTTCGGCGTGCCAGCCACTTTTTTCGTACCCATGGATGCCTTGATTCCGAGTCGTGAATCTCCAGCACACTCGCCCTGGATCACGGGTATCTGCCATGAGCGCCGCGACACGTGCGCGGCCGTCTCGAGGTACTAGACGTGGGCTAGGCGACGTGCTTAAGCAAGGGGAATTAGACCGAAGTGGGTGCCGCGTGCGGTATCGTGCGTCTGGCGGTGAATCCGCGGTCAAACCCGAGAGAAGCCAGCCACGCCGAGTTCCTATCGCCGTTCAAGTGCCACACAAAAACAGGGCCCGGCAACGGGCCCTACCGACGCGCTCTCTCTGAACCGCCCGTGAGCAGTTACTGCTGCGATGGAGGCGAGCCGGCCGCGGAGACCGAGGGAGCAGCCGGGCTTGCAGGCTCGCGCGAGCTGCCGGCGGTCGGGGATGCCGCGGGGCCGGCCGGTCCCGTGCCCACGGCGACAATCTTCGGAAACGCCCTGTACCTATCGTCAGATACGCGCTCGCGCCGCACTACCTGGCCGTCTCGCATCACAACGCGCCACATCGTTACGCGGTGTCCGGCGTGGCCCTTATCCAGTACAACGGTTTTGCCGGCCGGCAGCGAGGGATCGCGCACCTGCTGGACGCCCTGCCCCCAGGAGGAGACATTCGTCCTCTCGATACGGACGGACTGGCCAGGCACCGTCTTGCCGAAGATGCGTATCCGCACCCGCTGACCGCGGCTGTCCGCACTGATGGCGACGGGGGCAGCAGTATTGTTCTTGAACCGGAAATCTATGGACCCGTAGACAACGGTCGCATCCCGCCCCGGTGCCAGATAACTGACCGGGAACGCATGGTGCTGGCGCCGGACGATCTCCAGACCAGCAAGAAGCGCGGCGTTGTAGAGCGTGCTAGAGACCTGGCAGATACCCCCGCCCATGCCCGGCACCAGCCTGCCCTTTACAATCACCGGCGCCATCCGGAACCCATACTCTTCGTCTCGGGGCCCAACCACCTCGTTATATGAGAAGGTATCTCCCGGAAGCAGGACCACGCCGTCCATCTTGCTGCATGCCAGCTCGATGTTGCGCCTGCGATTGCCGCGCTCCTTGTAGCCGGTGGAGAAAGCAGCGAGCACCCCATCTATTGCGGCGAGGTCTTGCCGCGCGATACGGGCCTGCGTAACCTTTGTCGGCAGAGTAAGCGGCTCCGAGCCGCTCCAAGGCAGCCGATCAAGAAGGTGCTGCAGCGCCCCGTCCACATCCAGATCGGCTCCGGCCTTCTCGGGTGTGATGGCAAAACCACCGGTCTCCAGCGGTCTGAGGCGCGCATCCTTGCTGGGCTGGTGTACGGCCTTGCGCACACTGCCCAGGAGGAACTGCCTGGCGGTCGGCTCAACCAGCCGCCACCGCGGCGCAATCTCCACGGTCTCCCTAGCGGAGAAGAAGGAGGCCAGCCGCGCCAGAGCGCCCTCCCTTCGGCCCACCTCAAGCGCATCACGAAGGGTGGCCTCGATATCCAACTCGAGTCCCAGCCGCCAACAGGGCACGGACCAGCCGATCTTCTTGCCTCCAGGCGGTACAACCTCCACGCGGACATCGGATCGGAGCCGGGCGCGCCGAAACTCCTCGAGGTCGGCGCGCGCCTCGGCCAACGGCTTGCCAGACCAGTCGCGCCCCTCGAAACGAACTCCCTGCGCGATGGTATCCTCCGACTGTCGCGTCAATGCCGCGAACGTGGCGGCTCCCGCAACGCACAGCATCAATGGGACGCTTACAAGCACCAGCAGCGAGCGGCTGCGCCCGGCAGTCTGACGTCTGGTCCTCAGGGCTCTCAGGATCATGGGCTCAAGTACGATGCGTTGCGGTGACGGCTTGCTAGTTGGCCTGGTCGCGGCCTGATTGCGCGGCGTCCTCGTGGTCCCGCAAGTGCTGTTCCAACTTCTCTATGTGCTGCTCAAGCAGCTCTACTCGCTGGCGCAGCTCGCGTATGACCTCATCCTGCGGATCCACCCGGTTGATGACGTTATCCATCACCGCAACGTCGTCGTGAACGCGAAGCCCGTCACGGACAACGATGCGCCCGGGCACGCCAACTACGCTGCAGTTCGGCGGCACGTCCTTGTTCACCACGGCGTTCGCGCCTATCTTACAGTGATCTCCTATCGTGATGGCTCCCAGGATCTTCGCGCCCATGCCAATCATTACGTTGTTGCCGATGGTGGGATGCCGCTTCACGCGCTCCATGCTGGTTCCGCCCAGCGTCACCTGGTGATACATTACCACGTCATCACCCACCACGGCCGTCTCGCCTATCACAACGCCCATGCCGTGGTCTATGAAGAGCCGCCTGCCCAGTTTCGCTCCAGGGTGTATCTCCACTCCTGTCCACAGACGCGTGAACTGCGAGAGCGCCCGCGCAAGGAACCGCCAGAACTCAGCCGGCCACCAATTGCGCGTCCACAGCCAGTGCGCGATGCGGTGCATCCAGACAGCGCGGAGTCCCGCGTAGGTCAGCACCGTCCATGCGTTTCTGGCAGCTGGATCGCGCTTCAGCGCGGTCTGGATATCCTCCCGTATACGACTCCACATAGGCAAATAGCACGCTACCCTGAAAACGTAGACCTAAGTTTACCTGAACGTGGGAGGACGGGCAAGCGCTTAGGAGGATCGGCTGCAACGGTATGTTGCGGTACAGGCCCGGGACGCTCGTTGTGGGCGGAAGGACGCGTGAGAAGCCACGAAGGGTCGGGCGGCTGCCGCCCGACCCTTCGTCTCAGGTCCCGGGTTGCGACGGGCAGTTACTTAACCCGCCGGGCTCCCCGGAAGCGCGCATTGTAGTAACCGGAGTTCAGCGAGTCCACGCGAACACTGCCCCCGCCGCTGGACGCGTGTACGAACTTTCCGTCGCCCGCATAGATACCCACATGGGATATTCCTCGCCGCGTGGTCGTGAAGAAGACGAGATCACCCGGCTTGAGTTTGTCTCGCGTCACGCGCTGGCCCTTGCTGAACTGGGCAGCGGCGGAATGCGGCAAGGAGACGCCCTTCTTGCCATAGACGTAGCTTGTGAAACCAGAGCAGTCGAAGCCCCTTACGGAGCTTCCGCCGAAGCGATAGCGCGTACCGCGATACGCGTACGCCGTCCTGATCACATCGCTGGACGCGGCTGGCGGCGCGGCTTCGGGGCGCGCGGACCGCGCCCGCACGTAGAGACGGGTGCGCGTCCGGCGGGCCTCGGCATACCGAGTGCTCGTGGTCCGGCGAGCAACTCTACGGACAGGTTCTCTCTGCTCGCTGGCAAGCCTGGCCTCGGGGCTGGTGCGCGAACGCGCTACCCGCATGGGCTCTTGACCTTCTACGGACAGAAAGTCTTGACGAATCCACCCGGAGGTGCCATCCGGCAGCGAGACCTGGTACCAGTCACCGGCTTTGTGAGTGACCGTCAAGTCCACGCCGTGATCCAACAGGGTAACACGACGATAGGCCTCGAAAGGCCCCCGCCGAACAGCCACACGATTGCCGGTGACCTGCGCGGTTTTCTTGATGGTGGGAGCGGAGACCACGCTCTTGGGAGGATCGGGAATGACGAGGGTTCTGCCATCCCGGAGGAGCGTTTCCCGCGTGATGCCGTTCGCGCGACAGATATCGCGCACCGAGACACCGTGTTTTCGGGCCAGGCTGTCCACCGAATCACCCGGACCGATGACTACTGTCTGAGAAGCTTCAGCACGAACCGCCAGGAGCGCGCCTGAAGTAGCCGCGACGCACAATAGCGCCCAGCGAAGTAGGCCTCGATGAGCCATGAGCCAATCCTTCCGTGGCGTTGTGTCGGCACACTTGGTTGCGTCTGGGTGCCTGCAAAAATCGGTACTACGTACACCTCCTCGCCTTGGCCGTTGGCCTCACAGAGGCCCTGGCCGGTCCAAACCCCGGTGCTGCTCGGCCGTGGGGGTCGGCCTTGCCGGCGAGATTGTGAAGTTTCGTACGACGCGGGAGTCTAGCACCTTGGATAGGCGCGAGTCAACCGTTTTGCAGCAAAGCCGCCAAGACGAGAGGCGCAGATTAGAGAGGCTTTCGGTTTCCTTGACGACAGCAAATGCCCACCCTATAATCCGTTTCAACCCGTCTTACTGGAGACACCATGGGTCCTGATGCAGCCGATTCGGCCGCTGTTCACCTTCAGCGCATCGCAGACCCCGATCATGTCCGGGAGCGCGCTCAGGAGCTGTTTCGGCAGATTGGCCGCGTTATTGTAGGTCAAGAGTATGTGGTGCAGAACCTCGTGGCGGCCCTGCTTGCCCGGGGTCACTG
>CAZGLN010000074.1:0-9697 GCA_964526545.1 uncultured Chthonomonadales bacterium
GGGATGGGAGTGCGGGTGGGCTCGAACTGCTTGCCCTCCTTGATTGCCGCTAGCGCCGTGGTCACGTAGCTCTTCTTGACGGCGGCTTCCTCTGCGTTGTCGTCGAAAGCGCCCACATAGCGCAGAATGCCGTTCTTATCAATCACCGCAAAGCCCGGCGTTGCCACGACATCCAGGTAGCGTGAGAGCTCGTTCTTCGCGTCCAGCAGCACGGGCATGTCGAAGTTGCGCGCCTGCACGAATTTGCGTGTCTGCTCCACATTTTCGCCGGCATGGCTCTTCACGGCAAGCCACTGTACGTCCTTGCCGAACTCCTTCTTGAGCTTTCCGATGCGCGTCTCGTATTTCCAGGTAACAGGGCATGTATAACTGAGGAAGAAGAGCACCACCGGCTTCTTTTCCTTGAACGAGGCGAGAGAGACCATCGCATCCGCCTCGGTTTCGCCCTCCTTCAGTTCGCGCATCACGTCCTTAAGCACGAAATCGCGCATCGGCTCGCCGATTTTCGCCTTGGCGTTCTGCTCCTTCTTGGCGGCCGGCTCCAACTTGGCGTCCTGCTCCTGTGCCTGGGCGGATACAAGTGGCAGACCTGCCACAGCCAGGGCAACCAGAAGCCTACCGACATGCCGTATCATTCTTCCCTCCTCTGGAAGGTCGGCGCCCACCGGGCGCACTGGACGGCGACTGCACCCTTTGCAGCCTTTAGAATACTACCGCATTCCGCTCCACGTGGCAAGTTGGTTAGCGGCTGTTTCGGCTCGGCTACCGCGGCACGCGCCAGAGCGGGCAGGGAGCGCCCTCGCACGTGGTGAGCAGGTATTTGGCGTCGGGAGTGTAGCAGATCGCCTCGAACTGCCCCAGCCACGGCACGGGCAGCGCGCGCGGCGTGCTCTTCACGGCATCGGCCAACTTCTGACCCGGAGGCACGGTCCATTCGAACGCGTCGGTGTAGCTTCGCACCACCATGAACCGGCCGTCGTGCGAGACATCCGCTGCGGTCGCCAGCTTGCCCACGGGATAGCCCCTCACAATAAGCGGGTTCACGAACTCAAAGGTACGCACACGCTCCAGTGTAACGACGGTATCGCGCCGTAACGGCAAAGGATAGGTGTAGACTCCGCTCCGCCCGCTGTCTTCCTTGGTGATAATGAGAATCTCGCCCGTTGTGGGATGCACTACCAGCGCCTCGGCATCGTGCTTGCCATCCGGATAGCGCACGGGAAACCTCTGGGCCAGCATCGTCTCGCCCTCCACGCGGGTCTTGGCGCGGTCCACTTCGGGCTCCGTTACGCGGTAGATGCAGATGTCGGTTCGCTTGCGGTCGTTGTCGCCAAGATCGGCGATGTACAGCGCCGGCTGGTCGCCCGGGCCGGGCCCGATGGCGATGTCCTCCCAGTCCACATTCTTGGCGCCGGTAACGAGGAACCGCGCCAGCGCGCGTCCGCTCATGTCGGTAGCGTAGACGTAGGCATCATCGCCTGAATCGTTGTGCGTCCAGAGCACGCCGGGATTGCGGAGACTGGCGACCAGACCCGAGCTCTCCCTCACGCGATTATCCGCGAGGGAGGCTATCTGCACCGCCTCCTGGGCTGGCCTGGCCTGCGGGTTGGCTCCGCGGTTCTCAAGCTGCTTCAGCAGGTCCTTGGCCTTGCGCTTGAGATCCTCGGTCCCCTTCTGCGCGGCGACCGGCACCACCCAGGCACACGCGCACAGAGACGCCACCGCCGCCAAAAGCAACCTTCTTCTTGCTGCACGCATTCGCTACCCCTGCCCTGAGGGCATGTCTTCGCTAAGGTAAACTGCCCTGATTCGCTGCCGCGAAGTCTTTCGCGGCTACCTCCACTTCGGTACCGGGAGCCCATCGTGGCCAACCATTCACCCCGCCGCCGGGGACGCATGACCCTTGAGACGCTCTTCACGGACCCTCGGTTCGACGATGCCTTGCTGCAGCAGCCCCAATGGTCACCCGATGGCGCCTACTTACTGTACCTTGCTGAAGCCGGCGCCGATGGCATGAAGACCGTCTGGCGGCTGAATGCCCAGACCGGCGAGCACACTCCGCTCATGGCGCCGGAGGATCTGCAGCTTCCCGACGAATCGCGGACTCTGCACATTGGAGGCTATCTGGCCTCCCCTGATGGGCGCTCCCTGCTGCTCTTCGAGAGCGCCCCGGCGCGATTCGCTCCCTGCGGCAATCTGTACCATTACGATGTCGGCGGGCGAAGCCTTCGACCGCTGACCCGCACCCCGGCTCCTCAATACCACGCGGATTTCTCGCCGGACGGCGCCAGGGCGGCGGTGGTGCGCGGCAACGATCTGTGGCTGCTCGATATCGCCGCGGGAACCGAGCGACAGCTCACCTACACCGGCTCGCACACGAAGTATAACGGCCGCTGCGGCTGGGTGTACGAAGAGGAGCTCGGCCTCGGCCGCGCCTGGGAGTGGTCGCCGGATGGAGCCCACATCGTCTTCTTGGAGCAGGACGAGACGCTTGTGCCCGAGGTCGCTCTGCCGCGGTACGACCTACCGTACCTTGATCCGGAGGTCTCGCGGTACCCCAAGGCGGGAGCGGAGAACCCGCGCACGCGGCTGCTGGTGATTGACCTGGCATCCGGGGAAATCCGCGATCTGCACTTTCGCTCCCATGATCCGGAGGCCGGAGAGCGCTACATCGTCCGCCTGCAGTGGACCCCGGACGGCCGCGAGATTCTGGTGCAGACCGTGCCGCGCCGCCAGAATCGCCTGTTTCTCCATGCCATTCATCCGGTAACCGGCGCAGCCAGGGTGGTCTTGAGCGAGGCGAGCAGCGCTTGGGTGGATAGCCGGCCCGCGGTACGCTTCGTTGGGGAGACGCGTCAATTCCTCTGGCTTTCCGATGTCTCCGGCTGGCGGCATCTCAGCCTGGTTGATATGGATACAGGTGAAGCACGGCAGCTTACGCAGGGTGAGTGGGAGGTGCTGGACGTGGCCGGAACGAGCGCGGAGCGGCGCGAGGCCTACATCGTGGCAGCCCACCCGCTTCCCGAACACCGATCGCTCCTCGCGGTCCATCTGGATACCGGCGCCATGCAGATGCTCGCGGGACCCGGCGGCAGTCACACGGGCCACTTTGCGCCGACAGGGCATCACTACCTGCACACGCACTCCTCGTTGGAGCAGCCGCCGTCGCAGCACATCCGCTCGGTGGATTCCGCCGCAGCCGGCTGTACCTTCAGCGTGGGAACACCGAGGGCCAATCCGCTGAGGGAAGCGAGGCTGGAGACCGTGGGTCCCTGGAAGATCTTCTGGTTGGAGACCGAGGGAGGGCGCCGTCTGCGGGCACGTATGCTGCTGCCGCCTCGCCTGAGGACGGAGAGGCGCCATCCCGCACTCATCTATACCTACGGAGGACCGGGCTCCCAGGTGGTGGTGGACGCCTGGGCAGGCAAGCGCGACCTCTGGCATCGGTGGCTTGCCCAACAGGGATACGTTGTGCTGATGGTGGATAACCGGGGCACAGGGGGACGGGGACGCGACTTCCTAACGCGGCCTGCCGGCTGCCTGGGGCTGCTTGAAGTAGACGACCAGATTGCCGCCGCGCGCTACTTGCAGGCACAGCCCTATGTGCATCCCGAACGCATCGGCATCTGGGGCTGGAGCTACGGCGGGTACATGGCGGTGATGTGCATGCTCGCGGAGGCGAGCGTCTTTAGAGCGGCAGCCGCGGTTGCGCCGGTAACGGATTGGACGCTCTATGACACCATATACACCGAGCGCTACATGCTCCATCCCGAAGAGAATCCGGCAGGCTATCGCCAGGGGTCACCCGTGCACCACGCCTCGCTCCTTCGCGGGAAGCTGCTGCTGGTTCACGGGCTGAATGACGACAACGTCCACTTCCAGCACACTGCCCGACTCGCCTCCGCACTGCAGGATGCCGGCAAGCCCTTCGAGGTGATGATCTATCCGGGCAAGCGGCACGGCATCGAGGGACGGCATGCGCACCTCTACGCCTTGCTCACAGAGTTCTTCCGTCGCAGCCTGAAGCGATGAGGACTTTCGGCCGGGCGGGAGCGGTGGGTCCGCTCCCGCCCCGCACTGCTCCGGCGATTCCCTGCCACATGCAGCCGGATCCCGCGAGAGAGACGCCCGGCAGATTCTTGACGCGGCGGGGCACGGCGCTAGGCAGCAAACTCGGTTACTTCCCGCGGGGTCTCCACTTCGCGGGTGAGTGCGCTGCCGGTCAGGCGCTCGTCATCCGTCAGGCTCTGCGTATTCGGTAGAAGCGCGAGCTGGGCCTCCAGCGCCTTGCGGATGCGGCCTACGGTCTCGGCATACTCGGAGCGAAGGGCCTGCAGCCGCTGCTCCTCTGCCGCCACACGGGCCTGAGCCTCCGCAACGAGCGCACCGCACTGCTCACGAGCCTCGGCCAACAGAGATTCGGCTGTCCTGCGCGCCTCTTCCAGCGAAGCCTCGATCTGCGCCTGCGCCGTTGCGCGCCGATTCTCGAGTTCCAGGTCCACGCCTACGCGCCGCTGTTCGATGGCCACAAGCGCGCTGGCGATGGCCGCCTCCTTGCCGAGAAAGTCCTGCAGCCGCTCCGTTGCGGCCGCAAGTTCCTTGGTGAGCGATTGGTTGGCAGTCTCGAGGGTATCCAGGCGCGCCTGCATGGCGTCCAGCCGCCTGCCCATCTCGGCCACGAACTCATCCACGGCAGGCTTGGCGTAACCGCGCACGGACGTGGGAAACTCGGTGTGAAGGACAGCGGATTGCGTAGTCATTCGGCTCTCTCCTCTTGGCGGGGAAGGCGGTATAGGCGTTTGGCGGTTCGCCGATACTGCCGCAAAGTCTCCGGGGCGCCTGCCTCCAGACGCCCCGGCACATCTAAATCACTGCTAGAAGGCAGCGGCCTCGTCCACCAGCTCCTGCCAGGCTGCGCGTTGGGAGGGGCTCAGCAGAGCCAGGATACGGCGGTTGGCCTCCTCGCGCGCCAGGCGCAGCACGGGTCCTGTCTCGGTCTCGCGTCCGAGCGCGGCGGCCTCCACGGCCCGCTCCACTCGCGCCCTATGGGCTGCCAAAACCTGTTCCACCTCGGCGCGCTGCTCTTGCGTGAGCTGCACCACATCCGCCACGCAAGTCTTGCCGAGCGCAGCGGCACCCAGGCGACCCACCGCATCCCGCAGCGCGTCACGCTCCTCCGGCGGCAAGGTCGGCAGGGCAGGCGCCACCTGCAGCGTCTCCGCCGCAGGCTTTGTATGCCGAGGCTCCGGCGGATCGGTGAAGGCCGCCCCTGGCAGCGTAGCCACCGTGGCCAGCACGGCGGCCGCCGCGGAGGGACGCAATGCGAACTGCCAGATGGTCGGCCGCGTGGGCTGCTCAAGGGCGCGCAGAAGCTCCTCCGAGGTGAAGAAGGTGTTCCGTCCGTGGTGCGCTGCTGTGCGAAGCGCGTAGAGGGCCGCTTCGGGCACGTCCGCTTGGCGGTCTCCCCGGTCCAGGGCGCTGGAGCCCGTGAGGCCCAGATGCAGTGTATCCGCCAGCGCCGCCATGTCGTCACGGTGCCTGATGGCCCCCTCGGTGCGGCACTTGCGGCCCGCCAGCCCGAAGCTCGCGATGGAGCGGGCGATTGCCTGGTCCGTAACGTGTGCACGGCCATCCTCTCCCAGCACGATATTGCGGGGTCCGATGGCGCCGTGGCACAGGCGAGCGCCACGCAGAGCGTCCACAAGCGGGCCGAGCTCGCGCAGCAGACAGATTGCGTCCCACAGGGTCATGCGTCCGACTTCGCTCAGGCGCTCGGCAAGAGTCTGGCCCGCAACGTGGCGCCGCACGAGGGTAAGCGTCTGCTCGCGCTCCTCGATGCTGGCAAATGGCTCGAGAGCGGGATGCTCGAAGCCTTCGAACGCGCTCGCGCCGCGTTTGACGGCCAGCTGGAGCGCGAGGCGCTCCGAGCCTGTCATCCACGGACCCGGCGCGATAGAGCGTAAGACGAATCTTTCGCCCGAGGTCGTGCCACGGGCAAGCTCCGTGCGGCTCACGGCATCTCGGCGAAGCAGCTCCCGGTTATCTGAAAGCAGTATGTCTGGCGATGATGTGCGCATAGAGCGACTCCTGTCTCCATGCGTGATTATCGGCAGGCACACAGCGCAACTTCAGACAGTGAGTGTGCGTGCCATGGGTCGCGGGCGCGAGCCTGTGAAGGAGAGAAGGCGGGCCAGTGGCGCAGAGCAACGGGCGGGGACGTGGGTGCGCTTGCCGAGTGGGCGCGTCGCGCAGGCGGATGTGCCGCTCAGGATGAGCGATTGGCGAGTGTCACGCCGAATTCGGCCGCATGCTGCCGCCACCAGCGCGGCCAGGGGACTTCCTTGCGGTCGAGATAGTAGTACTCGATGAGCAGCCGCGCGCGGCGCGCATTGGCGCGGCGATCCGGGGAGTCGAGGGCGCGAAGCACAGCAATCTGTGTCTCACGGTCGCGAATGCGGCGCATGACCTCGAACTGCAGCTCGGGCCGCACCAGGAAGAGCGGCGGCACGCGGATGCAGCTGTAACTTACGGTGGAGAGGCCAGGATTCACAACGGTGGTGCAGGCACTCTGCTGAAACTGGTGTGGGTGCCGCGGATCCAGACCGTGCCGCGGGTCAATCTCCTGCCGGTACCACCGCGTGAAGACGTTCTCCTCGATGCGGCTGTAGGGGAAGCCGTAGTGGTAGCCGCTGTAGCGGGTTGCGCGGCAGAGGGTGCAGGCATCCTCGCGCCGCACCTCGCCCGTGAAGATGCCCGCGGCATATCCCGAGATGCCGAGGACAACAAAGAGCGTCAGAAGACTGACTACCAGTCGTCGCGATCGTGTGCTGTTCACGGGTACTTCAGCTCGCCTTCCACTACAATATCGGGACCCGCACGGTGCATCCGCACTTTCTCAACGGCCACCGCGGCGCTGAGTGCCTCCACGCCGCATCCCTCCAGAGCCGTGGGCGCGTCGCGCCCTCCTACCAGCCGCGGCGCGATGAACCAGAGCACGGCGTTGGCCAGCCTGGCTTCCACGAAGGATGCGGCGAGCGTCCCGCCCCCTTCCACAAGTATGCTGACGATGCCGCGCGCGCCAAGTTCCCTTACAACCTCCTGCAAGGCCACGCGTCCGCTAGCATCGCTGGCAACCGGTACAACCTCTATTCCACATTCTCGCAGCGTGGCCACTCTGCTTTCCTCTGCATCGGCACGTGTAAATACGAGCACGGGAGACTCATGCGCGGTGCTCGCAAGCCGCGAACTCGGCGGGAGCCGCGCGTGGCTGTCCACTACTACCCGGAGCGGCTGGACCCTTGCGCCCGCGACCCTCGCGGTGAGCAGCGGATTATCGGCTAGGGCCGTGCCGATGCCGCAGAGGACCGCGCCGGCCCGCGATCGGGCTTCGTGGCCCCGCCTGCGCGCGGCATCCGAGGTGATCCACTGGGAATCGCCGGAGCGCGTGGCGGTCTTGCCGTCAAGGGAGATGGCTGCCTTGAGCGTAACATAAGGCAGGCCGGTCCGATGGAAGTGGACATAGGCTGCGTTCAGTCGTTCCGCCTGTTCCCGCAGGATGCCTTCCTCCACGGGAATGCCTGCCTCGCGCAGGCGCTGGAACCCGCGACCCGCCACCAGCGGATTTGGATCCTGCATGGCTGCCGCCACGCGCCCTACTCCTGCCCGTATGAGGGCATCAGCACAGGGAGGCGTGCGCCCGTAGTGCGCGCAGGGTTCCAGGGTTACATAGGCGGTTGCGCCGCGCGCAGATTCGCCCGCCGCCGCCAGGGCATCCGCCTCCGCGTGGGGCATTCCGGCGCGCCGGTGCCAGCCTTCGCCCACGACAAGTCCATTGCGCACCAGCACGCAGCCTACCATCGGGTTAGGATGGGTGCGGCCGCGTGCCGCGAGCCGCAGGGCACGCCGCATCCACCGCTCGTCTTCTCGGGCGCCGCTCACTCGCGATGTTCCTCTCGAGCCTTCCGTGCGATCTCCCTCCACATGTCGCGCTGGGCGATGAGCAGCTGCCTACGCACATCGCGAATGTAGAGCCAGGCAAGCAGGAAGAGCGAGAAGGCGAGGAGCAGGCAGAGCGTCCAGTAGCCGAGGATGAAGAGCGCCTTGGCGGCCATCGCCCGCCGTAACTCCTCCGTCAGCACCTCTCCGGGAGCGAGACGCCGCAGCCGGAAGAAGGGGTGCAGCGCACCGGTGGTTACCATCACACCGATGATCGCCAGCAAAACGGCGGTAATCAGGCGCAGCCGGCGCTGCCGAAGGGTGAGCGGCAGCCCACCGTGCCCGGGGCCGACAGGTTCGGAATCCTTTGAGTCGCTCATGGCGAATCGAGGGCGGAGCGGAGTGCCGAGACTCCCGCGGCCACGCCGCCCGGGTGGCCGAACACGCTGGTGCCCGCCACAATCAGCGTTGCGCCCGCCTCGGCAACCTGGCGAATGTTGGCGGCTCCAATGCCGCCATCCACTTCCAGCGTTACGGGATGATCAAGCTGAGCGATGTGCCGGCCCGCCGCCTCGATCTTGGGCAGCAGCGTGCCGAGGAACGATTGGCCGCCAAAACCCGGGTTGACGGTCATCACCAGCACCAGGTCCAACAGGTCCCACACGTGGTCGAGTGCGCAGAGGGGAGTGGCGGGGTTGAGGGCCACGCCTGCGCGAGCACCCAGATCGCGAATACGCCCGAGGGTGCGGTGCAGGTGGGTGCAGGCCTCGGCGTGTACCGTAAGGATATCCGCGCCCGCCTCGCGAAACTCCTCCAGCATCCAGTCCGGCTTCTCCACCATGAGGTGGACATCGAAGGTGGCGCGGGTGCGAGGCCTCAGCGCGCGAACAAGCGGTGGGCCATACGTAAGGTTCGGGACAAAGTGCCCATCCATCACGTCGAGATGGTAGGTGGTGATTCCCGCCTCGTCGCACTGCCGTACAGCCTCCGCGAAGGCGCCGAAATCGGCGGCCAGAAGCGAAGGCGCAATATCCGCGGTCCCGATCACTCGCGGCTCCTCCTTCGTATGGGCTGTTTGAACGTGGTAGCCGGATCGGGGTCGTCGTCGTAGTACACCCTTACGGTTACGCTGGTGCCCCTCACCCGCACCGCCGGCACCACCAGCTCACCCTCCCCCTGGATGCCGTCGAACGCGGTGTGCGTGCCGTCCGCATCGTCGTACTCCACCCGCACGCGCCGGGCACCCCGCCCATCGCGGATGGTTATGCGAAAGTCCTGCGTGCTCTCCACGGCCGAATCCGCGGAGGGCTCGGGGGCCGGCTCCGGCGGGCCCGGGAAGGAAGGCGCCGCGCCGTCCGTCTCCTTTGGGCCGTCACTCATCACCAGGTTCACGGCGGTACCGCGCGGCACGCGCTCACCCTTCCGCGGCTCCTGCGAAATCACATAGTCCAGCGGCACCCGGTCACTGAATGCGCGGTCAACGGTGCCCAGAGTCAGGCCCGCCTTGGTTAGCGCGGCCTCGGCCTCGTCCTTGGAGAGATTGGTGAGCTGCGGTACCCAGACCATGCGCGACCCCTTGCTCACCCACACGCGGACGCTATGACCCGGCGGCACGATGCGGCCGGCCTCCACCTCCGACTTGAAGATGGTTCCCGGCTCGGCGTCGTTCCACTCCTCGTAAGGCACCAGGCGCACGTTCACCTTCTCGGCCGCCAGGCGGGCATCCTCGAGCTTCATGCCCACCAACTGCGGCAGCCTCTTC
>CAZGLN010000074.1:9725-14912 GCA_964526545.1 uncultured Chthonomonadales bacterium
AGACACCCAGGCCGACGACAACCGCGACCACGATGACGCCAAGCACGGCGAGCAGCGCAACCTTCAACGCAGGCGGCACACGGTCATCCTGGGCAGGGCTGCTCTTCAAAGTGGCTCCTTTCGTGCCGGACTCGGGTCGGGATTCCGCCTGCTCGGGCGGGCGCGGCGAGGCAGGGCGCGCGCGCGGCGGCTCCACTCCGGCACTGACCTGGGTTGCTGGAGGCGCGGACGCTCGGTCCAGTGGCGACCATGTGAGGGTTCGGCCGAACCGGAGGGCGTCGCGCACGGTGCGCAAGTCCGCAAGCATGTCGCCGACTGAGGCATATCTCTCGCCGACCTCCCTCTGCATGGCCTTTAGCACGATGCCATCGAGCGCTCGGGGCACGCCAGGGTTCACGCGCATGGCGCTTGGCGGCGGCTCCGTTTGGCACCGCATGGCCACCTGTATCGGATTGTCACCGGGGATTGGCACGCTCCCCGTGAGCATCTCGTACAGCGATACGCCAAGGGCGTAGATATCCGTGGGAATGCCTACGGGCGCACCGGCGGCCTGTTCCGGCGCCTGGTAGTGTACCGCCTTCGCAAGGTTGGCGGTCGCCGCCTGCTGCGAGGCACTTAGCGCAAGCGCCATCCCGAAGTCGGTTACCTTCAGCTCGCCCTCGGGGCTCACAATCACGTTGTGGGGCCGCAAGTCGCCATGCACGATGGCCGCGGCATGCGCGTGCTGTAAGGCCTCTCCAATGGCGATGCCGAAATCCACGGCCACCGAAAGCGTGAAGGGAGCGATGCGCCGGATGCGCTCCTTGAGGTGAATACCCCGAACGTACTCGTAGACCAGGTAGAGCCCTCCATCCGCCTCGCCCACTCCCCACAGCCGGGCGATGTTTGGATGGGTCAGGAGGGCTGCCTCGGCGGCTCCCTGCCGAAGCGCCTGGTGAAAGGCCTCGTCCTCGGCGAAGACCGCATGCGGTACCTTCACGGTAACGAGGCGGTTGTGCAGGCGATCGCGTGCCTTGAACGACTGGGTGATGGCTCCGGCTCCCAGCCGCTCCAGAATCTCGTATCGCTGGTCCAGAATGCGCCCTATCACGCGTGCCTGCCTGTTCCGACGGAAGTGCGCCACCGCACGTAGGCGTAGAGCAGTGTCGCAACCAGAATCACCACATATCCGGGCGTGAGGTCCAGCAGAGCCAGGCGCTCGATTCCGTGCAGCTCGAGTTCCGTCCGGACTCCCTTCGCCAATTCCAGCTTGATCTGCGTGCGAATGTATGCCCCAATGTACTGAAGCGCCGGTATTACCAGCCATCCGGCTACGAGCAGCCAACCAAGGGGGCCGATGGGCTGCGTCTCGCCGGAGTCTTCGCGTTGTCTGCCTACTTCCACGGACTTATACTCACGCCCTGTCGCGCAGCCGTTCCAGCGCGGCAATCACCGCCTCGTCTGCCACTCCGGATACGAGCTCCACGTTCCCCGGGTTGCGCGCCAGTACGTAGCGGACCCCTCCCGAAGCGGCCTTCTTATCCGCGCGCGTCGCCGCCAGCACCTGGGCGATGGGAATATCCGAAGGCAGGGTTGACGGCAGACCCACCGGGCGGAGGGTGGCCTCCAGCTCGCGAGTCACCTCCTTCGGTGTGATGCCCAGATGCTCGCCCACCAGCGCCGCAGCCATCATCCCGATAGCGACCGCCTCGCCATGAAGAAACCGCCGGAACTGCGTTACGGCCTCCAGAGCGTGGCCGATGGTGTGACCGAAGTTGAGAATGACGCGCCGCCCCTGCTCCGTCTCGTCTTCCGCGACGACCTCGGCCTTGATCTCGCATGAGCGGACGATGAGGGGGAGCAGCGCGTCCTGACGACGGGCCAGGACGGCCCGGGCATGCTCACGCACGGCACGGAGCATCGCCGGCTCGGAGATGACCCCATACTTCACGACTTCGGCCAGTCCGGAACGAAGCTCACGTAAAGGGAGCGTGCGGAGCGTCTCGGTGTCCGCGAAGACCGCGCGCGGCTGATGGAAGGCGCCGACGAGGTTCTTGCCTGCCGCAAGGTCCACGCCGGTCTTGCCGCCGATGCTCGCATCCACCTGGGCCAGCAGGGTGGTCGGCGCCTGGACCACCGGAATGCCGCGCATATAGACCGCCGCCGCGAAGCCCGCCACGTCGCCGACCACACCGCCTCCCAGCGCAACAACCAGGCTCTTGCGGTCCAATCCGGCCCGCAGCATGCCCTCGCATAGCCGCTCCACGGCACGCAGTCTCTTAGCGCGCTCGCCCGGCGGCAGGTGGAGCACGGTCGCAGGCAGACCGCAAGCCGCGAAGTCCCTCACAAGTGCCCCGGCATAGAGGGCGGCCAACCGCGGATGGGTGATGATGGCAACGCGAGTGGGCGCACGTTCCCGGCAGACCGTTCCGGCCAACCTGGAGAGCGCGCCGGGCCCCACCAGGATTGTGTACGGACGCTCGGACAGCCTGACAGTGATAGCATGCATCGGCTAGGTCCCCGTGAAACGGGCGCTGACGGGCGGCCAGAAATCTGCGCGCGCGTGATAGGCCGCCACGACTCGCGCCGCCGTCTCGGCTGGCGGCAGCCCCTCGGAGCAGACGGACGCATCCGCCACCGCGCGATACAGCGGCTCTCTCGTGGCCAGCAGCTCGCGGATGCGGCCGGCCGGGTCCTCTCCGGCAACCAGCGGGCGTGAATCGTGGCGCGACACGCGCTTAAGTATCTCCTCCTCGGAAGCCTCCAGCAGAATCACGATTCCCCTGGAACGGAGGTTGCCCACGTTCTCGCCCCTCAGCACCGCGCCGCCGCCGGTGGCTATCACCTGTTCCGTCCGTCGGCAGAGCGTGCGTATCGCCGCTGCTTCCTGGTCACGAAAGAACGGTTCGCCATGCTCCTCGAATATCCGGGAGACCGACTTCCCGCACCAGCGCTCCACCAGCGCATCCGAGTCGCGGAAACGGAAGCCCAGCGTTCGTGCGCAGAGACGGCCTACCGTCGTTTTGCCCGTGCCCATGAAGCCAATCAGCACCAGGTTCGGCCGCATGGAGAGGTGTTACCCAGGCTGCGCGCCGAAGCCGCGACGCTGTACTTCCGCCATGTAGCTATCCAGGTTGCGCTTAAGTTCGCCGAGGCTGTCGCCGCCGAACTTCTCCAGCATGGCTTCCGCAAGCACAATGCTTACCATGGCTTCCCCGATGACACCAGCAGCCGGAACCGCGCAGACGTCGGAGCGCTCGAAGTGGGCTGTAACCGCCTGCCTGGTCTCCATGTTCACGGAACGCAGCGGCGACTTCAGCGTGGAGAGAGGCTTCATCGCCGCACGCACCACTACGGGCTCTCCATTGGTCATGCCGCCCTCGATGCCGCCCGCATTGTTGCTTGACCGCGTGAAGCCCGTGGCAGGATTATGAAAGAGCTCATCGTGCACCCGGGAGCCTGGGCGCCGCGCAACCTCGAAACCCAGTCCCACCTCCACGCCCTTGATGGCCTGGATGCCCATGAGTGCTGCCGCCAGACGGCTATCCAGCCGCCTATCCCAATGCACGTGACTTCCCAGGCCGGGCGGACAGCCCAGCGCCACCACCTCGAACACACCGCCCAGGGTGTCCCCACGCGCGCCCGCCTCATCTATGGCGGCAATGATTGCAGCCTCGGCCTCCGCGTCCGCCACCCGGACCGGGGACTGCTCGGCGCAAGCCTCCACGGCGTCGTAATCCACGGGATGCTCCTGCGCCACGCACACTCCACCGAGTTCCACGACATGGCTGAGCACGCGCACACCACATTCCGCCAGGAGAGAACGGAGCACGGCGCCAACGGCCACCAGCGCCGCGGTCCCTCGCGCGCTGGAGCGTTCCAGGATATTGCGCAGGTCGTTGGTGCCGTACTTCAGCATGCCGGCGAAATCGGCGTGGCCGGGACGCGCCTCCACGATTGGCGGAGTCTCCTGCGCCATCGGCTCAATGGACATCCGCTCCCGCCAGTTCTCCCAGTCGCGGTTCCGCACAAGAAGCGTGAGCGGGCTGCCGAGAGTTAGGCCGAAGCGCACCCCCGAGAGGATCTCAACCGTGTCGGTCTCAATCTGCTGTCGAGCGCCGCGACCGTAGCCGCCTTGCCGCCGCCGCAGCTGATGATTGATGGAATCCAGCACCACGGGCACACCCGCGGGCAGGCCCTCCACAATGGCTGAAAGAGAGGGACCGTGCGATTCTCCACCCGTCAGTATGCGCAGCACGAAGCGACTGTCCTTTCCACAAGACAATCGGCCAGTGAGGCCGAGCAGCCCCGCTCCAAGCGGACCCACCCTGCGCCTGTCACTGGCCGATCGCGAGGCGTTCGGCATGCGGACCGCCCTGGCGGGCGGCGCCGCCTTGCTCTAAGGTCTGATACCGGTACCGGCCACTCCGCCCGCCTCGGCTCCGATGCCGGGATCCGGAAGGATCATCGGAGTAACGAACACGAGCAGCTCGGAGTCGTTGATTTCGTTGTTTCGGCTCTGGAAGAACTGCCCAATCAGCGGCAGGTCCGCCAGCACCGGTACCTTCTTCACCGACTGCCGATCGTTCTTCTTCACCAGCCCACCGATAACCATTGTCTCGCCGTTGCGGATGCGCCGCTGCACGGGAACGATGGCGGAGCTGACGATGGGTATGGTGCCGCCGGCCGGGTTCGGGATCTGCGAGACAATCTCCTGGACCTGCGTCAGCACGCTCATGGAGATGGTGTCATCGCCATTGATGCGCGGGATCACAAAGAGGCTCGTCGGGATATCCACGATGTTGATCTGCGGAATGGTGATGCCGTTTCCGCCCGTGCCCCCTCCGAACGCCACGCCCGTGGTGATAATCGGCACCGTGGTGGAGACGGAGATGGTAACCGGGATGTTGTTCTCGGTAGTCACCATCGGGGAGTTGACCACGCGGCCCTTGCCTTCCACGAGCGAAGTGCGCAGGGCGGATACCACGTTGCCGCTTGTGAACTGCACCGCCACATCGCCCGTTGCAAAGGTGTTGCCGGTCGATGCGTTCAGGCTGCCGCGCGAGAGCTGCCAGTCCACACCAAAGCTGCGCAGGTCATTCTGGCTGACGGTAATGAACTCGGCCTTGATCATCAGCTGCTTCGGCGCCACGTCCAGCAGCTTGATGATGCGGCGAAGATCGTCAATCTCATCCTCGGGACCGATTA
>CAZGLN010000075.1:0-7402 GCA_964526545.1 uncultured Chthonomonadales bacterium
GCCTGCCGTTGCGGACACTGGCGCAGCGGCCGAGTCAGCGCCGCATGATTCGCCCCCATCGGCTGCCCCTCGCGCCGTAGAAGAGGAAGCCTCCTCCGCTAAGGACCTCATTCTATCCGCCTTTCGTCACTTCGAGGGAGGCCGCCACGAGGAAGCACGCGCGTTGTGTGCCCGAGCCATCGCGCTGGAGCCCGGCAATGCCGACGCCCATGCGCTGATGAGCACTCTCTACGAGCATGCGGGCGATATGGTGCGCGCCATCGAGGAGCGCGAGCGTGTGCTGGAGATCGTGCCGGACAGCCTGGCCGATAGAGAGAAGCTGAACAAACTGAAGCAGGGCGAGGCGCAGTCACAGCCACGGCGCATAGTCACCTCCCGGCAAGCCGCGCCGGCGCTCCTGGAGAACCCGGCTTTTGCGCTTGGAGCCGCGGTCGTTGTCTTCCTGGTCATCGCATTGGGCGGCGGAGGCCTGGTCTGGCTGATGAACCGTCCCACGCCCTCGCATGCATCCGCCCCGCCATCCGCCGGTCAGCCTCCTCTGGGCGCATCCGCTCCCATCGCGCCAGGCGGCACGGCCGTAGCCTCGGCGGCGCAGCAGCCGCCGTTCCCTGCAAGTGCCGGGCAGTCCGCGCCGGCCGGCGCCTCCATGCCCTCCGCCGCCCCTCCGGTGGAGGAAGAGGCTGACAACGCACCGCAGCCGAACGCGCGCCGCCGCAACCGCTCCGCGTCCGACTTCACCGGCCTGGTTCCTCCCGCCAGCGTCTCGGTCTCCACGCCGCCTCTCGAGGACTACCGCAGGCAGCCGGGAGCCGCGGGAGAGGGCGGATCCTCCAGCACCATTATTCTGCCCGACCGCGACCCGTGGAACGGCCAGCCTCCGCTCCCCGCGACGCAGGGCCAGGGGACTACCGCCAGCCCGGCCCCCTCCACCAATCCGCCTGCCCAGCGCGATCCGGGGCGCATAACCATCGTGGTATCGCAACCGGGCCGGTCCGGCTCCAACCCGCCCTCGGAAGAGGGCGCCCGCACCGAGGGAAGCGCCCGAGATGGCGCCAACATGGATTCCCGCGCTCGACGCGCCATCGCGGAGGATCTCCAGACACAGGGTCAATATAAACGCGCCGCCGCGGAGTACAAGCGCGCCCTAGACGGCGCCGGCGACGATGCCGCGATGATCCACATGAAGATCGGCCTCTGCTATCAGCGCGCCGACGAGCGCGAGAGCGCTATCAGCCACTACAATGAGGCCATCCGCCTCTTCCAGCGGCAGATACAGTCCGGCAAGGATGTGGAGGCGGCGCGCAGGGCCATCCGCTCGTGCGAGGCCGGAATCCGAAACCTGAAGTAGAAAGAGAAGCGCCCCGCATGCTCACCCGCCTCGCGTTGGTCCTCGCGCTGCCGACCTTTCTTCTCCTCATCAGTTCGTCGGCGGAGGCTCAGGGCCCGCCGCGCCTCCTGGTCATTTCGCAACCCGCGCCGGACAACAAGGACCCGTTCGTGGATCTCGGCTATGTAACCGCGCGGGCCATCACCGACGGCGGGAGGTTCGACGCGGTCTTCTTCCAGCGGGAGGATCGGGCAGTGCAGGAGGCGCTGCAAGCCGGCAGGCTGGACGCCGCCGACCTCGTGAGTCCCATGACCCTGGAGCGCATGCGCAAGGTGGCATCCGCCCTGGGCTACTCCCACTACCTGCGGGTATCCGGGCATAACACGCGCGAGGGAGTGACCGCGGAGGCCCAGATGGAGCGGCGAAGCGGGCCCTCCGCGTGGCGGACCATCTTCGCGGAGGGCTTCAGCGCCTTCAAGGCCACCGACCGGCGCTCCGTCCTGGTCCAGGGACTCATCGCGCAGTCCAGCAACATCGCCAGGCGCGTGGCAACCGTGGAGACCGGCCCGGATGGGCCGGCGCCAACCGATGCCGACGCTCGCAAACCGGATGCGCCGGAGCAGCCGGCGCGACCAGCCGCTCAGGAGGCGCAAGCAGGCCGCACACCCGCCCAGCCGCCCTCGGAGGCTCGGCCCGCCGTCCCCGCGCCGGCCGATCAGCCCACCTCGCTGAACGCGGTGCAGGTGGAGCGGTACCGCAAACTCGGCGATACCGCGAATGTCATCGTCTTTCTGCAGAGGCTGATAACGGAGCGCCCCCGCGACCCGCAACTGCGCCGCGAGCTGATAGCCGCCTACCGCGCGCGCGGCATGTCCGATGCCGCGCGTGACGAAGCGGCGCGTGCCGTGCAGGTGGCTCCGCAGGATGCCGTCGCGCGCCGTCTGCTGGGCGAGTGCCTGCTGGAGGCAGGCGAGTTCGATGCCGCGCTCGGCGCGCTTCGGGAGGCTGTAACGCTGGACCCCAAGGATGCCGCCGCGCATATCGCAATGGGCGATGCCCTGTGGAATACGGCGAAACCCGATGAAGCCCAGAGGGCCTATGCCGCCGCCGCCGAGGCGGATCCGCGCGCATCGCTCCCCTATCGCAGGCTCACACGGCTCCACTTCCAGCGCGGGCAATATGCCGAGGCCGTCGCTGCCGCGAAAGCCGCCGCGGAACGCGCGACAGAGGACGACCAGAAGGAGATCGCCGCGGAGTATGCCGGCCTGCTCTCCTCAGTGGAGAGCCGTCTGACCGACATCCTCGGCCTGCTGCAGGCCGCGCGGCGCGACCTGATGGGAAGCGGCCGCACGCGAGAGCAGATCTACAAGGACGTCTCGGACGCCAGAAAACGCTCCTCGGACCTCGAAACCCTCCTCGCCGAACTGCCCTCGCCCACCCGCCTGGCAAGCGCGCAAGGCCTCTTTCTGCAGGCTGCGGCGCTCTGCGGCCAGGCAGTGGAAGCGGCGCTCACCTACCTCGAAACCATGAACGAGAGTGACGACCGCGAGGCCACCCTCCTGCGCGTGGAGGCCGCCCGCCAGCTCAACGAGGCAGCCCAGCGGTTAAAGGCCCTCCAGCCGAAGCAGGGTTAGACGCCACCGGTCTCCTGCAACGGAACCAGACAGGCGCTTCACAGTCTGCGCATGACACCGAAGGACTCCTCCGGGCGTAGACGGAATCGGGTAAGCGACTATTTCACCTCCCTGGAGCCACCCCGTGAAGCATATCTGGCTGAGCCTTACGCGCTGGGACCTCGAAACCGAGCGCCTGCAGTGTGAGCAGGAAGGGCGCTACATCACGCCGCTGGCGGAAGAGTTTGCGCGCGTCGAAGCGCTGGATCTCGACCTGCCAGAGAACCAGGCAGCGGCCGAGGCCCTTCTGGATGCCACCATCGCCCAGCCCCTCCGCCCAAACTATCCCTACCACGAACCATCCGACCTCGAGGGCATACGACAGGCGAGGCCCGCAGCTCGCACTCCCCTTCCCGCGCTTGCCCTGGACGACGCGAAACTCGAGGACAAGGTCCACGGCGCCTGGACGGGCCGCTGCGTCGGCTGCTTGCTGGGCAAGCCCACGGAGGGCTGGCACCGCCCCACCATGTGGGGCTACCTGAAGGAGCTTAACCGCTGGCCCCTGGACGACTACTTCCGCTGGGACCTCACGACTCCGGAGATGCGCGAGCGGCTCAATATCCGCGAGCGCGGCGACTTCGTGGACAAAGTGAGCGTGATGCCGGAGGATGACGACACCAATTACACCGTTACCGGCCTGGCCATCCTTCAGCGGCACGGCAAGAACTTCACCCCCGAGGATGTCGCTAACTTCTGGATGTTCAACATTCCCATACTCCATGTGTGCACGGCGGAGCGCGTGGCCTACCGCAACTTCGTTCGGTGCATCGGTCCTCCGGACAGCGCCTCCTTCCGCAATCCCTACCGCGAGTGGATTGGCGCGCAGATTCGCGCCGACTTCTTCGGATACGCCGCCGCGGGCAATCCGGAGCTGGGCGCGGAGTTCGCCTGGCGCGACGCCTGCATCTCGCACGTAAAGAACGGGATCTATGGGGAGATGTGGGCGGCCGCGATGATCGCCGCGGCCTTTGTAACCAGCGATATCAAGACCATCCTGCGCGCCGGGCTCGACCAGATACCCGCCAGGTGCCGCCTCGCCGATGCCATCGAGAGCGTCATCGAATGGCAAGAAGTCGGCGTGGACTACGATACGGCGGTCTACCGCGTGCATGAGCTCTGGGACGAAAAACGCGGGCACGATTGGTGCCACACCATCTCCAACGCTATGGTGGTGGCGCTCGGCCTGCTCTACGGCGAGGGCGATTTCGGCAAATCCATCTGCCGCGCCGTCCAGCCCTGCTTCGATACGGACTGCAACGGCGCTACCGTGGGATCCATCCTGGGCATTCTGCACGGGCACGGTGCGCTGCCGGAGCGCTGGATAGCGCCCATCAACGACACCCTAACCACGGGAGTGGCCGGCTACCACACCGTTCGCCTGAAAGATATCACGCGCGACAGCCTGAAAGTGATGGAGGCGGTGCAGGGCTAGACCCGGCACAATGCGCGGCTGCGGCTGCCGCCGCGAAGGAGACGACCATGAAATGCCTACCGGCGCTCTTTGCAGCGTTCCTGGCGAGCGCCGCCGTCGCAGGCGGCCAGACGCGCCAGCCGCTTCTGCTCCACTCCTTCGACGAGGAGACTCACGGGTGGGTGGCCATGGGCGTGAATGCCCGCGTCTCCATCAACCAGCAGACCACCTTTAACGGCCGGGGGGCGCTCCGTCTGGACTACGACATCAAGCAGGGCGCCCTCAGCCTGGCCGTCTGCCCCACTCCCGCCGGAACGATGGCACGGGCTCGGGCCTTCCGTTTCTGGTTAAACGCCGATCATCCCACAACCTGCGCGCTCATTGTGCAGGAGGATGGCGGAGGCCGCTTCCTCGCTCCCTTCTTCGCCCCAAAGGGCAAGTGGCAGAAGGTGGAGATCGCGGTGGACGAGTTCGCCCTGCTGGAGGGCCCGGGCAATCCGCCGGACGCCGATGGGAAGCTGGACCTCTCCAAGGTGGGCGGGGTGGCCCTTGGCGATCTGGCCCAGATTGGGGGCGTATTCGGCAGCCCGGAGCTGGCGAGTGCCCTGAACCTGCGGACCGGCGCGCATGTGATGTACCTCGACGATTTCACCCTCCTGGAGGAGGCTCTGCCGGGCGCCTATCAGACCGCAGACGGTGCAAAGATGATTGACAGCGGAACGCGTCCGCAGATTGGGTGGGCCTCCATCGGCATTTCGGGAGCCTCCCGCCTGCCCGTCCCGGAACGCGGTCTGCAGGCGGAATACCTGCAGGCAACGGGAAAGATTGCCGCGCTCGTGCGATTCGTGCCGAAAGGCCTGCTGGCCGGCACCACATCCCTCCGCCTCAAGGCCTCCTCCAGCAAGGCGGTTACCCTGCTTGTGCAGCTTATGGAGGCGGGCGGCGGCAAGTTCAACGGCACGCTGGAGCTCCCCGCGGGCGGTGATTGGAAGGAGGTCTCCCTGGAGTACGCCTCCATGGATGCGGCCGAGGACTCTGCGGCGAAGGACCGCCGCGTGAAGCCCGAACTCGTCACCGGCCTCGTGGTGCTGGATGTGCTGACGCTGCTGGGAGGCGGCTCCGAACAGGAGAACGTGCTGAGGTTGGCAGGCATGCGGGCGCAGTAGCGCCGGTGTGCGTCGAGCGAAGCGCGCCGCCACGGAGGAGCGCCGGCGTCCCGCCGCGAAGTTAGCCGGAACACGTCTCCGGAGGCCGCAAGAGTGCGCATGCCAGAAGGGCGCGCGGATCCTCGCGTGCGCCGCTTCCTTCAACCCACCCGGCTGCTGTGGCAATCGAACGTCGGCGCGGCCAATGCCATGCACGTGCTGGATTCCTCGGATTCCGTCTGCACGCTCGGCCCCGGCGGCGCCCTGCTCCTGGATTTCGGCCGAGAACTCCACGGCGGCATCCGGCTCGACTGCCCCACGACATCTAGCGGCAAGCCCGTGCGCCTGCGGGTCCGCTTCGGCGAGAGCGCCAGCGAAGCCATGGGAGCGCCGAACCAGGACCATGCCATCCACGATCACGAGATTCTGCTGCCGTGGATGGGGCACACCGAGGTCGGCTGCACCGGCTTCCGATTCGTGCGCCTGGACTCCCTGGAGAGCGAAGCCACGGCGGACCTGCGCCGCGTGGAGGCCGTGGCGCTCTACCGCGACCTGCCATACCTCGGGTCCTTCGAGTGCAGCGACCCCCTGCTCAACCGAATCTGGGAGACAGGGGCCTACACGGTCCACCTCTGCATGCAGGACCACGTGTGGGACGGCATCAAGCGCGACCGCCTTGTGTGGATCGGCGATATGCACCCCGAGACGCTCGTCATCGCCACCGTTTTCGGCGAGGTGGACGTGGTGCCCGCGAGCCTGGACTATGTGCGCGATAGGACCCCGCCGACGGAGTGGATGAACGGTATCTCCTCCTACTCGCTCTGGTGGATACTCTGCCACCACGACTGGTACCGTTTCCACGGCCGCCGGGCCTACCTGGCCGAGCAGCGCAGCTACCTGACGGCTCTCACGCGCCGCCTCGCCTCCCTGGTGGATGAGCAGGGGCGGGAACATCTGGGCGCTCTGCGCTTCATCGAATGGCCCACCAGCCGCGACCCAACGGCGATAGACGCCGGACTGCAGGCGCTGATGGTGCTGGCGTTGGAGGCGGCCGCCTTCCTCTGCGGCGAACTGGGCGAGGAGGGCGTTGCGCGGGACGCCAAGCAGGCAGCCATTCGGGCGCGCCGGTACCAGCGCGACCCCACCCCCAGCAAGCAGGCCAACGCGCTGCGCGTGCTTGCGGGCCAGGCGGACCCGCGAACGACAAACGCCGAGTGCCTCGCCCGTGATCCGTCTCGCGGCATCTCCACCTTCTACGGCCTCTACGTGCTGCAGGCGCGTGCGGCCGCGGGCGACCACGCGGGCTGCTTGGATCTGCTGCGCGAATACTGGGGCGGCATGCTGCGCATGGGCGCGACTACCTTCTGGGAAGGCTTCGAGACGGACTGGATGGAGGGCAGCACCCCGATAGACGCCCTGCCGGAGCCTGGCAAGCGGGACATCCACGCCGATTTCGGCGACTACTGCTACGTGGGATTGCGCCACAGCCTGTGCCACGGCTGGGCGGCGGGTCCCACGGCCTGGCTGACGGAGCAGGTTCTGGGCCTGCGGCCGCTCGCGCCTGGCTGCACCGAGATGCGCTTGCAGCCCAACCTTGCCGGGCTCGAATGGGCGCGCGGCGCCCTGCCCACACCGTGCGGCCTGGTGAAGGTGGAGCACGAGCGCGGCGCGGACGGCGCCATCCAATCCACATGGTCTGCACCGGAGGGAGTGGAGATCCAGCCGGTGGGTACGCGGAGGAGATGATGGGACGGGTACTGGTGCTTTACGATTCGGCTTCTGGCAACACAGGCAAGATGGCGGAGTGCGTGGAGCGCGGGGCGCGCAGTGTGCCCGGCATCGAAAC
>CAZGLN010000075.1:7433-14894 GCA_964526545.1 uncultured Chthonomonadales bacterium
CGGCCGAAGACATCCTCTGGTGCCAGGGCATGGCCGTGGGCAGCCCAACGAACATGGGCTCCGTCTCATGGAAAATGAAGCGCTTCTGGGATGAGTGCGCGGGCCCGCTGTGGGGCCAGGTGGACGGCAAGATCTGCGGTGTCTTCGCCTCCCAGGGAGGGTGGGGAGGCGGAGCGGAACTGACCTGCCAGACGCTGATGAACATCCTGCTGAACTTCGGATTTCTGGTGATGGGTGTGCCGGACTACGTCGCCAAGCAATTCACGCTCCACTACGGCGCGGTGCTCGCGGGCGAGCCGCGCGACGAGCGCGAAATCGCCGCCTGTGAGCGGCTGGGACAGCGCGTGGCGCACTGGGTGGCCTACTACGTGGACCGCAGGGACGACCTGCATCCCGTGGAGGTGCGCAGGCGCGAGACAAAGAAGAGCGCGTAGCAGCCGGCCGCCAAAGCCCATACTCCGGCCGTGCCGGCCGCCGCGGGCCCCTTTGAGGGCACGCCATAGAGAGTGCAGGACATTGCGCACGGACGGCAAGGGACT
This sequence comes from uncultured Chthonomonadales bacterium, assembly GCA_964526545.1. GTDB lineage: Bacteria > Armatimonadota > Chthonomonadetes > Chthonomonadales > CAJBBX01 > CAZGLN01. The sequence goes on from CAZGLN010000075.1 coordinate 7,973, forward strand.
TACTCGACGCAGTCTACTGGCCTCGGCCATGGCGCCGGCTGCTTCGCGAGCGCTACGGAAGGGAATGATGTCCGCAGAACAATCCGCACTGGGTCGAGCCATCGTGGATGGCGCATCCTCGCCGCTCTTCTCGCCGCTGGCCCTGGCGCCCAACCTGCGCCTGGAGCAGATTGCCGAATCGGGTCTCTCGGATGTGTGTAAGCGGAATGCCGCCCATGCGCCGCTGGGCGATTGTGTCTGCTGGGGGGTGCCCTTCCACACGGAAGGCGTGCTGATGGCGGAAAAGGAGCCGGTCAGGGCGGAGTGGAAGCCCATTCAGGCGCGCTGGCTGCTCTTCCTGCACACCGCGGATGTGAAGTGGCTCACTCGCGACGCGCACGGATTCTTCCGCGAGCCCGCGGGCATCGGCCGCCTGCGCGAGCATCTGGCGGACTACGTCATCCTGTATGCGGACGGCTCCTCCGAGAGAGTGCCCATCCTTCGCCGGCACCAGATTGGCATGGTGTGGAGAGGCTGGGGCGAGAACTGCTTCGAGGCCGTTGCCCCGCGGCGGCCGTTCCCCTCGCGCACCACCACCGAGCAGCCGCGCCCCGGCATGCAGTGGGGATGGGCGCAGACACGCGTGACCCAGCCCGACGCGGACCCCTGGTGTGCCTGGGTCTGGGCCTGGCGCAATCCCCATCCCGACCGCGCCGTTACAGGGCTGCTCATCGAGCCGCGCAATGGGACACTTCTGCTCCACGCGGTAAGTGCCGGACAGTGCGCGGCCCACCCGCTTCGCTGGGAGCGCCGCCGCAAGGCCATCCTCACGCTTCCGGAGGGCGCCAAATTGCAGCTCGATCTCGACTACCAGGGCCAGCATCCCCAGATTCGGCTCGATCTGGGCCAGGTGATTTCCGTGCTGCCCCGGCCGGTCTATCCCAACGAGGGTTGGGCCGATTCGGTGAACAACCAGCCGCCCGCCGAGCACCCGCGGGAGGCGCTTGTGGAATACACGGCGGCTCCGGACGCGCGGTTTCACCTTGCCGATGGCATCCAGGTATCCGAAACGGAAGTGGCGCGCGGCCCTGCGGGTCCCCTGACTCCCGTGGCGCCCGCCCACCGCAGAGTAACGCTGCGCGTGGTGGAGCGCGAGGGTGGGAAACCCGTGCCGGTGAAGCTCCATCTGCACGGCGAGGCCGGCGAGTACCTTGCCCCCGTGGATCGCGCCCGCATACCCAACCCCTTCTGGTACGAGGACTGGAGCTGCGACTTCGTGCATGCCGATTCCCACTTCTGCACTTACATTCCTGGCCACACCGTGGTGGATCTGCCGCTTGGGCGTGTGTACGTGGAGATTAGCAAGGGCTTCGAGATTAAGCCCATCCGCAAAGTGGTGGAAGTAGGCCCGGAGACCGAGGAGCTCACCTTCACGCTCGAGAGGGTGCTGCCGTGGCGATCGCGCGGGTGGGTTACGGCCGATACCCACGTCCACTTCCTCTCGCCCACCACGGCGGAACTGGAGGGCGCGGCCGAAGGCGTGAACGTGATCAATCTGCTGGCCAGCCAGTGGGGCGAGCTGATGACCAACGTGGGAGACTATGACGGCAGGACCACCCACGGCTCACGCGAAGCGGGCGGAGAGGGCGAGTACCTCGTGCGCGTAGGCACTGAGAACAGGCAGCATGTGCTGGGACACATCTCGCTGTTGGGCTACAGCGGACCCATCATCGCCCCCATGACCGTGGCGGGACCGGACGAGGCGGCGCTGGGCGACCCGGTGGACGTGCTTCTGATAGAGTGGGCGCGCCAGTGCCGCAAGCAGGGCGGGCTGGTCGTACTTCCGCACTTCCCCAATCCGCGCGCCGAGCATGCCGCCGCGCTGGTAGAGGGCGAGATTGACGGCATCGAGATGACCTCCTGGGGCAATCTCTACGCCGGAATCGATCCTTACTCGCTCTCGGATTGGTACCGCTACCTGAACAACGGTTACTTCGTGCCCGCGGTTGCCGGCACGGACAAGATGGCCGCGAGCACGCCCGTGGGTGCCATCCGCACCTATGCCAGACTGCCCGAGGGCCGCGCCTTCGACTACGAGGGTTGGATGGCGGCCGTCCGCTCGGGAAACACCTTCGCAACCTATGGCCCCCTCGTGGAGTTCGCGGTGGAGGGCAAGGCGGCCGGCCAGCGCATCGGCATGGGCAAATCCGGCGGCACGGTGAACGTTACCTGGGAGTTGGCGAGCTGCACCGTGCCCATGACTCGGGTGGACCTCGTAGTGAATGGAGAGATACGCCAGAGCGCGGCCGTGGATCCGCATGCGGCGCAAGGCCACTGGGCCGTCCGAATCGAGAAGAGCTCCTGGTTGGCCCTCCTGGTGCGGGGGCGCTATCCGGAGCGGCCGGAGATGATCGCCGCGCACACCTCGCCCGTGGTGGTGGAGGTTGCAGACAGCCCCTTCTTCGCCGCCGCGGATGCGCTCTCTATCCTGCATCAGATAGAAGGCGCAATGGCCTACCTGGAGACGATAGGCACCCGCGCCGACGAGAAGGCCTACCAGCGCATGCGCCTTACACTCACCTCCGCCTACCGCACGCTGCACAATCGGCTGCACAAGGAGGGCGTATTCCACGACCACCTGCCCGCCACCGCGCACGCGGATGGGCACGACAGGGAGAGCCGCTGATGAGCTGCCCCATCCGCTCCGTCTCAGAAGTTGCACTCTGGGTAGAGGATGTAGAGCGCGCCGCCCGCTTCTATCGCGATGCGTTGGGTTTCACGCTGGAGAGCCTGGACCCGGGCCGAAATGCCTTCCTGCGCGCCGGCGATTTCCTGCTCGTGGTCTTTAACCCGCGCGACCCGGGCACGCCCCTCGCGGCCGGGTATCTGCAGCGCACGGGCGGACCGCGCGGCGATGTGTATCACGTGGCATTTCGCACGGAGCCCGAGGACCTGGACGCCTACGCGACACGCCTGCGGGCCATGGGGCTGGAGGTCTCGGGACCCGTTGATTTCGCTACCGGCCGACGCTCCTACTTCGTGGAGGATCCGGACCAGCACTACATCGAGATTACCGACCGCTAGCCTCCCTGCCCGCAACGGCTGCACGCACGCGCCCGCCACTGGCCGCGAGTCGCTCCCGGGCCTCTTGCGCGCTCACTCCGGCGATTAGGGCAACAATCGCGGTCTTCGCATGCCAATCCGCGGCGCCCAGCGCGTGCTGGGCGGTATCTCGGTCTGCGCCGGCGGCCTCGCACACTATCCGGATGGCGCGCTCACGCAGCTTGGCGTTGCTGGCCTGCACATCCACCATCAGGTTGCCGTAGGTCTTCCCCAATCGGACCATGACCGCGGTGGAGAGCAGGTTCAGCACCATCTTCTGCGCGGTGCCGGCCTTCAGGCGGGTGGAGCCCGTGAGCGGCTCCGGCCCCGTAACCGCCGCGATGGTGAGGTCGGCATACGCCGCCATCTCCGCGTTGTCCACGTTAACCAGCGCAATGGCATAGGCGCCGGCCTGCCGCGCCGCCTCCAGCGCTCCGATGGCATAGGGCGTGCGGCCGCTCGCGGCAATGGCCACCACCACGTCCGCCGCGTTCAGCCCGCGCTCTCGCAGGTCGCGTCCCCCGGCCTCGCGGTCGTCCTCGGCACCCTCAACCGAGTGGCGCAGCGCCCAGTCGCCTCCGGCGATGATTCCCTGCACCATCTCGGGCGGCACGCCGAAGGTGGGCGGACACTCGCTGGCATCCAGTACCCCGATGCGTCCGCTGGTGCCCGCTCCCACGTAGAAGAGCCTTCCTCCCCGCCCCAGCCGCTCCTCCAGCATCTCGACCGCCCGGGCGATTTCGGGCAGGGCGGCGCGCACGGCCTCCGCGGGAACGAAGTTCTCCGCGTGGAGCGTCTGCACCAGCTCCACCGGGCCGAGCAAATCCATCTCGGTGGTGCGTGGATTGCGCTGTTCGGTGGAGAGCCGCGCGATAGGGTCGCTCATTGTCTCTTTCGGCAGCGAGAAGATGGCCATGCCGGGCGGTCGCGCATGCCCCGCGTCCATGCGGCCTTACCCGCACCTGGCGGGCGGCATGTGGGCACGGACTGCAGCCCCGCAAGCGAGTGATTCACCACGGAAGGCGGCGAAGCCTGCCCGCCGCGTGCTTTCCGTCATCCCAACGCGGAGGCGCCCGCGATCGACGTTTGCCGGCTACCGCATGCCCACTTCCTGCCACACGCCGTCGAAGCTCCAGAGGCCGTCGCCGGAGTCCCAATAGCCGGAAGTGCTGTAGATATCGTTGGTGCCGTTGAAGGTGAACCGGTTTGCGATGACACTGCCGTACAGGTTGTTGTTGCCGTTAAAGGTAACGGTGCCGGCCGTGCTGTTGTTGATGGCGTAGACACCAAACCGCCCGGTGCCGTTGCCGTTAAGCGTAAGGTTGGTCTTGTCGTTCATGTAGACGCGCACGGCCTTGGTGGGGTCCTGTGCCATGGTAACGGCCGAGTGCCCGCCGTTGAGCACGAACGTCACGGTGCTTGTGCTTGGCGCAACGCACCAGATGTTGATGGGCCCCTCGGTGTTGTCAAACTGCACGACCCAGTTGCCGTTGAAGGTCATGGCGTTGAGGAAGTAGTTGGCGCCGCCCGCCTTGCCGCGGAATGTGAATGTCCCGGTGCCGTTGGCGGAGATGGAGCGATTGACGATGGCGGGAGTGACGGTCCGGTTGTTGTAGTTGGAGCCGTTGAGCTGGCCGCCGTTCACATAGGCGCTTGCCAGGTTGTTGTCGTTGCTGGCCTGCAGCCAGGTGAGGCCGCCGGCGACCGTCTCCTCCGCGAGCTGGGAGACCGTGGGCCAGGTGAGTTCCGGCCGACGCTGGGTGCTATAGGAGCCCGGCGGATTGATGGTCGCGGTGGCGGAGGCGCCGTGCAGGCCGATGGTCCTATCCGAGATGCCGTTGGAGCCGTTGATGGTGATGGAGCCCGCGGTGCCCACACTGCCCTGGATGGTCTGGTTACCGTTGATGGTACCCTGCGTCTTGGCGAAGACTGCGTAATCGTACGCGGAGCCGTTGCGCCTTGCGCGCACGCGCACTGTTCTCGACACACTCTCCACGCTTCCCGTGCTGATCACCAGGATCTGCTGGGGAAGCTGGTTGGCGTTCGTGATGACCGTGCCATCCGTGTTGCGGCACTCTACGACATACTGCCCACCGGTAATCGTCGCCGTGTAGGGCGAAACGTGCGCGGTGTTCCCGTTGGAGAGCCAGAAGAGCTCGGAGTTGATGCCCGCTTCCGCCGCGTCCAGCGCCCGCACATAACGCATGTCCACAAGCATGCGGTTGTGATGGCCAATCGCGAGCGTGCCGATGCCTAGCAGCAAGATGGAGATGAGCAGAATGGCGAAGAGCACGCCGATGAGGACGGCTCCCCTGTGTGCGGATTGCCGAAGAAGGCGCATGTGTTCACGACTCCCCGTTCGACGCGTCCTGGCGTGCGTTGGGTTAGCCGCCGCGGACCCAGTGAAACACCCGCGGAGAAGCGCAACCGCCGGATGTCACGATTCCCCTCATTCGTAAGCTTCTTCCCGATAGTTTCGGCTGAGCACATACCTGTTTTGAGGCTGTGCGCCGTGCGAAAGGGCTAAGGGTCCAGAGGAAGCACGCCGTCGGCTGCGGTGAGAGTGCGGAATCGTGGGAAGCGGTGGAAGAGGAGGTAGTTGGCATCGTGCTGGTTGTGGGCGCCGCCCATGCCGTCATCGTAAGCCGTGCGCGATACGGCGAGGATGTCCTCGCCTAAGATGAGCCAATCCAGGTACTGGAAGCCATGCGTGAGGGTATCCGGGTGATGCAGCAGGATGCAGCGGATCTCCCAGCGGCGCAGGTCGGGCGAGCAGAGCAGCGCCACGGTGTTGCGGGTGCGCTCGGCCGGGCCCCGGGCATAATCGGCCGGCACGTGATTGGCCAGCGACCAGTAGAGGCCGGACTTCCTGTCGTAGCGGATGGTGAACTTCTTGCATCCGCCGGGAAACGTGATGAACGCGGTCTCCGGATCGAAGGTAAGAGTGCCCCCATCCGCCGAGATGGACAGAATGGCTGCCTTTTCGGGCTGCGCGCGATAGTCCACGCGGAGGATGTTCACCAGGCCGCCCTCCGGCGTTACGACCACGTTCCCTTCAAGCCAGCCGCCGAACATGCCGCCCAGCAGTGCAGGGTCGCGCCCGACTCGGTTGGTTGCCCGCCATTGAGAAGCGTCCAGGAGGTCCGCGCGTTCCGGAGCGCTCATCACGAATGCCCGGAAGTGGCTGCCCCAGCCGCCAGGCCCGCCGGCATCCTCGAAGGCACGCCATATCCGCCCCTTGTGCACCACCACGGGCACCGGCGCACAGTGGTAGCGCCCCTCCGCCAGGAGCAGGCCCGAGCGCTCGTCCGATGGCTGGGTCCAGGAGCGACCCGCGTCGCGCGAGCGTCGAATGACCGCCTGGCCATACTCCCCCGTGGTGCCGATGAGGTAGAGAGCGCCCCGATGCCAGAAGAGCGAGGCCCAGAAAGAGGGTGTAACCTCCGCCCGCAGCGTCCAGGACTTGCCGCCGTCGCTGGAGGCATAGACGCGGGTCTGGTTGGATCCGCACCCGGGCCCGAAGAGATCGTGCGAGGCAATCAGCTCGCCGGAAGGCAGGCGCACCAGCGAAGGCGAGCCGATGTACTGCCGCGTGGAGGCCGGGCTGTGCGCAATGATCACGCCGGGCGGCGCCGGCGCGGGGGGCGACTGCGCGGGCATGGCGTACACCGGAAGAATGACCATTACCATCCCTCTCGCTTAGCGATTCGGCATCGGCCGGCGCGGCATGCAGTTCGGCGCTCCCCAACCACCCGGGAGCGCCGAACCATTTCTTCCCTGAAGTCTCTTCGCCGGCGAACCTGGCCCTCCTGCCTGGCCTCCGGCGAGTAACGCGATGCTC
>CAZGLN010000076.1:0-14889 GCA_964526545.1 uncultured Chthonomonadales bacterium
CAGGCTGGAGCTGCGCGGCGTTATGGAGTCGCCTATCACCGGCGGCAGCGGCAACCGGGAGTTCATCGCCTGCTTCAGAGTGCCGATGCCGCTCGTTCCACACGATCAGGAGCCTTCCCAGGCGTAGCCGGCCTCCTGGGCCGATGCTCCTCCGGCAGGAGCCGGGGCCATCCGCACAGAAGGTAGCGCGAGCGATTGCGCACATTCCCAAGGAAGCAGAGGAGCGCGCCATGTCGTTGCGTCTCGCCCGTTTCGCTCTGTTAGGCGGCATCATCCCGGCACTTCTTCTGGGCTGCCGATCCTCGCAGAAGGCCGGACACGAGGAAGCCCGCCACGAAGTCGAGGTTGCCCTCTTCCAGGGCGGCTACGGCATAGACTTCTTCGAACGCGCGGCCAGGGCGTACGAGACCATAAAGCCCGGCGTAACCATCAAAGTGTGGGGCAATCCGCGCATTTGGGAGCAGCTTCGGCCGCGTTTCGTGGCCGGCAATCCGCCCGACCTCACGTGGCCTGGCTGGGGCATGGATCACTGGCCCCTCGTCTATGAAGGTCAGCTGATGGATCTAAATGCCGCCCTGGACGGCCCGCCGTTTGAAGGAGCCGGCACGTGGCGCGAAACCTTCGAGCCCTCCCTGCTTGCGCTCGGCGCCTACGAAGGCAAGCAGTACATGCTGCCTTACTTCTTCAGCGTGCACGGGTGGTGGTACAACCGCCCCCTCTTCGAGAAGCATGGCTGGAAGCCGCCGCGCACATGGTCCGAGCTTCTCAGCCTGTGTGAGCGCATCAAGGCGGCCGGCATCGCGCCCATCACCTACCAGGGCAAGTACCCCTATTACGCCATCCACGGTTTCCTGCTGCCCTGGGCGGCGAGCGCCGGCGGTATCAAAGCGGTGGATGACGCGCAGAACCTCGTACCGGGCGCGTGGAAATCCCCCGCCATGCTGCAAGCCGCTCGCATGATCCAGACTCTGCGTGACCGCGGCTTCTTTCAGTCCGGCGCCAACGCCATGAGTCACACCGAGGCGCAGATGGAGTTCCTCTCCGGACGCGCCGCCTTCGTGCCTTGCGGCACCTGGCTCCATTCCGAGATGCGCGAGGCGCTGCCGCCCAAAGAGAAGTTTGAGATGGTCTACATGCAGCCGCCCGTGCTGGACGATGGCAAGGACCCCTCCAACATCTGCATCGGCATCGAGCCCTGGGTTGTGCCAGCCCGCGCCAAATACCGAGACATCGCCATTGACTTCTTCAAGTACCTGACGACCCCGGACAATGCGCGACGCTTTATCGAAGAGAAGGGCACGCTCATGGCCGTCAAGGGAACGGAAGGCGCGCAGTATCCACCCTATCTCAAGCCTGCCGCGGAAGCCTTCAAGAAGTCCTCCGCCGTCTGGTCGGTGGAGTACATCCAGTGGTATCCCAGGTTGGGCACCGAGAGCCAGAACGCCATGGCGGCCCTCCTGAGCGGCAAGGCCACTCCGGAGGAGTTTTGCGAGCGCGTGGAGAGAGTGGCCGAGGAGATACGAAGAGACCCGCGCGTGAAGCGCCACACCGTATCGCGCGCGCCGACGGGCAGCCCTTCCTAGACCGCCGGAACACCGCGCGATGCAGAGCCGGTCGGATTCTTTACTTGGCCCGGGCACTTCGCCGCGCGGTGTGTTTGGCTCCCGACGGGTCTCGCACGCCCTGTTCGTGGCGGCATTCATCCTGCCCGCGCTCACTCTATACGCGCTCTTCGTTGTCGGGCCCGTTCTTCAGGCCTTCGCGATGTCGCTCTACGAATGGCGGGGTGTCTCCACGCAGCGCACGTTCGTGGGATTGGAGAACTACCGTCAACTCGCGGCCGACCCCGTCTTCTGGCTCTCGCTCAGGCACAACCTCGGCATGCTCCTCGTCGCCGGCGGCGGCGTCATTCCACTCTCGCTGCTTCTGGCGCATGCCCTTAGCGGCAGCCGCGGAGCCGCCCGCGGCCTGAGGGCAATCTATCTCTTCCCGCAGGTCATCTCACTGGTAGTCGTCGCGATACTCTGGTACTTCGCGCTCAATCCATCCATCGGCTTCGCGAACTCGCTCGTTCGAGCCATAGGCATCACCCCTCCCGAAAATGGTTGGCTGGGCGATACCAGTACCGCCCTGCCCGCGGTGGGCCTCGCCTTCGCATGGCATGCGATGGGCTTCTACGTCATGCTCTTCTCCGCCGGTCTGGGCGGAATTCCCTCGGATATCGCCGATGCATGCAGGATGGACGGCGCGGAGGGCCTCACACGCTTTGCTCGCGTTACTCTCCCGATGCTCTGGAGCGTGCTGCGCGTTGCGCTCATCTATCTCTGCATCAACGTGATGAACATCTTCGCGCTGGTCTTCCTCATGACATCCGGCGGGCCGGACCGCGCCTCCGAGGTCATGCTCACCTACCTCTATGAGCGCGCGATGAAGCAGAACGAGTTTGGCTACGGAACGGCGCTGGCGGTAGCCAACTTCGTGCTGGTGATGACTCTGGCGGGTGCCGTTCTGCTGCTGCTGCGCCGAGATCCCACGGAGGCGAAGCCGTAGTGCGCCGCATCCTGACCGCCCTGCTGCTAGGCGTCTTCGCAGTCTCCGTGGTGGCGCCGCTGGCCTGGGTGTGCCTCACGTCGCTCAAATCCACGCCGGAGATCTTCGCCTCGCCCTGGAAGCCGCCCAGCACGCTGCTTCTGGAAAACTACAGGAGAGCATGGGAGCAGGCAGGCATCGGGCGTGCCTTTGCCAACTCGGTCCTCGTTACGGTGGCAACGCTTGGCCTGCTGCTGCCCGCAGGCGCCATGTGCTCCTACGTGCTGGCGAAGCATCCCTTCCGCGGCTCGCAGCTCATCTCGCTCGCGTTCCTCGGCGGCATGATGTTTCCGCTCTTCCTGACCATTGTTCCGCTCTTCCTGCTCATGAGCGCTCTGGGGCTGCTGGATACACGCGTGGGACTGGTGCTGGTCTACGTGGCCTATTCGCTTCCCTTCACCGTCTTCGTGCTGACTGGCTTCTTCCAGACGCTCCCGGCCGAGCTGCTGGACGCCGCGAGGGTCGATGGCTGCGGCGAGGCCGCCGCCTTCTGGAGGGTGATGCTGCCTCTGGCGCGGCCCGGGCTTCTGGTAGTGGCCATCTTTAACGCCATCGGTCTGTGGAACGAATATCCGCTGGCCCTGGTGCTCATCAGCTCCGATGAGCTTCGCACCCTGCCCCTCGGCATCGCCAATCTGATGATGGTAGAGCACTATCAGAGCGACTGGGGCACGCTGTTCGCCGGCCTCGTCATCGTGATGGCGCCCATCCTTGCGGTCTACTGGGTCTTCCGCGACCGCATACACGAGACCATGGTTGCCGGCGCCATCAAGGGTTGACTCTCGATGCCTCGGCCGGCGCGCCCCTTGATGCCGGCGGTCGCGGCGTGGCGGCAGCGCACGGGCAGGAGCCGGGGAGCGGCTCTTAGAATAGAGCCTGAAACCGTCTCAGCATGCTCGGAGAACTTCCCATGGTAGGCCTCGCCATGAGCGCACTTGTGCTTCTTTCAGTAACTCCCGCAACGCAGGCGCGTAAAGCACCCATCGCGGGACCGGTACCCGCGGGCCTCGGCGTCAACATCCACTTCACCGATCCCAAGCCCGGCGAGATGGAGATGCTGGCCGCATCGGGCTGCACATGGGTGCGCATGGATTTCGACTGGAACCGGATAGAGGTGGAGAAGGGCGTATACGACTTCAAGCCGTACGAGGTACTGATCGGCGCGCTGGAGAAGCACAACATTCGAGCGCTCTTCATTCTCGACTACGTGCACCGCCTCTACGACAACGCGCAGTCGCCTCACTCGGAGGAGGCGCAGGACGCCATGGCCCGGTGGGCGGCCGCTGCCGCTGTCCACTTCCGAGGCAAGGGCATCCTCTGGGAGATGTACAACGAACCGAACATCTTCCCGTTCTGGCGCCCTCGTCCGAATGTCCACGACTACACCCGCCTCGCGCTCAAGGTCGGCAAGGCGATCCGCGCGGCGGCTCCTGGCGAGCTCTATGGCGGCCCGGCGACCTCCGGCATGGATTTCCCCTTCCTGGAGGAGTGCTTCAAGGCGGGATTGCTGGAGTACTGGGACTATGTAACGGTGCATCCTTACCGCCAGCAGGACCCCGAAACAGTCGCCAAAGACTATGCCCGCCTGCGGGCGATGATTGACCGGTATGCGCCGCGCGGCAAGCGCATTCCCATCGTTTCCGGAGAGTGGGGCTATTCCGCGGTGTGGGCAGGCATGGATGCCGAGCGCCAGGGCAAACTGCTGCCGCGTCAGTGGCTCACCAACCTCGCCAACGACATCCCGCTCAGCATCTGGTACGACTGGCACGATGACGGCCCCGACCCGAAAGAGCCGGAGCACCACTTTGGCACGGTGGAGCACCCGTACCTTGCCGATCAGCATCCCGTCTACAAGCCGAAGCCGGCCTACCGTGCGATGTCCACGCTCACCGCGACGCTCCGGGGACTTACGCACAACAAGAGGCTCTGGGTAGGAGAAGAGCGGGACCATGTGCACCTCTTCGCGGCCGAGGGCAAGGAGGTTCTCGTGGCATGGACCACTTCTCGTGAGCCGCGCGAGGTGACCATTCCCGCTAGCCCGGGAGCGTTCTCCGTGAAGAGCCACCTGGGAGCCGCGCTGCCGGATGCCGTCGCGGACCGAGAAGGTCTTCGGCTGCGCTTGACGGATGCGCCTGTGTACCTCACGCCGAAGGGCGAAAACAGGCTGCTCCGCCTGGCGGCCTCCTGGGAGCGTGCCCCGCTGGATCTGCTCGCACGAAAGGGGACTGCTCAGCTCCGGCTCTCTCTGCGAAATCCGTTTGCCCAGCCCATCACCGTTCAGGTCGCTTCCCGCACCATTCGCGTGGCCCCAGGACGGAGAACCACATTGAACTGGCCGCCCTTCGCGACAGGGCGCATCGAGGAGACCAAACCCGTAACTGCCACGATAACCTTCCCGGGCGAAGGCGCACTATCGCAGCAGGTCGGCGTCCGCGTGATGGACCCGCTTCGGGTAACCGTACTTCCGCCGTCTCCAAGGGGCCTGGATGTGCGCGTGGAGAGCCCGAACGGCGCTCCGTTCTCCGGTGAGGTGGTGCTGGCCGGGCTTATCGGCGCGGAGACCGCCGAGCGCAGCCGCCAGGTATCCCTCTCCGCAAAGGTGCCGAGTGCGGAGACCTCCTTTGTGCTCCGCAACGCCTCGCAGGAAGCCATCCTAGTTAAGGTTGAGCTGCGCGAGGCCGGCGGCGCAACGGTGCTCACCGAGGGCCCCCTGGTCTTCCGGTCCGTGGATGACTTCGCCAGGCAGCCCACCGATGGCCCCTTACTTGGCTACAATCCGTTTCTGGATGGCGATGCAAAGGTAGGAGGAGAATTCAAGGTCTTTCGCGCACTTCCGCCGGAGGGTCCGCCCGCTCCTGGCATGGCTGCTCTTCGCGTGGACTACCGTTTCGAGGCAGGCTGGAAATTCTTCAACCTGGGCATGACCGACATGGGCCGACGCCGAATCGAGGGCCGACCGAAGGCCTACGGCCTCTGGATATACGGTGACGGATCCGGCAATATCTTCCGGGTGCGGTTTGTGGATGCTACGGGCCAGACCCATCAGCCGGATGGCCCTCCGCTGGACTGGAAAGGGTGGCGCTACGTCAGCCTGCCCATGGATGGCACCCGCGCGGGACACTGGGGCGGCAGGAATGACGGCCAGGTCTACTACCCCATCCACTGGGATGCCCCCTTCCTGCTGGACAGCAGAACCACGCCCGTCAGGGGGACAATCTTCATAGCGGGACCTACGCTGATCTATGACGGTGCACCATAGAAGGCGTGTGCCGAGCAAGCGCCGTAGCCAGCTTTATCACATAGAACGAGGAGACTGACCCGATGACGCAGTTCGATGGGCTCGGGATGGGCTTGCACTCTCTTAGCCGGCTCTCCCACGCGAAGACGCGATCCATCTCTGCCGAGAACCCGCGCGGCGAGAAGGGAGGCGGCGCGAAGGCCGCGCCGCCCGTGGACGAACACGGTCGCCCTCTGGGCGCCGCGCGCGAGCTTGGTACGGGCTGGAAGGTGCGTCCCTGCATTTCGTTGCCCCCTCTCGCTACGGAGACCATCGCCGAGATTGAGGGTCCCGGAGCCATTCAGCACATCTGGATTACTGTGCATCCGGACTGGTGGCGTCGGCTGGTGCTCCGAGTCTACTGGGATGAAGAGGAGACTCCCAGCATCGAGACTCCGCTCGGGGATTTCTTCGTCAATGGGTGGTGCCAGCGGTGCAACGTCTCTTCCCTCCCGATCGCGGTCAATCCGGCCGGCGGGTTCAACTCCTATTGGGAGATGCCCTTCCGCAAGTCCGCGCGCATCACTATAGAGAACCTGTGGGACGATCCGTGCCACGGCTTCTTCTATCAGATTACCTACGCCCTCACGCCCGTCCCGGAGGATTGCGCCTATCTCCATGCGCAGTGGCGGCGCAACAATCCCTTGCCTTACGGCGAGGTGCACACCCTGCTGGATGGAGTGCGCGGATGGGGCCATTACGTGGGCACGTACATTGCCTGGCAGGTGAACAATAACGGCTGGTGGGGCGAGGGCGAGATCAAGTTCTACATGGACGGGGACACCGACTACCCCACCATCTGCGGCACGGGCACCGAGGACTACTTCGGCGGCGCCTGGAACTTCGAGCATCCGCCAGGGCAGTACGGCTCGTTCTCAACACCCTTCCTTGGTCTCCCGCAGGTGATCAAGGCGGGTGCGGAAGGCATGTACCGCGCCCAGCAGCGGTTCGGCCTCTACCGCTGGCACGTTCAGGATCCCATCCGGTTCGAGAAGGACCTGCGTGTTACGATTCAGGCGCTAGGCTGGCGCTCGGCGGGCAGGTATCTGCCGCTTCAGGATGATATCGCTTCCACGGCGCTCTGGTACCAGGCGGAGCCGCATGCGCCCTTCCCCAGCCTGCCGGACCGCAACGGCCTGGAGGTCATTTAGCAGCCGAAACTCAGCGCTCTGCCTCGGTACCTGGCGACCCCGGCACCGAGGCAGAGCGTTTGAGAGAACACCCCCGCGACGCATACCGCACTCGCATTGACCCGGATGGCGGCGCGGGTTATAATATCGTCCAGGAGCGTCTCCCCGGACAGCCGGCTTGAGCGTGCGGGAGTAGCTTAATGGTAAAGCTCCTGCCTTCCAAGCAGGTGTCGCGGGTTCGATTCCCGTCTCCCGCTCCAGGTAAGTGCCGGCTGTGGATGAGAGGCCTGTGCCTCCGTAGCTCAGAGGATAGAGCAGCTGCCTTCTAAGCAGTTTGCCGCAGGTTCGATTCCTGCCGGGGGCGCTTACCCCACGTGGCGGCTGTAGCTCAGTTGGTTAGAGCGCCAGGTTGTGGCCCTGGAGGTCGTGGGTTCAAATCCCGTCAGTCGCCCCGCCGACGCCCGCCTCACCCGAGGCGGGCGTCTTCCTGTTCAGCGGTGACCGCATGTGTGGAACAACTCCCTGGTAGTCTTGCCGAGGGCAAGCTTCCGGAGGAGTAGATGGTCCACCACCGTGCCGCAGCCTGCTCGGAACTGCTTGTCGCGAGCCTCCTGTTGGCGGTTCTGCTTGTGGTGGTTGCGCCGTTCCGCAGAGCAATCCGCTCCCAGGCGGATGTAGCGACCTGCGTGGCCGCCCGCCGCCTCCTCGTGCAGGCTCTCGAACAGCATATCGGCACCGACAAACACCGAATCGTTCGGCTGACATGCGAGCAGGTGCGGCTTCTTCTTCCTGCCGCCCCCGCCTGCCCGTGCGGCGGCCGCTACTCCTTCGCAATCTCGGCTGTGGAGGAGACCTACGCGGACGGGTCCAAATCCCGGCCGGGCGATCTGCTAGTGCTGTGCGACCACGACGGACACGGACGCTGCCGCGTGCGCTAGGGTATCCTTGCGCCGATATGCGCCGTTATCGTGAAAACCTCGCCTGTGCCTACCGCTCCCTCGTTGGCAACTGGCTGCGCACAGGCCTCACCACGCTGGGCATCACCATCGGAGTGGGCTCCGTGGTTATGCTCATCTCCATAGGGCAAGGCGTGAAAATGGATGTGGCCCGCCAGATTGAGGGGCTGGGCGCGAATTCCGTCTTCGTGGTGCCAGGCAAGCTGGATAGGTCCGGCAATCCCAACCCGATGTCCACTCTGGGCATCTCCACGCTCACGGAACGCGACGTCACCACGCTCTCCGCCATACCCGGCATCACCGTGGCAGTGCCGATCATGTTTGTCTTCGGGAGTGTGGAGCGCGGACAGAATTCCCACGCCGCCATTGTGCTGGCAACCCGATCGGAGATCCAGCGGGTTTGGCCAATCGAGCTGAAGGAGGGACGCTTCTTTCGCGCCGACGAGGATGACAAGATGGTGTGCGTGCTCGCGCACGATTGCCGGGTGGATATCTTCGGTACCCAGCCCGCGCTTGGGCAGAGGGTAACCGTGCGCGGTATTCCCTTCGAAGTCATCGGGGTGGTGCGGGAAGAACAGGAATCGCTCTTCGGGCAGGGCGGGTTCCAGAACCTTGTCTATCTTCCCTTCGCCGCGGCCCGCAAGGCGTACAACGGCGGCCAGATAAACCGAATCGCCCTCGTAGTGGACTACCGCCAACGGCCGGAGCCCATTGTTGCCGCCGCGAAGGCCGCCCTTCTTAAGAACCATGGCCGCGAGGATTTCGGCGTGGTAACGCAGCGGCAACTGCTTCGCGCCATCTATCGCGTCTTCACGATAGTCACCGCGCTTCTCGTCGGCATCGGCGCAATCTCCCTGGTGGTGGCCGGCATCGGCATCATGAACATCATGCTTGTCACCGTAACCGAGCGCACGCGGGAGATAGGCATCCGGAAGACGGTAGGCGCCACACGGCGTGATATCTTCGTCCAGTTTCTCACGGAGGCCGTGGCACTGGCAGTGGCGGGTGGCCTGCTTGGCACAGGGCTTGCGTACGCCGGCTGCGCCGCCATAGGGGCCTTCTCACCCCTCAAACCGGTGGTTACCTGGCAAGCCATCGCGCTGGCCGTGGGGGTCTGCTTTCTTGTCGGCGTTGTCTTCGGAGTGGCTCCGGCTTCTCGTGCGGCCCGGCAGGACCCCATCGAAGCCCTCCGATACGAGTAGATTCGCGGTACTTACGCGCAGAAAGGGGCGAGGGGAATCCCCCTCGCCCCTTACGTTCTGGCGCCAGCGCTCAGTACTTCATGGTCAATGCCACAAACAGGCTCAGCACGAAGAATCCGATGCCGAGGTAGCGCGTCATCTCGTTCAGGCGCTCCTCAAAACCCGGCTTTCCCTTGAACGAGCTTGTTACGGGCCCGCCGATGGTGCCCCCAAGCCCCTCGTTCTTGGTGGTTTGAATGGCAATCACGAAAATCAGCGCGATCGCACAGAGCACCTGCAGAATGCTCGCGCCAACATGCAGTGCATGCACTCGTCTATTCTCCTTCGGCACCAGACTGGCGCGCCGGCCTGCCCTCGCGAGGCCGTAAGCCGGCTCTGCCGCCTGCCGTGCGCGTTACCAATTCGGCCTAGCGTTTGGTGTCCGACTCCTCGTCTTCGCCCTCTTGAAGGCCCTTCTTGAATTCTTTGATGCCGGAACCCAGCCCCTTCATCATCTCGGGAATACGGCTCCCGCCAAACAGCAGCAGGACGATCAGGATGACTATCAGCCAGTGTGTGGGACTGAGCCCCATCGCCACCAAATCAAGCATTTGCCGCCTCCTCTCCCTCACGCTCGCGTCCCGGTCCGGTTCTCGCGACTGTCTCACCCGAGGGCGGCTGCGTGGCGGGAGCCTCCGTCTTCGCTACCGCGGCGCTCAGCGCCGCGTAATCATCGTAAGCGGTTGCCGGAGGCGCACTCGTTTCGCTATGTGAAGGCGACCGTCCGACCAGCGTGTAGTCCGTAAGGTCCGGCGGCGGCTCGTACGTGTAGGGACTGTAGTAGGACGAGCTGGAGCCTCCATTCTTATGGCTGGAGTAGGAGCTGCCATCCGGATCGTAATCCGTGTTGAACGAGTGGCTGAGGTCGTTAGTCGCCTTTCTCAGCTCCCGCAACGCGGAACCAATCTGCTTGCCGATCTCCGGAAGCTTCTTTGGGCCGAACACCAGCAACGCGATCACCAACACGATGGCAATCTGCACCGGGCTCTCGAACATCGCCAGCGCATCTATCATTGCCGTTCCTTCTCCGCTAACTACGACTCACGGGCTGACCGCAACGCGCCGCCAGCTCTTCGATGTGCGTGCGGGAGCAGAATCCCGCGCCGTACACCTCGGCATTGGCCGCTCCAGCCGCCACGCCCCACACCAGACTCTGTGCCGCGTTCCCCGTACTATTGTATCGCCAAAGAAACGCCGCAACAAATGCATCACCCGAGCCTACGGCGCTCACAAACCGTATCTCCGGCGGCTTGAGCAGCCACGCCTGATCACTGGTTAAGCAGATTGCGCCGCGGCCCCCCAACGTCACACACACAACCTCGCATCGGGGCAGCAACACCCGGCGCGCCGCAGCCGCGATCTCGGTATCCGATTCTAGAGACGCACCTACCAGCCACTCGAGTTCGTGGATGTTCGGTTTCACCATCCACGGCCTGCCCTCAATGCCTGCCCGCAAGTGCTCACCGCTTGTATCCAGAATGACCGTCGCGCCTGCATCGGCGCCAATCCGCGCCAATCCGGCATACACCTCCGCGGGACAGCCTGGCGCGGCGCTTCCGCAGAGGGCAAGCCACCTCGGCTGTACCTCTCGCAGCAGCCTCCGGAGCCTTGCTCTCAGGCCCTTCAGCTCGGCCGGTGATACAAGCGGCCCCACCTCGTTGACTTCCGTCTGGGTGCCGTTTGCAGGATCTACCACGGCAATACAGACCCGCGACTCGTCACGGGTCTGCTGAAAACTCTGCGGCATGCCTTCCCGCCGCAAGGCATTCTGTATGAGCCGCCCGTTCAGACCGCCGGCAAATCCGGTAACCACCGCGTGGCCGCCCAGAGTGCGATACACGCGTGCAACGTTTACGCCCTTTCCGCCCGCCACCACAACCTGCTTCGACGGCCGGTGCACCCTATCCAGCGTGAACCCATCAATACGATAGGTCCTGTCCACCGCGGCGTTCAACGTTACGGTCAGGAGCGAATCGGTGGACACAACCGGATGTTCTCGCAGGACGTTGACAGATTATACCGTATGCGGTATATATCGTTTTCGTCACCGCGCCCAGGTGGTGAAATGGCAAACACGCTAGTTTCAGGAACTAGTGCCCGTACGGGCTTGGAGGTTCGACTCCTCTCCTGGGCACCAAGGGAAGCGTCGCGCACTGCGCGGCGCTTCGCTATTTTTTGGCGGGCGACCAAACGGCCGCAAAGTTGTCACCCACTCTCCCCGTGACGCAGGTGGGCTCGCCGCCCGCCGCGGGCACCACGAAGTAGTCTCGCCCGTTGCCTCTGTTCGACCAGTAGAGCAGCCTGGTCCCATCCGGCGACCAGCTCGGCTCATGCGCATCGCCCTTCACCGCGAAGCTTACTTGCGCCAAATCACTCTCACCGGAGAGCACGATGGGCCTCTCGAGTGTTCCTGGCACGATGGCCAGCCCCACCATCTCGCGGTCCCCGCCCTTCGCCTCACGCCAGAGCTCGAAGGCAACACGCGAGCCATCCGGCGAGACCGCCGGATTCATGAAGGAGTATGCGCCCTTGCCAGCCAGCACGAGAGGACCCGGCGGCAGGCCGCGCTCGTCCACGCGAAACGCTATGAGTCCGTGAGAATCTCCGGGGCCGCTGACCGCAAGGAGCAGACGTTTCGAATCCGGGAACCAGTCGAACGTGACTCTGTCACCGCCCGGAAGTTGTATGACAGCCGACTCAGTGATAGAGCGAAGCACCACCGCCGATTCGGCCGGCATCACCGTCATTTCAGATCCACTCTTGGTCCGCGCCGGCTTCTGCCACCACTCCGCCTCGCCACGGGTCAGCGCGAATTCGCCCTCGGTCTCCTGACGGCCCGCGATTGAGATGCTGTTTGGCGCCCAGCGGAACCGCGTGATGGGCGCCTTCCGAAAGCCTGTCTCCCCTTCCCCGGGCTGGCTGGAGGAGTGATCATGGTCGTGATCGCCGCCGCTCATCTCCTGCGCGGCGCTCTTGTGCGGAGGCGGATACACCTGGCGGCTCTCCGCGGCGTTCGGCGACATTACGCGGATGGATCCGCCCGCAAGAAAGGCAATGTGCTTGCCGTCCGGCGACCACGCAGGAGCATCCTTGCTAAGCGAGCCATACGTCGCCTGCCGCACGTCGCCCGCGCCGAGCAGAAAGAGCTGGTACGCCGTGCTGTTCTGGTCGCGCAGCTCGGCCGTGAAACAGAGCCGCTTACCGTCTGGTGACCAGGCCAGCCCCCGCTTCATGCGGCCATCGGATGTGAATGGGCGGATCTCGGAACCATCCGCCTTCGCCAGGAAGAGATCTACCTTGCCATTCTCCTTGCGGAGAAAGGCGATATGGTCCACGGTGCTGAAATCCAGGCGCGACACCTGGCCGATGGCCCCGTAGGATCCGCGCCAGTACCAGAAGGCGACTATTCCGCCTACCAGCAGCACAAACAGAAGCAGCTTGGCGGGAGAGGTCCGTTGTTGCATTTTCCCATCCAGAATGGCGGCTGCCGCGAGTCCATGGCAGTCACCTGCGTTACGACGCCAGCGCGCGCCAGGGTTCCTGGCCGACGACCAGCATCCTACTCTACACGCCGCCGGTTGAGCGCGGTAACCAGTACCGCGAAGAGCAGCACGCCACCCACGAGGGTACCCCGCCAGAGGTCTGGATTGGCCAGGGTGAGGTTGATGGAGCTCAGTATAGAGTGCAGCAAGGTGGCCCCCAGGAGGGTGCCCACCACGCTCCCCTGCCCGCCCATCAGGTTCGCACCGCCAACCACTGCGGCAGCCACGGCGTCCAGCTCATAAGCCGTACCCGCCAGAGGATCGCCCTGCGCTCCGTACGCCGCGTAGAGTACCCCTGCTACTCCGCCAAGCAGCCCGCTCATCGAATAGGCGAAGAGCTTGACCCGGTAGACATTCACACCGGAGAGTCGCGTGGCCTGCTCGTTGCTTCCCACGCTGTAGAGATAGCGCCCAATCTTCATGCGGCTCAGCGCAAGCGCAGTGAGCACGGCCACAACCAGCAGCACCAGCGTAGGCACCGGAATCGCGTACGGTGTATTCGGGAAGATGCTGGACGCGAGGGCAAGCAGCGCAGGATACTCGGCCAGCGGCACCGGAAGCTGGTTGTTCAGAAGAAGTGCCTGGCTGCGCAGGAGCAGCAGCGACGCCAAGGTAACCACGAACGGCGGCAGACGGAGCTTGTGAATCAGGGTGGCATGAATGGCGCCGATGCCCGTGGCAACCATCAGGGCCAGCAGTACGCCCAGGGCCACCGCCGGGCCGGGCTCGAGGTGCACCCCGAGACGCGTGATTAGAACCGCCGTCAGCATCCCGATGAAACCGATCATCGAGCCGAGAGAGAGGTCAATCCCTCCCGTGATGATGACCAGGGTCTCGCCGATGGCGAAGATGGAGAGCAGAGAGGTCTGCAGCGCGATCACATGGAGATTGCGGTGCTGAAAGAAGGTCTCCCTGCTGCTGGTGAGCGACATGGCGAGGCAGAGCAAGGCCAACACCAGGACCACGCTCGCCTCGCGCGAACGCAGGATCTTGCCGGCACCTGCCGGTTTGCCGCTGCCGCTTGTGTCGGGGCTGGGCCCTGCCGCCACTAGGTTGTCTCCAGACCCAGCTTCTTCAGCCTCTCCAGGAAGGGACCGCAATTCTCGGGAGTTATCACCTCGACGCCGGTATCTATCACGCTGCCGTTAAGCTGCATGCCCATCTTCTCCAACTCGGG
Source organism: uncultured Chthonomonadales bacterium (assembly GCA_964526545.1). Classification (GTDB taxonomy): domain Bacteria; phylum Armatimonadota; class Chthonomonadetes; order Chthonomonadales; family CAJBBX01; genus CAZGLN01. The sequence goes on from CAZGLN010000076.1 coordinate 13,913, forward strand.
CTTCAGCTCTTCCATCGCCCCTTTGAGGCCCTTTCGGTTGATGAGGTAGAGCAGCTTCGTTGAGAGGCGGCCGAACTCGTACGGCTTCTGGACCACCGTGGCATCCACCTTGCCGTTTCGCAGGTTGAGCAGCGTCTTCGGATCGCCATCGAAGCAGATGATCTTCACCTTGTCGCGTATGCCAGCCTTCACCACTTCGTCCACAATCGCGGGCCCGTTGTAGGACCAGATGCCCAGGAAGCCGTTTATCTTGTCCCCATGCTTGAGGATGGCGTCCTGTACATTGCGAAACGCGGCGCCGGTCTTGTCGGCTTTGTCCTGATAGGGCTCCTGCAGCATCGTGATGTTGTGCCCGTTGACCGCGTCGAGCAAGCCCTGATAACGATCCCGCGCATTCTGCGCGCTCATGTTGCCCACGAAGGCAACAAACTTGCCGCCGTTCGGAAGGAGTTTCACCGCCATCTCACCCGCGCGTCGGCCCGCCTCGTAGTTGTTGGTGCCGAGATAGACCAGACGCTTGCTCTTCTCGGAGTCTGAGTCGAAGGTAATGACGGGAATCCCCTTCTCCACGGCCGCATCAATGACGGGCGCGAAGGCGGAGGCTTCGATCGGCGAAACCGCGATGCCATCCACGTTGGAGGCCAGCACCTGCTCGAACACGGCCTTCTGGTCCGCGTGGGTTGGCTGTGCGCCGGGCGGCGACTGCCAGCTGGCATCCACGTCCGCGATCTCGGCCTTCGCGGCTTCCATGCCCTTCGCCATCGCGGTCCAGAAGCTGCTTGAGTTGTTGGTGATGATGCGTATCTTGACAGTTCCCGTAGGCCTGCGCGGCGTATCAAAGGCGCTGGTGAGCGCGGCGGGAGCACCAGCCGAAGCACCGCCCGCCGAGGGCACCGGCTCGCTGGCCCGGCTCGCCAGCAGCACCGCGGACACCCCGAGCAGCAGGCCCAGGAGCGAGGGATCGCCATAGCGCAGGC
>CAZGLN010000077.1:0-11990 GCA_964526545.1 uncultured Chthonomonadales bacterium
AGGGCGTGCTCTACGCCGGGCTCATCCCCACCGAGAAGGGTCTCCGCGTGCTCGAGTTCAACTGCCGCTTTGGCGATCCGGAGACCCAGGCCATCCTGCCGCTGCTGGAGTCCGATCTGGTGGAGGTGGTGGCCGCGACGGTGAACTGCAGCCTCGATACGCTGAAGCTAAGCTGGCGGAAGGGCGCCTGTGTCTGTGTGGTGGCCTGCTCTGGCGGCTATCCCGGCGAGTACGTAGCCGGCAAGCTTATCGAGGGCCTGGACGAGGCGGCCGCCGTGGAAGGCTGCACCCTGTTCCATGCCGGCACGCGCGAGCAGAATGGTCAGATCTACTCGGACGGCGGCCGCGTGCTCGGTGTTTCGGCAGTCGGCGAGGATATTGCGCAGGCCGTGCAGCGAGCCTACACGGCCATGCGGTGCATCCGATTCGAGGGAATGCACTACCGCCACGATATCGCCGCGCGTGCCCTCCGAGCCTCCAAGGGCGCCAGCCCGTAAGGTAAGTGCTGCCCGGGCCGCCAAACCGGGCCGCGCGGTCCCTCCTGTAACCCTCCCTCCGCATACTCCTTAGCGGCTTGGGCAAGTCTCCCTGCCAGGTTCCTCGGCCTACGCCCGCACGGAAGTCAGGTCACGTGTGCCTGCAGCAGTCTCCATCCGAAGCGGCGCGAAAGCTCGCGCAACCGTACGGCAAATGAGCCTCAGAGCCTCGTCTAAGTACCGGCTTGTGGCACAGATTTTGCAATGACAAACGTTGAATAAACACCGTCAGCAGACGGAAAACGGAGCCCAGGGACACCGTGCCCTGGGATGTGCGGAGGGTGATGCGTATGCGCAGACTGTGTCTTGTTCTGGCGTCGTTGCTTCTGCTGTTTCTTCTTGTCCTGCCGGTCACGAGCCAGGCACAGTTCGCTTCCGGACACGTGTTCCTATTCGACGCGGTCTGGAACGACTCGGACATCCTTGAGTACACCGCGACTGGCGACTTCGTGAGGAGTTTTCGCGCGGAGACAGGAGCCGATCCCTTTGACGGGCCGTTCTTCCTGCGCTGGGGACCGGACGGCCACCTCTACCACTATGGCCGAAACGTAGCGACGGATGAGGTAGGCGTGTTCGAATGGGCTCAGACCCCCGGCGGCCTTACCCTCACGTTCCACAACAACCCGTCGCAGTTCGAGGCGTGGGGATTCGCCGTGCTGGACAACGGCAACTGGATCATCCCCCTGACAGACGCGAGCGGCGAGCGCCTAGACGAGCACGAGCGTGACTTCTCGAATTCCTGGGGATACACGCTCGGCCAGGGCGGGGGGCTGCAGGGCACTTACATCCACGGAGGCCACGCCTATATCGTAGGCGCCGGCTCCCTCTCGCGGTTCGATACTCTCAGCCGCACCGAAGACCTCTTCGTTGATACCCTGTACGACAACTCGGATCTGGCCATCTCGCCGGCGGGTATCGTGGCGGTGAACAACCAGTGGCACCTGCCGCCGATCTCGTCCGCGGACATCCTAAAGTTCTATGACAGCGACCTGAACTACCTCAGCATGGTCGAGGCTCCGTTCCTCTCGTGGGCGTGGGATCGCGGCCTGGTCTTCGACGCAGCGGGCTTCCTCTACGTCATGACGAGGGACGACGCCACCAACACGCCGTGGGTAACCGTCTTCGATGACCAGCGCAACCTGCGCGGCCTCTGGTCTCCCATCGGCCTGCGCCAGGCAGGGGGCATTCAAGTTCTTGGCACGCCCAACCTGCGGGTGACGGAAGTGCCCGAGCCATCGAGTGCGGCCCTTCTGGCGATGGGTGCCCTGCTCACGGCGCTCTCGCTCCGTAGGCGAAGGTAACCGCTGGCCATCCCATGAACATTGCGGCGCGTCCAGGTCCTGGACGCGCCGCAATTCGCTGCTGCAGCGGCTCCTACCAAGCGTAGTGCTCGGGTGCCGTCTTGTATCCGGGGAAGATCTCGTCCAGTTGCGAGAGCGTGGTCTCGTCCAGACTGATCTCCAGCGCGCGCAGGGAGCCCTCCAACTGCTGCATTGTGCGTGGGCCGATGATCGGGGCCGTAACCACGGGGTTCCGGAGCAGCCAGGCCAGCGCCACATTGGCGGGCTCCTCGCCTAGGCGGGCGCAGAGATCCTCCCAACGCTGGAGTTTGTCTCGCTCCTTCTCTACAGCCTGGCGGAGGTGCTCCGAGGCGCGGCGCCCCTCCTCGATCTTCCGCAGCACCCCGCCAAGCAGTCCGCCAGCCAGAGGGCTCCACGGAATAACGCCGAGACCGTAGCTCGCGCAGGCGGGCAGCACTTCCAGCTCCACCATGCGCGCGTTCAGGTTGTAGAGGCTCTGCTCTGAGACCAGGCCGAGGAAGTTTCGGCGTTTGGCCGCCTCGTTCGCCTGCGCGATGTGCCAGCCGCCGAAATTCGAGGAGCCCACGTAGAGCACCTTGCCCTGCTGCACCAGAAGCTCCATCGCCTGCCATATCTCGTCCCACGGAGCCACGCGCCAGATATGGTGCATCTGGTAGAGGTCTATGTAGTCCGTCTGGAGCCGCCGCAGGCTGCCCTCGCAAGCGCGCCGGATGTGCAGTGCGGAGAGGCGTGTCTCGTTGGGCCAATCGCCCATGTCGTTGTAGACCTTGGTGGCCAGCACTGTCTTCTCGCGGCGGCCGCCACCCTGCGCGAACCACCGTCCGATGATCTGCTCCGTGATGCCCTCCCCCTTCTTCCAGCCGTAGACATCCGCGGTGTCGAAGAAGTTGATACCCAACTCCAGGGCGCGATCCATGATCGCATGGCTGTCGGCCTCGGTGGTGTGCGGCCCGAAGTTCATGGTGCCAAGGCAGAGGCGGCTCACCTGCAGTCCGGTTCTGCCGAGATACGTGTAGTGCATCGTATGCCTCCGTCACATGGTCGGTACTCATCATTGTACCGGCATGCAGGTCCATGGCCGAAAGCCGTTTCAACCGCGGCCCGCATTGACACGGACGGCATCGGCAACCTACAATCTGGTTAGCCATGGAAACTAAGTCGCCGCGCACGGCCATTGCCGTCGCCCTGCTTGCGCTCTCCGCGCTCCCACTCGCCCTGCTCGCCCAGCGGAGTCCCCAGCCGCGCGTGGATTTCGAGCGCGAGGTGCTGCCGCTGCTGAAGAAGCGCTGCTACGCATGCCACGGGGACGGCGCGCGGCTCGGCAATTTCCAATTGGATTCGCGGGCCGCGCTGCTGCAAGGCGGCACGACTCATCCGGTGGTCCGCCCCGGCAAGGGCGCGGAGAGCTACCTGATCAAGCTCGTCTCCGGCAAGGTTCCCGGCAAGATCATGCCCGTGCGCGGGCCACGCCTCACGTCCGCGGAAGTCGGTCTGCTCACGCGATGGATTGACCAGGGAGCCTCCTACGGCGCGCGCGGCTCGGCGGAGCCCTGGCGTCCTCCTCTGGAGCCGCGACAGCCTCCCGTGCCGCCCGCTCCCGCCGGTGCCGCCCTCCTGGGACCGGTGGACCGCTTCGTGCGGGTAACACTTGCGGCCCAGGGCCTGCAGTTCGGCCCGCCCGTGGACGATAGGCGATTCGCTCGACGCGTCTATCTGGATATCCTCGGCATACTGCCGCCGCCGGAGGCGCTGGAGGCCTTCGCCGCGGACCGTGCGCCGGACAAGCGCGCCCGCCTGGTGGATAGGCTTCTGGCCAATGACCACGCGTACGCCGCGCACTGGCTCACCTTCTGGAACGACCTGCTGCGCAACGACTACGCGGGCACCGGCTACATAGACGGCGGCCGCACGCAGATCACCCGCTGGCTCTATCGGGCGCTGGCTGAGAATATGCCCTACAACCAGTTCGTGCGCGAGCTGGTGAATCCGCATCCAGAATCGGCGGGCTTCGTGAAAGGCATCGTGTGGCGCGGCGTGGTGAATGCGAGCCAGACACCCGAGATGCAGGCGGCGCAGAGTGTCTCTCAGGTCTTCATGGGAGTCAACCTGAAGTGCGCGTCCTGCCACGATAGCTTCATTGACAACTGGAAACTGGCGGACGCTTACGGGCTGGCGGGGGTCTATGCCGAGGGCAAGCTGGAGATGGTTCGCTGCGACCAGCCGCTTGGCAAGAGCGCGCCCATCAAGTTCCTCTACCCATCGCTGGGATCCATCCCGGCTGGCGCGCCCCGTGAGCAGCGCATGGCCGCGCTGGCCGATCTGATGACTCACCCGCGCAACGGACGTCTGTCGCGCACACTGGTGAACCGTATCTGGGCCCGCCTGATGGGGCGCGGTCTCATCGAGCCCACAGACGAGATGGATGCTCGCCCCTGGAATCCCGACCTGCTGGATTGGCTCGCGTGGGATTTCTCCCAGAATGGCTACGATGTGCGCCGGCTCATCCGCACAATCTGTCTATCCCGCGCCTACCAGATGCCCGCCGTGGCCCAGCGTGATGAGCAGGTAACTGCCTATCAGTTTCGCGGCCCCATGGTCAAGCGCATATCGGCGGAGCAGTTCGTGGACGGTGTGAGTGTGCTCACCGGCGTATGGAACCGCCCTGCCTTCCATCCGCTCGCCCAGAATCCCGCGGAGAGTCAGCGCTTCGGCGCAAGGATCCTCTGGTCCAGCGGACTGATGCGCGCCGGCTATGCCGAGGTGGATCTGGATGTTGCGGGAGCAGAGGCGCTGGCGCTCATCGTAACGGATGGAGGAAACGGCGCGGATTACGACTGGGCGAACTGGGTGAATCCCGTCGTCGAGACAAAGAACGGCGAGGTAAAGCTGGCCGAAGCGGAGTGGATTGTCGGCACCACGGGATACGGCACTATCCAGCGCAACAAGAGCATCGTCAGCAAGCCGCTCCGGCTTGGTGAGCGTGAGTACGGCGCTGGTATCGGCACCCACGCGAACTCTCTAATTCTCTTCCGGCTGCCGCCGGATGCCCAGCGATTTCGCGCACTGGCTGGTCCCGACACCGGCGCCGTGGAGCAGAAGGACTCGCGGACCTCCCTGGTAATGCAGGTGATTGCCGGAGGCCGCGGCCTTGTGGAGACGCGCGCCGCGCTGGCCCTGGCGGATCCGCTGACCACGGCTCTGGGCCGACCCAACCGCGAGCAAGTCGTGTCGCAGAGGAGTCCGGTGGCCACAACACTCCAGGCGCTGGAGCTGACGAACGGCGGCACTCTTACCAGTCTGCTGCACGCGGGCGCGGAGCGATGGATGGGGCTGGGGTCGGCTGAGGAGACCGCGCGGCGCATGTGGCGCACCGCGCTCGGCCGTGAGCCCACAGCCGCCGAGATCAGGCTCGCGTCGGAGATGCTGGGCAGTCCCATCCGACGCGAGGGCGTGGAGGACCTCCTCTGGTCCCTCCTAATGCTTCCGGAGTTCCAGTTGATATACTAGGTCGAGCGGCTCGTGGAGGGCGAGGTCCCGCTCGGCCGGACCAGGCAACCAACAATGGCGCACAAGATCTACACGCGCACGGGCGATGCCGGCGAAACGGGCCTGCGGGGAGGCGACCGCGTGCCGAAGGATTCCCTGCGTGTGGAAGTCTACGGCACATTGGACGAGCTGAACGCTCACCTCGGCCTGGCGCGCGCCGCGGGCGCGGCCCCGCAGATGGATGCCGTCCTTGGCCAGATCCAGGACGATCTCTTCCGTCTCGGCGCGGACCTTGCCGACCCGCGCGGCAACGCAGTCGATTCCCCCGGCGGACTCATCGGCCCGAGCCATCAGGCACTGCTTGAAGAGACCATTGATCAGTATGAGGCTGGGCTGCCCCCGCTCAGCACATTCATCCTTCCCGGAGGCACGCCCCTCGCGGCACATCTGCACGTGGCCAGGGCGGTGTGCCGCCGCGCGGAGCGCCGCTGTGTTACGCTGGCGCGGGCCGAGGCCATCCCGCCGCACACCGTGAGCTACCTCAACCGGCTTTCCGACCTCCTCTTCGTGCTGGCGCGGGCAGCCAATCATGGGGCCGGCAGACAGGACATACCCTGGAGGCCGACTCCCCAACCGGCGGACAGAGAGGCAGACGCCCCATGAGACTGCCAGCGGTGCTCCTGCTGCCCCTCTTGGCGATTCAGACGCTTCCGGCGATAGCACAGCAGAATGCGGCGACCGTGCCGCCGGAGGTGAGGAAGCTGCTGGACGAGACGATGGCCTACTACCAGAGCCTGAACGCGCTCCACCTAAAGACCCATGCGGTTACGGAGCCTGCGAACGCATCGGGCCTCCTCTGGAATCCTCCGCTCGAGGTCGAGCTGCGCTACCAGAAACCAAACCTCCTGTACCTCGCTCTCGGCAGGTCCGCCTCGGGACAGGGCGCGAAGCGGGAGCTCGTGGTCGGCAACGGCAAGCAGATGTGGCGCGGCCCGGCGGCCGAGGCCGTCAAGCCGATCGCCTCGCCCCCATCGCTCGCGAAGATGGAGGGCCTGCCAGCCCAGGTCCTGGAAATCGAACTGCTGGCGGGGCGCGACCCGTTTCAATCGCTCATCGAGGCCGCCTCGCAACTCTCCATAGCCACGGACGAGAAGGTAGGCGAGAGTGAGGTAGATACGCTGGTCGCCACAGTGCAGACAGGTTCGGCACCCGCGGAGGGCCGCGTGCGGGTCTCCATCGGCCGCTCGCCCAGGCTGGTTCGGCGCATCGTGGTGGAATTCACGATGCCGGATGCCGAGGGGAAGCCGTCGCGCTATCGCAGGGAGACGGTGTACGATCTCGCGGATACCGCGCCGAAGTTCACCGCGGCGCACTTCGTCTTTCCGCTTCCCACGCCATCCGCCGCGCGGCCCGCGCCGGCGAAACCCGCCGACAGCGGCAAGCCGGCTAAAGCCGTGCCGCCCAGGAAGCCCTGAACGCCCCGCCCGCCATGAGCAACTGAATGCTCACCAGCGGTCCGCGGGCGTACTCCGTGCGCGTTCGGCCCCTTGCCGGGCATGCCGGGCGTAGGCTATTATTATCCTCACTAACAATGCAGGATGTGCCGAATGCACAGGCGAGATCCGGCTTCCAGACGCGACTTTCTGAAGACCGCTTCCGCGGCCACACTGGGCGCGCTCGCGGCGGGCTTTCCGCGTGTGGCCTCCGCCGACGGCAAGCCCCCCAGGGCTCCCGCCGCCACCGCCGATTGCCTTGTCGTGCTCTGGATGGCCGGAGGAATGGCACATACCGAGACGTTCGACCCAAAGCGCCACACGCCGTACAGCGTCGGGCTCGATCCGAACGCCGTTCTCAGCACCTTCCCTTCCATCCCCACGGCGATAGATGGCGTGAGGATTTCCGAGGGTCTCGAGAAGATCGCCTCGATACTTGATCGCGGAACGCTCATTCGCACCTACACTGCCGCAGACCTCGGCTTCATCCTGCACAGCCGTCACCAGTACCACTGGCACACAGGCTACGCACCGCCGCAGACCGTGGCCTGTCCGCACATCGGGGCGGTCGTCGCGCGCACGCTCGGCCCTAGGAACCCCGCGGTGCCTGCCTTCATCAACATCGGCCAGCGCTTCGACGTGGGCGAGGGCGAAGAGCTGAAGGCCTTCACGCAGGCAGGCTTCCTGGGCAGCGAGTACGGTCCGTTCAATCTGCCGTTTCCCGATCAGGCGATGCAGGCGGTCCGGCCGCCGGCAGGCATGTCGCCCAGCCGATTCGAGAACCGCGACCGGTTCCTCAAACGCCTGATGCAGGTGAGTCCGGTGGCCCGGTACGGCAGCGACTACCAGCAGGAATCGCTGCGAAGGTCGCTGGAGAACGCCTACCGCCTTCTCAGTTCGCCCGCCGCCAAGGCGTTCGACCTTTCGCTGGAGCCGAAGGAGACCTACGACATCTACAACACGGGCCGGTTCGGTCTCGGCTGCCTGCTGGCACGCCGCCTCGTGGAAGCCGGCGCGCGCTTCGTGGAGGTAACCACCGAGTATGTGCCCTTTCTCGGCTGGGATACACACGATAACGGCCACACGCGCCTGGTGGATATGAAGCGGCAGATAGATGCCCCTATTGCCCAGCTCATCCTCGACCTGGAGAAGTCGGGGCGCCTGGATCGCACGCTGGTAGTGCTGGCAAGCGAGTTCAGCCGCGACATGATGACCGAGGGCAAGCCGGACCGGAAGGTAAAGGACCAGGTGGAGGTCCCCGCGTCCATCCAATCGCTCAAGCACTACGGCATGCATCGGCACTTTACCGATGCCGGCTCCGTCCTCCTCTTCGGCGGCGGGATTCGCCGCGGATACGTGCATGGAATCACGGCGGATGAGCGGCCCTGCCGCACCGTGAAGGACCCGGTAATCATCGAGGACCTCCACGCCACGCTCTACACGGCGCTGGGTATCTCGCCGCGCCTAGCCTACGAAGTAGAACGACGCCCCTTCTACATCACGCGCGACGGCCACGGCAAGGCCATCGAGAGCCTCTTCGCGCGCGCCCCACGCCCTGCCTGAGGCATTCGCGCTGCATGTGGTCCTGAACTGCTACGCCGCGCAACCTGGGCCTGTTGCCGGTCGCACGCCGCAGCGTCATTACCGATGGGACCCTCCGTTTGGGCCGACTCTCCAGCTCTTCTCGCCGCGCACGCGCAATCCGATGGCTACCTGCTCCGTGAGGGTAGAAAACCAGCAAATTCGGTTGCAGGAGGCAGAGAAGGCGGGCCCGAATTGAGGAGAAGATGCATGCCGGGTGTGTGAGAACCGACCCGGGCAGGAGCTACATCGGGCCTGGGCGGGTGCAGCGCGCCGGCACATCCTTCGGAAAGGTTCAAGCAATGACACAGACGCAAGAGCGCCGTGGATTCACGCTGATCGAACTGCTTGTCGTTATCGCGATCATCGCAATCCTGGCGGCCATCCTCTTCCCGGTCTTCGCACGCGCTCGTGAGCAGGCCCGGAAGACCAGCTGTCTCTCCAATCTCCGACAGCTCGGCACTGCATTCCACATGTACAACCAGGATTACGACGAGAACTGGCCGGGTGTCCGCTTCGGCAACGGCCCCGGTTACGGCTGGCCCTGGACGGTGTGGCAGGGCTCCGTGGATTGGACCGGAGTCTTCACGCACGCGGTACAGCCCTACATCAAGAACCGCGACATCTTCCAGTGCCCCAGCGCCACCGAAGTGGACCGCTGGAGCGGCCGCAACGGCCTGAGCTACTGCTACAACGAATACCTCTACAACACCGACCAGGGCTGGAGCAAGGAGGCAAAGGTCGCTTCCGCGCCGATGGGCGCCGCGAACGTCTCGGTGCTCTCCGAGTGTTTCTCCAGCGGCATCTATATGGACTGGGAGGGCGGCGGACCCCCCCTCCCCGAGGGCACGAGGGACGGCCTGAACCGCATCCGCTACCACACCTGGAATCCGTGGTCGGCCAACCATGAGGGCACCAACATCGGCTACGCGGACGGCCATGCGAAGTTCATGCCCAAGGACCGTATCCGAAGCTACCGCATGCCTTCCGGCTGGACCGACAACCGCCAGCGTCCGGTGGTATGGCCCGGCGCGATCGAGCCCTGAGACTGAGCGCACAAGAAAGGCACCAGAAATGCGCTTCAAAGCAACGATCGCTCTGCTTACCGCACTCTTCGCGGTTGCAACCGCAGGCTGCCAGAAGAAGCTCACCGAACAGGAGAAGAATGCCCCGCCGCCCCTGGGACCCCACGGCGAGCAGATAACTCCTGGTGGTGGAGCCGGTGGTGGCGGCACGGGAGGAGGAGGCACCGCGGGCGGCCCCGGTACAGGAGGAGCGCCGCAGCGGCGCTGATCGCAAGAGACCTGCAGACCCCTCTCCCGCCTGGGAGAGGGGTATTTCTTTGTCTCCCGGCTTCGCGGTCCTATCGAAATTACGGCCGCAACCCACTCCGCTGGGCCACACCGCAGGTGCGCCTAACGCAGGCGGATTGCCGCGAACCGCCTACGTCAGCCCGTAGGCTTTGTGCCCGTTCTTATAGAAGAGCTTGCGCCGGTCCGCCTCGGGCCAATCCGCAACAATCTCCTGCGCCGCGCGCACCCACTGAGCAAGGGTGGCGGCCATCTTGCACACCGGCCAATCACTTGCCCACAGGATGCGGTCTCTGCCGAACACCTCCGCGCAGTGCAGAACGATGGGCGCAAGATCGGCCGCGCTCCATTCACCGGGCTTCGCGGTCGCCACGATGCCGCTGATCTTGCACCAGACGTTGGGACGTCTGGCGACTTCGGCGATATCCTTCCGCCACTGCGAGAGGTCCCTGACCTGAACACTCGGATTGCCGCAATGGTCCAGGATGAGCACCGTCTCCGGACACAGATCCGCAAGCTTGGCGGCGTCCGGAAGCTCCGCCGCCCGCACACACACATCAAAACGGAGGCCCATTGCACCGAGACGCCTCACGCTTTCGACAAACGGCCTCTCCAGGCAGTATCCGGCGGGAGTTCCTCCATGCAGCACCTGCCGCACGCCTCGCACGCGCCGATCGCCCGCAAAGCGCCCTATGTAGCGCGCGAACCCCTCATCCGCGGGCCTTCCGCCAATGATCGCGCCGACCATGGGGTTCCGCGGCTGGTCGCATAGCGCGAGGACAGTATCCGCCTCCCTGTCATGGTCGGCCGGCGCCACATCCACCTCCATGTAGAGGGTCTTCACGATGTTCAGCCCCTCCGCCTCCTTCAGATAGCGGGCCATGTCGTGCACACCCGCCAATGGGCCAGAGGCGGGGAGCCAAGGAGGGCGGATTCGATCCAGATCCCAGAGGTGCTGGTGTGTATCGAGCAGCGGTATCATGCGCGGGTCTCCTCGGAAGCGCGGCTTGGGCAGGCTCTGCGCGGAGAGCAGTGCGGCGGCGCCGGCCAGAACCTCCCGTCGCGAAGGGTCGGGCATCATTTCGTCTCCTGGATATTGTCGCCCACTACATGGCCCGCGTCCGGCGGGCAGACAAGCGCAGGGCCCGCGTTGTGCCGAAACGTGTTCTGCCGGATTATCCAATCACGGCAGCCTGGGCCCACCACCAGACTGGACATATGGAGCACCTTGGCGGCATCCCAACTGAACACCTGGTTGTTGGCAAAGACCAGATCCGTTACGTTGGCGGCGCGCACCGCCGGATACCTTCCGGACGCCTCCTCGGAGTTGGTGTGGATGGTGTTGTTCGTGAAGATGGTGAGCATGCATGCGTACGGCGCCTCGCCTCCGAGCACCACGCCCTCCCGCCGCGAGTTCTCGAAGCGGTTGTTCACAATGCGGTTGAAGTGCGAACCGCTCTCCATCGCGAAAGCCACGCGGTTGCCCCAGTGATAATTCATTGAATAGGTGCCGGCCGAGGAGTGGACCAACCGCGCGCCGGTATTGGGCGTGCCTCCATGCGCGCCAAACTGGTTCTGAAGAATGTAAAAATCGTTGTTGAACCGACTGTAGAGCTGGTCTCCCAGGTTGCTGATGAAGTGGCATCGGCTGATGGTGTTGGAGGAGAGCGGCATCTCGCGCGAGCCCTCCAGCCGCACTCCACTCACGGGGAAGCGCGCGATACGGCAGACGTCCACCGTGTTGCTGCTGCTGGCCGTTCCTCGAAACACAATGCCGCTGCCCGCTCTCTCACTTCCCACCAGATTCAGGTCACGCACAACGCAGAAGCCGGAATCCTCGAAGACGATGGCATCGCCCTCCCCCTGCCGATGCAGCGTCGTGTTCCAGCCGCTCCCAATGATATTGACGTGATTTCTACCGCGGAAGACTATCGGCACGGTCAGGACATATTCGCCTGGAGCCAGTCGGATGGTGCCGCCCGCCGGCCCCATCTCCCGCACCGCCCGCATCAGCTCGCCGGCCGTCCGCACGTTGCGGTTGAGGGGACCCACCGCCTGTCCCTGCGCGGCGCATAGCACCAGCGCCAGGATCACCGCGCTCATGGTCTCTCTTCGCTCGGCAGCCGGAGGGCATGCGCGGCGAGGAGCGCCCACCCCGCAAGCAGGCAGAGACCTCCGAACGGAGTCACCGCGCCGAGCACACGCACATCGGTGAGGGCCATTGCGTAGAGACTGCCGGAGAAGAGCAGAATGCCCACTCCC
>CAZGLN010000077.1:12084-13264 GCA_964526545.1 uncultured Chthonomonadales bacterium
CACCGGTCTGCCACCATGCCATCGCGGATTCCGTCACGCGGTCACGGAGGCCGTGCGCCCCAAAGGCCCCCAGGGCTACCGCCAGAAATCCGCTCACTCCGCCCCAGAAGAGCGCCCCTCTCATAGCGGTCTGCCCTCCGTGGCCAGAGTGACCCGAGCGCGCGGCCTTGCGCTCCCGTCGCACCGAAATCGAAGTTGGGATCTCCCAACCGTAAGGCGCAACGCGGCGCCTTCCGCCTTGAACGAGGCCAGCAGCTCGCCCTTCTCGCCATAGACCGCGCCGCTGCCGTCCGGCTCCACCTCCAGATACTGCCCGGACCGCAGGCGCGCGGGAAACCGCCACGCACCACCCTCGTTTTCAATGGCGGGGTTGACGATCTCGCCAACAGCGAGCGGAAGTGCGCGCACCGGCCCGAGCAGAATGTTGGTGGTCCCATTCGCCGGCACGTTGTTCAGCCAGATGCTGACCCTCTCAATCTGCCCGAACTGCAGTACCTCGCGGTAGATGGAGTAGGGATCGCCGTAGGGCCACCGATACCGGCCGTGGCGCTCGCCCTCGGTCTCCACGAGCTCGACGTAGCGCCATCCCTTGAAATCCACCACCACGTAGCGATCGCCTATGCCGGCCACCAGGTGCGGCGGACAGCGCATCTGGATGTTCAGTACGGCTCCGGAACCATCTCCGTGCAGCCAGAAGCCCACCCCCTGCTTCGCGCTCAGGTCGAGCGGAGGCTCAAACACCCGCTCCGCATACGACCACGACCCTTCGCGGGTAGCCGTCTGATTACTGCTTGCCACTGCCACTGTCGGCTCGCCGTCCGGGGTCTGCTGCTCCGCCGGGCGCAGCTCCAACCGAACGCCCGGCGCGGCGCCGCGATTGGCGAAGGCGCCGAGCAGGTTGCCGTCCAGCAGGACCGTGCTGTTTTGACCGCTGGGGCGCTCCACTGAGAGCAGTGCCTCCAAGCGCACGGTGGGCGTCTGGGCGCCGTAAGGGTTCGTGAACTCCCACGCGGCGGAGGGCTCTTCGGGTCCCTCCACACGGTGGCGCATTCGGGCGACGGGAGCGAAGCGCGGCCGCCCCGGGTTCGCATCTACAAGTCGGAACTCGGCCCCCGGCTGGCGCAGCCGAGCCTTCATCGCGGGCGAGACCTTGCCGCCGTGACGCACCGTCTCGTACTTT
>CAZGLN010000077.1:13274-14842 GCA_964526545.1 uncultured Chthonomonadales bacterium
AAGGCGTGGGAGCGCGGGAATGCTGCCCGCAGTCTCGGGATCTATGCCCATCAGGGCAAAACCCACGTCCGTGCCGATGCAGCGCGCAAGCAGATACTCCATGTCGTCCGAGAAAGTGGGCTCGCCCTGCGCGCCGGTCCACGTCTTTAGCGCCCACCAGCCCAACTGACCGGGCATAAACATGCGCCGGTTCTCCTCGTTGGCCTGCACATGCAGATCAATGAACGCCTTGTGGCTGCGGGTGGGGTGGTCCCATGCGCCCAGCCTGGAACGGACATACCAGAGGTGATGGCGGAACGTGCTCATCTCCATCAAGGGCGGCTTCTTCATCCGCTTGAACAGCTCGAAGACGAAGCGTGTGCCGTAATGCCATCCCCACTCGGCGCCGCCCAGCACGTCCTCGCCATCCAGCGCGTCCAGATAGACCATATCGAAGCCGGCCTCGTTATAGGCCCGCGCATTCGCCTCGGCGACCTCCTCCAGCAGTGTGGTCTCAGGATCTGGTACGTAGAGCCCGAAGCACTCCTTCAGGTGGTAGACCCTGGCGCCTGCCGGGTGCGCCGAGCGGCGGGTGCCGTAGGCGCCGCGCACGCATCCGGTGAAGCCGAAGGGCTCCGTGTTGGAGACTCCCGTGTAGGTGATGAGCTCATCCTCAATGCGCAGAGTCACGCTGTTGCGCACAAAGAAGCCGGTAACCGCGGACATCCTCTCGGTTGTTTCGCGGACCATCACGGAAGCAGTATCGGCATCCAGGGGTGCCGCGAGCGTGAAGACGGCATCAGAAGCCAGGCGCCGGTCCGGAACGGGTGTAACCCACGGCGTGCGCTTGTCAATGAAGAAGGCATACGTGTGGAAGCCGGCCTGAATGCCCGCGGCATGCAGTCGGTCTATCACCGCCTTCATACTCTTGAGGCCGTGCGGGTAGGTTTCCGGGTTCGGCAGGCAGTCTCCAAAGCGGAACGATGTGCCGCCATGGAAGTTTATCTGGGTCATCCCCAGCGATTTGGCGAGGGCAATCCACCGATCCACCGTCTTCTCGGAGAGGTCCCCGAAGTTAAAGAGATACGAGCCCTGCGTAATGGGTTGGCCGAGAGCGAACGGCCCGCCCAGCGGGGATTTCGGAAGTTCCGGCGCCTCCGTAACCACTCGCTGCAGCACGCGGCGCAGTGACGCCGGCGGCGAGGCTACCAGTGCCGCGGATGCGCCAATCATGCCAGTCTTCTTGTAGCAGAGCGCTCGCGTAAGGGCATTCGGGCGCGGCAGCTCCGGCACATTGGTCCGCAGATTCAGCGCGAGAGTGCAGGCGGTGAAGGGCTCGCCCTCCTCGCCCTTGAGATTCAGATGGGTACGCGCGAATTCCAGCGCGTCTACGCCCTCGCCTTCCACCGCCTCCACGGTAAACACCAGGTAGTCCGGCTTCTGCTCCACGCGGAGCACCGCTCCTGCCTTGTCGCCGAACCGCACCCGCAGGCGTCCGCCCTCCAGCGAGCAGGCCGAAGCCTCCAACGTAGCGCCGTTCACCGTGGCGACAGCGAAGCGCGAGGCAGACTCGGGATGGAGGAAGTCGC
>CAZGLN010000078.1:0-14835 GCA_964526545.1 uncultured Chthonomonadales bacterium
GCTGAGCCGCAGACGTACGAGCGTGAGGCCGCTAACGACACGCGCATCACCACCGCCCGGGTCCATGCGCTCGACACGCATTGTGAAACGGGCCGCCGTGGCGGAGGCCGTTACATCGGAAACCACGACCCCTTGCAGGCGCACCCTGCCAAATCTCTGCACCAGGGAGATGTCGTCGGCGCCAGGATGAAATGCCGTGAGCGCCCGCACGAAGCCGGCGGCTGCGAAGAGTCCCGCGATAGCCGCCAGCACCCGCCACCGCCGCGCGAGAAGGAATGCCCCAACCCACAAGGGAATGCCGACGAGAATGCCTGCCGGCAGGCCCCACTCCGCGGCGGCTACTCCCGCCGCCATGCAGAGGGCGAGCCAGGCGAGCGGGCGACGCGCGACCCAGAGAGGCATGGGTCGCAAAGCCTACTTGCGCAGAAACCCGCTGATGGCGGCAGGAGTGGCTGAGAACTCCGCGGCTTCAAGACTGCCGCCAAGCTGCCGCGTGGTCTCCTGAAGGCGCTCCATGTGCAGCCAGGTGGGTTGGCCCAGCAGAAGGGTGCGGTACCTTCCGCGGAGCAGCAGGGCACTGCTCAGGTCGCCCGCCCGGCGTATGCCGGGAGCGTACAGAACTCCCGCGAATGCCGCATCCGGGTCGCCCGGCAGATCGAGGTGGGCAGCCAGGGCACCGCGATAGTCTACAGCCGCCGCCACGAGGAGCGCTGCTGGCCCGGCCGAGCCCAACGCCACGACGGCCCGTGGCGCGGCTTCACCATCCAGGCCGGCGAGAGCCGCCGCAATGCGCTGCGCCTGGACCGCCAACGGCGTGAGGTTGTAGCAGCTATGGAAGTCCTTCCAGAGATCAGCGGCGCTCATCGGTGGCGCGTCGCTTACGAGCAGGCGCGTAGGCGCAGGGCTCATCTCGGCCCGTAGTTTCTCGGCGCGCTCGCGATTCGCGCTATCCGTGACGATGAGCACCGCACCGCGGCGATTTGGGGCCCGGGAGGGGGCCGAGTCGGAGAGCATGCCTAGGGCGGCACGTAATGCGGGCCGGTACAGGTTCCCAAACGCCTGGAGGCCTTCAGTGGAGGATGGCCAGGCGCGGTCTAGTGCGCGCTCCGCATCCACCCGAAGAGCGGACCAGACTCCGGATTCGTCGAGAGCGTTCGGCGGCATCTTCCGTTCAGCCGTCCACACGCGCATGGCCCGGATATCCGCCTCGAACGGACGCTCCTGGTACGGTTCGCTTCGGCTTTGCAGCCAACGATTGAACCAGGCATACATGGCCTCTCGGCTCTCTAAATTGTAGTTGTGTCCGTAGTTGAACTGCACACAGGCGGTGCGATCACCCGCGCCGTGAAGATCGTAGACCTTCTTGATGGCTGGCCACTCCGCCGTCGGGTTCTCGGCGGTCCAGTCACCCGTGCACGCAATGAGAAGCAGCGGCCGCGGAGCCATCAGAGCCGCGATCTCCGCGTTGTCCGTGTCCAATCGCAATCCTGGACCGTTCTCGCAGAGGCACCCGCCCTGCATGGTTGCCGAGACCATGTTTACGGGCACGCCCACCTTCACGCGGTCATCCACCGCGCACAGCAGAAATGTCTGCGTGCCTCCCCCTGAGGCGCCAGTCGCCCCGATGCGGCGCGGATCCACATCCGGTCGCGACTGCAGGTAGTCCACCACGCGGATGCTGTTCCAAAGCTGCAGACCGAGCAGGCTTATGCCCCAGGACCACGAGCGCAGGTCACCGGCAAAGCGGTGGCTCACCTGATTGGTGTCGTTGTAACCGGCCATGTCATAGGCGAAGCAGATGTAGCCCTGGCGGGCAAGGTTCACTCCGATGGCTACCAGGTTGGCGCGGCCCGGCGCGGGACCGGCTGGCGGAGGCGGCGCCTTGGGCACATCCTCTTCCATGTGCAGACGGCCATTCGCCCAGTGTCCGTGCGGATTCACGATGGCAGGGAGCCGTCCACGCTTGTTTCTCGGCGCATACACGTTTCCGCAGAGCCAGAAGCCCGGAAACGTCTCGATGGCGACATTCTCGATGATGTAGTCCGGACCGATGACCCGCCCGGTGATGACCGGATTGAGCGGCGTCCTCTGGGGAAGCGGAAGCAAGCCCGCGGCATGCAGGATACGTGTTCTCAGCAGAGAGCTGCGGGATTTCCATTCCGCGCGCGTGGCCGGCGGGCTGAATAGATGCCGGGTGTTAAGATCGCGTGGTCGGTTCTCCGCGGTTGGCGCCTGCCCAGAGCTGGAGGCGACCGCGCAGACCGCAAGTACCGCGACAAGCGAAAGGGACGCAAAGGGCGACATGGTAGGAGGCTCCTGCATCACGATGATGCCGCCACGGATGGCGCACCACGGCTAAACACCGTGTTCAGCGAGAGTTCGCCGTTAGGCAGGCTTGAACCTCCACCAGTCTCTGGCAAACCGCAACAACAAGAGCCTCGCGCCGGCCGGCGCGAGGCTCTTGGCTCACCCTCCTCGGGTTAGCTCTTCTTGGGGGCCTTCGAAGGCTTGGGAGTCGGGATGCTATCGGCCTTGGCGTACTTCGCAGGATCCTTCTTGAACGCCGTAGGACAGCCCGCGCAGCAGAAGAAGTAGCGGCGGCCCTTGTAGTCCGCGAACATCTTGTTCTTGGTGGCTTCGGCGATGTTCACCTTGTGATCGGGCATCACGGCGCACGCGACTTCCTTCTTGTCCGGCGCGGCAAAAGCCGCCACTGAAAGAACCATCATTGCGCCTGCAAGAGACCAGACTGCCTTCATGCTCAGCTCTCCTTAGGGTCGGGGACATCGTGTAACGTCCCCATACCGCCGATTTTCGCACATCGAACGCGATTTGAACAGCGTTTCAGGCAACACATTTTGCCGTACTAAGCAACCAGCGATGCTTGCCATTACGGCACATGCGTTCCGGTTGGTTCCCCGGGCACACCGGCCCGGGGCAGGCAGTTTGCTTACCGCGCGCCTGAAGATCCGCGGCCGGCCGCCGCGAGCTGGTTCAGCGCTGTTCCGTCAATCTTCCATACGCCGTCTTTCTTGATCACTTTGAGATCCTCGGTGCGCGTCTGAGGGCCGCTGCCCCCCTGGCCGAACTGCCTTGCGAGTTGAGCCAGGGCACCCGAGAGCTCCACGGTCTGCTTCACCTTCACCGTGGTATAGCCATCGCCGGGCGTAACTCCTTCGATGGAATACTCCTTCAAGGTGATCATAGAGCCCACCATGTTCATCGCCATGGAGAACTGGCTCTCGTTCACGCCCGCCTGGGACTCGGCCGGAAACTCGATTGATTTGTAGAGGCCGGACCAATTCTTGTTCTTGAAGGCTTCCATGAAGTTGACAACCGCGTTCTTCGGGGCCACATAGTTGGACCAATACCACCATCCGCCCGCGCCGCCCGCGCCAATTAGAACGATGAGAAGCACGAATACCGCAGCCAGCGAGTTGCCTTTGGCTGGAGCTTCTTCCGCCTCAGCGACGCCTCGCCGGCTCACTGGCCTGGCCGGGCCACGAGGCGGGGCGTAGGGTCCGCCCGGCCTGCCGCCGGGGCCCGCGGCAGGGCCCGGATAGGCGGCGGGTCCTGTAGGCCGTGAAAGGGAGGGCGGAGCCTCGAACACTTCTCCGGTGAGCGACACGCGCATCTCACCGCCGGTGGGGCCCGTGGTCTGCTGCTGAGATCCGCTCAGATAGTTTGCCACCGGCTCCTGCTCGGCCGTCTGCTGTGGGTAGAGCCCGGGAATTCCGCCGGCCTGGGAGGTCTGGGCAGGCCGCAATCCCGGAATGCCAGGTGCCAGATCATCATCGGGGGGACGTTGGTGAGGCTGCGGCGTCTGCAGACCGATTGGTCCAACCGGCGCGCCACCGGCTTCGAGTTTGGCAAAGCAGATCTGACACGTATCACGCCCATCCGGCACCGAGGAGCCGCACTTTCCGCATTGCTGCATCCACTTCTTCCTTTTCAGGCGCCCGCGTGGGGCGCAGATTGGCAGGGCGGGCTGCCACCCCTAACGCTATCGCGTGGCCTCCGCCGGTTTGCGCGACTCCAGCCGGTCCCACGACTCATGCAGAGCTACTCGCCATCCATCGCCCTCCTTGCGGAGCACGTATTGGTCGGTGTAGGTCTTGGTGGTGGCGATGTAGAGCTCCTGACCTGCGTCCCTGATCTTGAGTCTGACAGTCGCCTCCGCCTTTGGTCCGTCTTCCTTCATGGAGAGGATCACAAAGTTGGATATGCGGCCTGTCAGGTTGCGCGCCGGCTTCCATTGATTCTCGTAGCGCGAAAGCGAACCGAATCGCTGCCTGGTCTCTTCCGCGAGCAACCGGAACTGTTCTTCCACGTTGCCGGCATTTACCGCCCCGATATATCGGCTGAGAAGCGGGCTCGGCGAGTTCCGATAGACCACAAAGTACCACCGCGCGCCGGCGATGAGGGCGGCAACAACGACTACGTATACCACGATCTCGGCTAGCCGTTCACCAATGCCGCGGCCCTCGCGATATCGCGGTCTGGCGCGTATAGTTCTTCCCATGGCGCGTCCTCGGCGCAGCGCCGTGTTGCGGGCGGCGCGCTTGTAAGGGTATGATTAGCCGTTTCTCCGCATCTTCCTGCCCGGCGCGTTCGTGCGGTTAGGCAAAGCCCTACTGCTGACGGCCCCAACGCCTTCTTGCGGAGACCATGGGCGAGGCGCGAAAGTCCCTCGCCGTCAAGGAGAATCCCACTCATGTACGTCGGGTTACTGACGGCGCCATTCAGCAGTGAACCTCTTGAGCATGTGGCTGCATTCGCCGGCGAGTACGGTTTCGGTGGTCTGGAGGTGATAGCCGGACCAGGCAGCAAGCACATTGATCTGACCAGCTTTACCCAGGGCGACGCGGACCGAATTCGGGACCTGCTGGATCGGCGCGCGCTGGGTATCTCGTCGGTGGCTGCCTACACCAACAACACGGATGCCGATCCGGAGCGACGCAAGGCGAACAATGCCGTGGTGAAAGCCGCCGTGGATGCCGCGGCGCTTCTTGGGGTGGAGGTGGTCTGCACCCTGGCCGGGCATCCGGTGCCCGGAAAGTCCAAGATGCAGACGATTGAGGAGGATTGCGCGGAGGTCTTCACGCCGCTGGTTGAGTATGCCCAGTCCAAGGGAGTGAAGATCGCCCTCGAGAACTGGTATGCCACCAACATCCAGCATCTGGGGCACTGGCAGAGGCTCTTCGAAGTCGTGCCGGCTAGCAACTTCGGCCTCAACTTCGATCCTTCTCACCTTCTCTGGCAGGACATTGACTACATCCACGCCGTGGATCGTTTTGCCGACCGCATCTTCCACACCCACGCCAAGGACACGGAAGTCAACGCGGCCAAGAAGAGCTGGGTGGGCAATCAGCATGATGGGGGCTGGTGGCGCTACGTCATTCCCGGTCTCGGGCAGGTGCGATGGGGCGAGTACCTGGCTGCGCTGCGCCGCAACGGTTACAACGGCGTGCTCTCCATCGAGCATGAGGATGGCGCCGTCGGCCGCGAGGAGGGTTTCCTCATCGGCAAGAAGTACCTCGAGCAGTTTATCGTGCCTGGCTAGGATAGGGGCACTGAAACCCTCAGGGCCCGGGGTCTCTCCGGGCCCTTTCGCTTGCCTGTTACCGTGGCGGCAATGCGCAGCGGCTTCAGGCCGGCGACCGAACGCGGAATGTGCCGGCGACGGCAGGGAAGCGCCTGCCTCAGGCCGAACTGCGAGCCGCATGAATCCAGATGTAGGCTCGAGAGGGGAATCAGGATGAGAGTACTGGGTGTGCTCTGGTCAGCGTCAGCGCTCATTCTGTGCGTGGGTGCTCTTGCAATGGGCGCCGACGCGCAGGTACCGAAAGCACAGCCCGGCACGCCCATTCGTCTCTTTGACGGCAGAAGTCTGTTTGGCTGGGACGCGCTTCCCGATGGCTCCTGGGAGGCCACGCAGGACCTCCTGCGGCCAAGCTCGTCCGGGCCCGCGATCCTCCGCTCGCGCACGCAGTGGAAGGACTTTCAGCTTACGGCGGAATTCAGGCTGGAGGCTTCTGGTCGGGCGCAGCTCGCCGTCCGAGCCCCATCAGATCAACCCTTTGACGAAGCACACGGCATCGTGGTGCAGCTCGACGCTTCCGACCGTCAATGGCCTGCCGGCAGCCTTCGCGGCATCGCGCGGGCGAACAGGGCGCCGCGGGTTACCGAGCGGTGGGCCACGCTCATCGTGCGCGCGGAGGGCGAGGCTGTGCGCGTGAGTTTGGATGGGCGCGAGCTCGCCTCCACGCGCCGCGCACCGATTGACCGCGGTGTGATTGCGCTTCGCGCTTCGGGTGGGATGGCGGTGCGGCGCATGGAACTGAGGCCGCTCAACATGGTTGCGCTCTTCAATGGCCGGGATCTCAGCGGCTGGAAGGCGGTCGAGGGGCAGTCGCAGTATTCGGTTACGCCGGAAGGCGCACTCAACATCCGCGGAGGCAGATCTGCAGACGGAGCAGAGCTACGGCGACTTCGTGCTCCAGCTTCAGGTCTTCGTTAATGGCGATCGGTTGAACAGCGGCGT
This sequence comes from uncultured Chthonomonadales bacterium, assembly GCA_964526545.1. Lineage (GTDB taxonomy): Bacteria > Armatimonadota > Chthonomonadetes > Chthonomonadales > CAJBBX01 > CAZGLN01. The sequence continues at coordinate 6,545 of CAZGLN010000078.1, forward strand.
CTTCTTTCGTGCCAACCCGGGTGCGCTCTGGAGCGGGTATGAAGCCCAGATTCGCAACCAGTGGCAAGGGGAAGACCGCACAAAGCCCGTGGACTACGGCACTGGCGGCATTTACAATCGCCAGCCCGCCAGGCGCGTGGTCTCGAGCGATAGAGAGTGGTTCACCATGACCATCTACGCGGTGGGCAAGCATCTGGCCACGTGGGTCAATGGCGAGCAGGTTACGGACTGGGAGGACAGCCGGCCGGAGAACCAGGCGAATGCGCGGAGCGGCGCCAGGACAGCCGCGGGCGTCATCAGCCTTCAAGGGCATGATCCCTCCACCGATCTCTCGTTCCGGGCGATAGTGTTGGGCGACTTGTCGAGCCGTACTCGGTAAACGAAACACTCTGGGAGAGAGCACCATGGCGGATACCGCACGGTTCCTCACCTTCGATCTTGGCGCAGAAAGCGGGCGCGCGGTTCTTGGCGAGCTGCAAGACGGATCGGTCTCACTAGAAGTCATCCATCGGTTTCCCAACGATCCTCAGCGGATTCTGGACAGATTTCACTGGGATACCATTCGTCTCTACGCCGAGATCAAGGCGGGCCTGGCGAAGTGCGTTTCGGAGCACACGGGCGCACTGGACGGTATCGGAGTGGATACCTGGGGTGTGGATTTTGCCTTGCTGGATGAGCACGATGAGGCCCTGGGCTTTCCATACCACTACCGCGATGCGCGCACGAACGGTGTGATGGAGAAGACCTTCGAGATCGTGCCGCGGGACGAGATCTACGAGGCTACCGGCATCCAATTCATGCAGCTGAACACGCTGTTTCAGCTCATGGCGATGCGCTTTGGAGGATCGCGGCTTCTGGACGCCGCGCGGTCGCTGCTCTTCATGCCGGATCTCATCAACTTCTGGCTGACGGGCAATAAGCATGTGGAGTTCACCATCGCCACCACATCGCAGTTCTACAATCCGCGCGCGGGCGGCTGGGCGCGAGACCTGCTGAATAGGCTGGGCATACCGACGCACTTCCTGCTGGATATCGTGCCGCCCTGCAGTGTTCTCGGCGAACTGCATCCCACCGTCGCGCGCGAGACCGGGGCGGGCGCCGTTCGCGTGCTGGCTCCCGCCACGCACGACACGGGTTCGGCAGTGGCGGCGGTGCCGGCCCAGGGAGAGGGCAACTGGGCCTATATCAGCTGCGGCACGTGGTCGCTGGTCGGCACGGAGGAGAGCGCGCCGGTCATCTCAGAGGCAACCCTCAGGCACAACCTGACCAACGAAGGCGGCATCGGCGGCACCTACCGCCTGCTGCGAAACGTGATGGGCCTCTGGCTGCTGCAGCAGTGCCGACGCGCTTGGGAGCATGCAGGCAGCGCGTACAAATATGAGGAGCTGGCCGCCATGGCCGCTGCCGCAGAGCCGTTCCGATGCCTGGTGAATCCGGATCACGCCGCGTTTCTCAATCCGCCAAGTATGCCGGAGGCCATCGCGGAGTATTGCTTGCAGACAGGGCAACCGGAGCCGAACGGGGTTGCCGGTTACGTTCGGTGCATTGTGGAGAGCCTTGCGCTGAAATACCGCTGGGTGCTGGAGCGCCTGGAGGAAGTTACGGGCAGGCGGATCGAGACGGTGCACATCATCGGCGGAGGCAGCCAGAATGAAGCGCTCTGCCAGGCCACCGCCGACGCCGCCAACAAGCGGGTGCTGGCGGGACCCGTGGAGGCTACGGCGCTCGGCAACGTGCTGGCCCAGGCGATCGCCGTTGGCAGGCTGACCTCGCTGGATGAAGGTCGGAGGATGATCGCCAGGTCGTTCCCGCTGAAGGAGTATCTGCCCCGAGAACCCGATCGCTGGGAGCGGCAGTACACCCGCATGGTAAGCCTTCTGGAGTAATCCGCGGACGCGGACGCCGTCCTGAAAGCGAGGGAGAGGTGGCCCTGTTTGATTTCCACATGCATACGTTCTTGAGCGATGGCGAGCTCTTGCCCGCGGAGCTGGCCCGCCGCTGCATCGTGAACGGCTACACCGCGATGGCCATCACGGACCACGCCAGCTCCAGCAATGTGCGGTTTCTCGCCGAGAGCGTGGTGCGCGAGGCCGAGCTGCTGCACAGGCACTGGGGCTTCACGGTGCTGCCGGGGGTTGAGCTTACCCACGTGCCTGCTTCCGCAATAGACGAGGTGGCCCGCGAAGCCAAGTTCGTCGGCGTGAAGCTTGTGGTGGTGCACGGAGAAACTCCCGTGGAACCCGTGGAACCCGGTACGAATCGGGCCGCCATCGAATCCGCGCATGTGGATATCCTGGCGCATCCAGGCTTCCTCACTGCCGAGGAGGCGCGGTTGGCGCGCGAGCGCGGTGTGTTCCTGGAGATCACTTCGCGCCGCGGCCACTCGCTAACCAATGGGCACGTGGCCAATGTGGCTCGGGCGGCAGGCGCGCTCCTGTTGGTCAACTCCGATGCGCACTCGCCCGGCGACATTCACACCGAGGCGTTCGCGAAGCGAGTTGCGGCAGGAGCGGGCCTTACTCCCGAGGAGGCGCATGCGGCGCTGGACACGAACCCTCGCACTCTGCTTGCGAAACTCGGTATCCAGTTGCAGAACGCCTAGCAGAGGTCACCGGACGGAATCGAACAGGGCTCGGATAAGGGTATCCGAGCCCTGCGTGCGTAAGATTACCGTCTCCCTTCAATGGCCGTGCCCGTCATCCTTCGAGTGCCCGTGGCTATCCTTCGGCATGGCGCCGGGCTCCATCGCGGGCGCGGTCAAGCGAGACCGCTGGTTCTCTGGAATCACCGGGCTCTGCGGCTTGCCGCCTGTCTTGGCAAGCTCCTTCTTCCGCTCTTCCTCCGCGATCCGGCGAATCTCGTCAATACCTGCCTGGCCGGGCTTTCGCATGGCGGCCCAGTCACTCTCGAGATACATCTGGCCGCTCTGCAGTTTCTGACGCAGTACCGCGGCTGAGTCCATTACCTTCGGCTTGGGCGGCGGGTCCGCGGTTTCATTGGGCTTGACGATCGCCTGCGGCTTTCTTGACACTGTGGGCGCCGCCGGAGGCTTCTCTTTCTCACCGCTCATGCCTGGAGGCGCGGTCATGCCGTCCTTCGCGGTCTCGGTTACGGGTGGCGGCTTCGGCGGTTCGGGAGGGCGATAAGGCGCGTTGACACGGTGCGCCATGATGGCAACCAGTGCGAAGAGCACTAGCAGAACGCCAAACGAAAGTCCGCGCGACATGCGGCATCTCCTTGCATCGAAGAACCAATGAGTTCCAGGGTGCGACGGTCGCTTCAGTTACGTAAAGGCGACCCCGAACGGTTCCGTGGACTCATCTTGGCACATGCAAGCCCGAGAACGAATGCGCCACGTGGGTGCGGCCGGCCGTGAAGGGGTGCTGTCAGGCCGCCTGATCCATGCTGAACATGTCGCGCGCGGAGCTTATCTGCATCTCAAGCTCCTGTGCCGCCCAGGCCATGTCCTCCTCCGAGAAGCCCAGCCATTCGGCAACTGCTTGCGGCATGGGCTCGATAGGCACCGCGCCTACCGACGGGTAGCCCCGTTCGGAGGCTATCCAGTTGGCGGCCGCGATGGTGGCGGCGAATTCGAAGTACTCGTTATCGGGATGGGGCTGATGGTGATTGCCGATCATGTTCACCAGGGAGGCCGGGAAGTTCCAATGCTCCGCGGTTCGCCGGCCCACCACGGCATGGTCAATGCCGAGCACCTTTCTCTCCGCCTCTATGGTGCTCACTTGCTGCCGCTCCGCGTAGGCCAGGGTAACGGCATACTGCACCGGGAAGTAGCAGTCCAGGAAGAGTTTGCCGATATCGTGAAGGAGCCCGCCTAGGAACGCCTCCTCAACCGCCGTGCGTGTTCGCGAGCGGCGCTTGCGCGCAACCATGCTCGCAGCCACGCCCGAGGCCACGCTGTGCTCCCAAAAGACTCTGCGGTCCAAACCTCCTGCCGAGTTCTTGGAGGAGAGCATGCCGAAGGCGGATACTCCAAGTACCAGGTTGCGAACCGTGTTGAAACCCAGGATGACCACCGCATTGGTGATGGTGCTGATGCGCTTAGGAAAGCCGTAGTAGGCGGAATTCACGATACGTAGCAGCCGCGAGGAGAGCCCCTGGTCCAGTGAGATGAGGCGGTTGAGATCCTCGGCCGAGGTGTTCGGATCGTTCACCGTCTGCATTATCCGGGTAACCACCGCAGGCAGGGGAGGAAGATCCGCGAGCTTTTTCTGGAGAGTCTGCAGAAAGACGTCACGGTCAATCTGAAGCGTTTTTACGTCACGCAGCATTTTCAAGCTCCCGGTCCATAATTGCCAGCTTCAACAGGTTATTCACATCTACAATCAGCGCGATTCGCCCATCACCGAGGATCGTGGCGCCCAGCAGACCCTGGATGTCGCCCAGGAGCTGCCCGAGAGGCTTCACCACGATCTCCTGCTCGCCGACGAGGTGGTCCACGGCCAACCCGAAGCGGTAGCCGCCGACGGAGACCACCACCACGAGCACACTCCTATCTTCGGCAGGGGCTTGCGGCAGCACAAGGCCTTCGAGCAGCCGATCCAGCGGAAGGATAGGCACCACCTCGTCCCTATGCACGAAGAGAGTTCGTCCGTTTACGCAGTGCAGGTCCCTGCCCGGCACGTGCAGCGCTTCGCACACCGTGCCCAGCGGCAGCGCATAGAGGCTCTCGCCAACGCGCACCATGAGGCCCCGTATGATGGCCAGCGTCAGCGGCAGACGAATGGTGAAGGCGGTGCCTTTGCCCTCCACGGAGCGAATGTCGAGCTGACCTCCCGCTCGTGTCAGGTTGCTGCGCACGATGTCCATCCCCACGCCGCGCCCGGAAAGATCCGTCACCTGCGATGCCGTGGAGAGCCCGGGGTGAAAGATGAGCTGCAGCGAGTCACGATCCGAGATGCTCTCGGCTTCCTGGGCGGTGATCAGACCCTTTTCGATCGCCTTCGCTCGAACAACCGCCGGCGAGATTCCGCGGCCGTCATCCTCCACTTCGATAAACACGTGGCTCTCCGCGTGCCGGGCGCGCAGCCAGATAGTGCCGTGGGCGGGCTTCCCGTTGCGCAGCCTCTCTTCCGGAGTCTCTATCCCGTGGTCCACGCTGTTGCGCAGCAGATGGATGAGCGGATCCGCGATCACCTCCACCACGGATCTGTCGAGTTCGGTATCGCTGCCGGAGAGGACGAACTCAATCTCCTTTCCCAGCTTCTTTGCCAGGTCGCGCACCATCCGCGGGAATCGGTTGAAGAGGTTCTCAATCGGCTGCATGCGGGCGCGCATGATCTCATCCTGCAGTTCGTCCGCGATGCGCCCAAGGTGTGCGGTTACGCTCGAGAGCCGCTCATGCACCGGTTCGGCGGATGCGGTGCAGACGACCTGGCTGGTGAGTTGGTCAATACTGGTCTGATCAATCACCAGTTCTCCCACGAGGTTCAACAGTTTGTCTAACCTGGCAATGTCCACCCGCACGGTCTGGTGCGGCGATACCGGTGCGTGGTGCGGCTGCATCGTGGGCGGTTCGTGTACATCCTCGGCAACGAAGGAAGCCGTGGCCACATCGGCCATTTCTGGCTCGGCGCGTGTCTCCGCAAGGACTGGCTCGGAGACAAGGTGATTCGCATCGCGCACCTGCACGCGCGCAATCTCGGATATCTGGTGCAGAGCCTGCTCGATTGCCGCAGGCTCCAACTTGCTTGCGAAGACAAGGCGGATGGCGCTCTCGAAGGCTTCGTTTTCGATAGCCTCTTCGTCGGGAGAGGTGGCCAGCACCGCGCCGATGGCGTCAAGCGCCTGCAGCGCCATCATGGCGCGCACAGACTTCATAACGGCGTCTGGCGCGAAGTGGACCATGACATCGTAGAGGTTGAAATCGTCGCTTCTTGCCTGTCTGGCTGCCTCGTCGGCGGAGGCGGTCCAGATTGGAAAGGGCACCAGGTCATTGGACCTGGGCGCGGATTCCGCCATCTGGCTTGGGCTTGATCGAAGCGCGCGGAGCTGCTCCACAATGGGGGCAGTCTCCACGGTGAGGGTGCCGCACTCGGCAATCTGGTCGGTCATACTCTTCAGCGTGTCCAGTGCTTGGAGCAGGGCATCCACGAGCTCCGTGCCTGGTTCCACCGTTCCGGCGCGCAATGCCGAGAAGATGTCCTCGATGGCGTGGGTCAGGTCGCCCATCTCCTGGAAGCCCATGGCGCGCGAGGAGCCCTTGAGCGTGTGTGCCGCCCGGAACGCATCCTGCAGAGCGTCAGGACCCGTGCCCTCCTCGAGCGCAAGGATGGAGCGCTCCAGCAGCACCAGCTGCTCATGCGCCTCCGCCAGGAAGAGCCCCAGGTACTGCTGCATGTCCTCAGACGTCATGGCTGCTTGCCGTCTCGACCAACCTAGACCTGAAGAACCCGATCAAGATCGAGCAGGATGATGAGGTTGCCATCCAAGTGGCATAGCCCGCGCACGAGGTCGGCCTGATCGCCTGCCACAAGCAGCGGCGGCGGCAGCAGCTGATCCATGGGTATCCGCACAACCTCACACACGGAGTCGACCACCATTCCAACAACGCCGTGGCAGGACTCCACAACGATGATGCGGCTGCGCTCCGTGCCCTCGGCTTCTGCCAGCCCCAGACGTGAGCGGAGGTCCACTACGGGCACAATCCTTCCCCGCAGATTCACCACTCCACGCACGTTTCGGGGCGCTCGCGGCACGCGCGTAATGGCGCAGAGACGGATAATCTCGTGCACCCTGGCGATGGGCACGGCGTAGCACTCTCCGGCAAGCCGAAAGGCGATGAGCTGTTCCGCCGGCAACGCGGCGGCTGGGACGGCCATCGGCCCCCTCCTTCTCATAGCGTGGATGGCGGTGCGCGCGCAGATAGTGTGATCGTTGAGATTATCGGAACGCGTGGTCGCCTGCAGAAGGTGGCAGCGGTCTGGGGTGGATGGAAACCAAAGGGCCGCCTCACCCTCGTGAGGCGGCCCTAAGGCTGGATTCTGCTGCAGCGCTGCTGCTGCGGACTACATCTCGGGATCGGGCGGTCCCCCAACTACCTCCAAGTAGACCTTCTTCTTATCCCGCATTGCGCTCGCCTTCGCAAGCACGCGCATGGCGTTGGCAATGCGACCCTGCTTCCCGATGGCCTTTCCGAGATCGCTAGGGGCGACGTAAATCCGGTATGTGGTAGCGACCTCTCCAGGCTCCTCTTCGATACGGACTTCCTCGGGCAGATCTACTACCGCCTGCACAAGCAGCCGTATGAACTCCTTCATGTCCGCCCCCTCGCTCAATCAGGTTGTCTCACGCCAGTCGGCTGCGGCACTGCTCCTTGTGCTTCCTAACCCGCATGCCGCTGATCCTGAACGGTATGCAGCTATCCAGGCTTGGCACCAGGGAACCACCCTTGCATGATGCAGGTGCTACAGTATAGCCGTCTGGGACTCATAGAGGTTTGGACGCCCGCGACCAGCGTCGGCAACACCTTTGCCGCAAGAGCCGCGTTGCAGCGGACTTTCTGACCCCTGCGTCGCCATTCCACCCACAGAGGCCGCACATGGTTCAAGAGACGGTAAGGCTGGACGGCCACATCATAGACTCGCTCACGCTCTCGAAGGTTCTCGATCTGATCAACGGAGCGGGCGGCTCGTACGCGATTGAGGAGTTTGTAATAGGCAGAACGCGCGACGAGACCAGTCACACGGAAATCACGGTCTCCGCGCCCACGCAAGACCTGCTGGATAGAATACTCCATCTCATTGCCCAGCACGGCGCGGCGCTTCCAGCAGAGGATGCCATGCTTGCCGCGGTAGAGCAAGATGGCGTGTTCCCCGAGGGCTTCTACTCTACCACAAACCTTCCGACGCGCGTCAGGGTGGATGGTACGTGGGTCGAGGTGCAGCGACCCGAGATGGACTGTGCCATCGTGGTGCATCGCGGCGCGCCGAGCACCGCGTGGACGGTTCCGATGCACCGCGTGCGGCGGGGGGATCTCGTTGTTGTGGGGGATAGGGGAACCCGCGTCGAGCCTGCGAGGCGCTCCGAGGGCTTCTCGGGCTTTCGCTTCATGTCCAGCGATGCTTCCAGCGAGCGCCACAAAGCCAGGATGATTCGTGTGGTTGCTGACTGCATGCGAAGCGCGAAACAGCACGGGAGCAGGCGACTGCTGGTGGGTGGTCCCGCCATCATCCATACTGGTGCGGGGCCACATCTGGCCAGGCTAATCGAAGGCGGGTGGATTGATCTGCTCTTCGCTGGAAATGCGCTGGCCACGCATGACCTGGAGGCGG
>CAZGLN010000079.1:0-7258 GCA_964526545.1 uncultured Chthonomonadales bacterium
GCATTGGGCGGCCGGGCTACCTGCTCGGCCTTCACCATTCCGGAGACGCGGATGCGTCTGCCGCGAAGCTTCTCCACGGGCAGGGTCGCCGTGGCGAGCAGTGCGCCGGCGCCCTCCGCGGCGGGCCGCGCCACCCGAAGCGAGCGGCTGCCCTGCCAGCCGCTCTCCACGGAGATGCCAGAGGGCAGGGCATGGAACTCCGGCGGAAGGCGGTCGGAATCAAACGAGAAATGGATTAGGGGCATCTGGGCCGCCGCGGTGAGGATGGCAAGGGCAAGGAGCGCGCTCATGCAGTGGATTTCTGAGCGCTGCGCCGCGGTTCCTGCCACGTAGCTGGCGCCGGGTTGCCCCAGCGCGTTCTATGCGCTTGCACCGCCGGGTTAGCAACGGGCGGGGACGGGCTACGACTCGGGCGCGGACTTGCGCGCGCGCTGGGTCCACTCCTGGTGCTGGAGCGGGGTCATGGGTGGTCGTCCGAGCCAGGGAAGGATTTCGAGGGCAACGCGCATAAGCTGAGGCGGCAGCGCGGGGTCGCGGCTGAGCCGGGCCCACTCCAGAAGATCGGCGGCCGTGAGGGTGAGCGGGCGAAGGTGCGCCGTGGCCTCGGCGGAGCTCAATACACGGAGCACCTGGGCCTCCTTGGGAAGCCACTCGATGGGCGCGCCGCTCCAGAGGGTACGGGACTGGGTGGAGAGCACGAGCACGGGCACGTCCTGCTCGTCCCACTCGCCCATGGTGGAGGTCTGGAGGAAGTTCGGCACGAAGACCACGTTCTCGCGGCCCAACTCGTCGAGGTAGGCCATGCGGACTCCCGCGGGCACCTGAATCGGGCGGTCTCCGCCAATGGTTATCATCCTCAGCTCGGACATCGAAGGTATCTCTTCCTTGCGTGCAGGCGCAGCCTTACCGTGTTAGACCCGAAAACCCGGGTCCTGCACCGGCGCATCCGGGTCGGGAGGTTCCGGCAGCAGGCCGAATCGGACAAACTGATCGTGTGCCGCCTGGGTAGTCAGCATCGCGAGCGTGCCGGCTCCAAGCAGCGCGGCGCCCACTCCGCTGAGCACCAGCGGCACGGCCAAGAGGATTATAGCCGCTCCCAGGCCCGCCGCATATCCCGGGGCGGAGCCTGCCATGAGCAGGGCGTTGCGCAGAACCGATCGGAGGCCTGGCCGCGTGCCATCGTCCCGCTGGATGATGCGGAGTTCGCCCGCAGCCAGAACGGGCCACTGATAGAGCATGCAGAGGTACCAGAAGAGCAGCAGGTAGCCGGTGCCGATGCCTAGAAGCGTGAAGCCCACGCCGCCGCGCGCGATATACGTAACCGCGCTCAGGAAGAGCAGGAGGCTCAGGCCCAATTGCAGCGCGGCCAGGCCGACCGCCGGCGCGAAGAGGCGCGCGAAACCCGACCAGATATCGCCATACGAAGGCTCATCGTGCAGGAGGACGCGAAAGCAGAGCAGATGCAGCCCCGCGCAGATGGGACCGCCCAGCAGGATGAGCAGAGCGGCGGCCGCCAGAAGGCCCGCTGGCGAGGGGGAGAGAACCTGAAAGGCGGCGAGAGGCGCGGCGAAGCCGACGAGGAAGACGGTGAGACTGGCTCCAATCATCAGACCGAGAGCGTCCCACACCTCGCGAAGGCCGTGGCGCAGGGTACGCCACAGGCGCGGCGCCCGACCGGGTTTCGTGGTTTCAGCCATCTCGGACATCCGCGGTGAGCATACCGACGCGGAATGCGGCAAGTCAAGACAATGGCAGCCAAACAGACAACGGGTAGGCCTCGCATGAAGGTGCTCATCGTCGTGCGTCCCGCGGCAGGCGGCATCCGCAGGCACGTGGAGCAGATAGCCTCCGCGCTGCATGGCTCGGCGGCGGAACTCGGCGTCGCGGCGCCGGAGGAGATGGCGCTCGCGCTGCCCGCGGGAGTGCGGCGCAGCCACGTGCCGATCGCGCCGCGGCCTTCGCCGGGCATGGATTCGCGGTCCATCGCGCTCCTTCGCGGGCTGTTCTCCGGATATGACCTTGTGCACGCGCAGGGAATGCGCGCGGCCTGGCTGGTGGGATCGGCCGCGCGGCAGGGCGGCTGCCGCTTCGTGTGGACGGCGCATAACCTGCCGCCCCGCTCCGGGCCCTTCACGCGCTGGCTGTTCCGGCGCGGCGTGCGCGATGGGCGCCTGGTTGTCTGTGTGTCGGAGGCCGTTCGCGCGGCGATGTTGCCCTGGCTGCCGGGCGGTTCGGCTGTCAGCGTGGTCCGTGGCGGGGTGGACTTGAGGCTCTTCTCGCCCGCAGGCGACAAGGACTTCGTGCGTCAAAGGCTGGGCCTGCCCCAGGGACCCCTGCTCCTCGGAATCGGCAGGTTCTCGCGGGAGAAGGGTTTCGACCGGCTGGTGCGGGCCATGCCCGAGGTGCTGGCGCGCGTTCCCGCTGCCACCTTGCTGCTGGCGGGCGAGGGGCCCGAACGCGCCGCGCTTGAGCGCCTTGCCGCCGCCGCGGCTCCGTCGGACCGCATCCGGTTTCTGGGGCGCGTGGAGGACGTCGCCACTCTGCTGCGCGCCGTCAACGTGGTGTGCGTACCTTCTCGCTCGGAAGGGCTGGGCCTGGCTGCCATCGAGTCCATGGCAGCGGGCGTGCCCGTGGTGGCAACCGCGGTCGGCGGCCTGACGGAAGTTGTGGAAGACGGTGTTACCGGCCACCTTGCCGCTCCGGATGATATGGCCGCGCGCATCGCGGATCTACTTGTGAACGAAGAGCAGGCGCGCGCGATGGGTGCGGCGGCACGCGCGCGCGCCGAGGCCTTGTTCTCCCTGGAACGGATGGCCGCGGAGACTGCGGACGTGTGGCGCGAGGTGCTCAGTATGCCCTGAGCACGCTGGGGGCACGCAGAGTGTAAGGATAGATAACGTAGTTTTCGCAGAGCAGGTGCGGCATGTCGCGCACGAAATCCACCGGCACGTCGAACAGACGCGATTCCGTAACATAGCCCGCCGGCCAGCGGGAGCCCAACCGCGCGCTCGCGGTTGCAAGCAGAAGCTCGAGAATCCTATCGGTCAGCCGCCAGAGTGCGGGCACATCCTGGTTGCTGAGCGCGCAGAGCTTCAGCGAATAGAGCTGCTCCACAAGGTCTCCATCGCCGAATGTAACCGTGAGTACTGAACCCATCTCCGCCTCTCCTGAACCTTCCGGAGGGCGGCTCCATCGCCGCCTGAACGTTCCCGCCGGCTCAACCTTCGGCCCGCGAGGCACGCTCACACTTGCTCCTCCAAGTGCACCAATACATACGCAAAACCGCGTGTGTGTGGTTATGCCATGGAGGACGCGCGATAGGTAGCAACTGTTCCTTCCAGCAACCAGCAGTTGCGCGGGTTTTTTGGAGCGGGACGTTCTCGGGCGGCCCGTGCGTCGGCATGCGGCGAGCGAACAGCCCGTACGGCGGATGCGCCGCCCTCTTGCGAGACGTGGACGTGCGGAGATTTCCAACGCCTCAGTAAGTTGCCCGGCCGCCGCTCACGTCATAGCACTGGCCGGTAACGAAACTGGCGTCGTCCGCGCAGAGGAAGTGAACCACGGCGGCCACCTCCTCGGGTTTTCCGGTGCGGCCCATGGGGATCCGGCTGCACATGTAAGCGACCTGTTCGGGCGTGAGTTGTTGGAGAATGGGAGTTTCGATGACTGCAGGCGCTACGGCATTCACGCGCACACCCTCGGTAGCCACTTCCTTGGCCAGCGCCTTGGTCAACGCGATCACGCCGGCCTTGGCCACGGAGTAGGGAATCATGTTCGGGTTCCCCTCCTTGCCGGAGATGGAGGCCACGTTCACAATCGCGCCGCGCTTGCGCGCGCACATGCCGGGGATCACTTCACGACAGCACCGGAACACCGCGGTCAAATCCAGCTCCAGAACGGCGTGCCAATCCGCGTCCGTCTGCTCGGCGATGGGGGCCGCCTTGCCCGCGATGCCCGCGTTGTTCACCAGGATATCCACCGGGCCGAAGGCGCGCTCGGCCGCCGCGAAGAGGCCGCGCACCTGCTCCGGCGCCGTCAAGTCCGTTGGTACAGCCAGCGCATGGCCGCCCCCAGCGCGTATGGCTGCCGCGGCCTGCTCGGCCGCCTGACCATCTATATCGGCGATTACCACCCGGGCGCCGGCGCGGGCCAGGCGCTCCGCAATCGCACGCCCGATTCCGCGCGCCGCTCCGGTAACCACCGCGCATCGCCCGTCTAGGGAGAGAAACATCCGTGCCGCTCCTTCACGCTTTCTGGGCTAATGATTACGTCGCGGTGCGGAAGAAGCCCTGCGTTGAGCGGAACGGATGGACGGAGCGCGCCGGATGCGGAAGAAGAGAACAGGCGGCGTGGAGACTCCGGAGAGGGAGCTTGCGGTACTACGCTGCGCCGGAGCGCCCTCAACGCCGATAACAGAGTGGAGGCTGCACGTGCATCCATTGGACGATATCCTCGCTCCTCAGGAGCCGGACGACGCCTGGCGGCAGTTCGCCGAGGCGCTGCATCCGGCATCTCTCGCCATGCTGGTGCGCTTCGGCGAATGGGTTCTGGAGGGGGAGGAGGTTGCCGACCTTATCAGCCGGGCGCTGCAGGAGAGTCTGGGTGAGCCGTGTCGGCGCGATGTTCTGCAGGCGGCGGATGGCACGGTGGTGGCTATCATCACTCCGCTGAGCGGCGAGCCCTTCGACCCTGTTACCTCCAGCGTGCTCGTGCGCCAGTTGCGCGGCGGAATCGAGCGCACGCTGCATCAGAAGGACGCCGCTGCGGTGGATGCTCCCGTTCAGGTAACGCCCTTGGCGTGGATACAGCCGGCGGAGGCGGTGCGGGCGAACATAGATGCGCTCTCCGAAATGCTGGATATCATCGTCAACCGAAGGCTGGGCGTTCAGTTTATGCCGGTGGTCAGTCTCGCCGATGGCGAGGTGTATGGCTACGAGGCGCTCATACGCGCTCCGCAGGGAGGGCTGCTGAAGCGGATGGGCCTGCTCTTCGCGGCCGCGGACCGCGCCCGCATGGTCTCCTGGCTGGACCTGGCCTGTCTCGAGCAGTGTTTCGAGGATGCGCAACGGCTCGGACTGAAGGGCCAGCTCTTCTTCAACATGGATGCGGAGGGCCTCTGCCAACTCGAGCATGCCGACCACTCCTTGCCGGACCGCGCCAGAAGCTACGGATTGCGGCCGCAGCAGCTTGTGCTTGAGATTACCGAGCGCCAGGCCGTGGATGACTACCCGCGCTTATCCGAATTCCTGCACGAGCTGCGCGCGGGCGGCATCCAGATAGCCATTGACGATGCCGGCGCGGGCTACAGCAGCCTGGAGGCCATTGCGGACTTGCGGCCGGACTTCGTGAAGGTGGGCAGACCGCTGGTGCGGAGCATAGATGGCAACGGGGCGCGCCGCGCTCTGCTCCGCTCCCTCTGTGAGTACACCCAGCAGATCGGCGCGGAGACCATCGTGGAGGGCATCGAGACGCGGGACGAACTGGAGGCCGTCATTGCGGCCGGCGCGGATTACGGCCAGGGCTATCTGCTTAGCCGCCCGGACGATGGGTTCCGCCGCGTGCGCAAGGCGGCGCGCGAGGCCATCGCGGAGTCGCACAGGAGGTCGCGCGCCCGGCTTGCGGGCTCGCGATGCGCCATCGGCGATCTCGCGCGGTACGGTCTGGTGGTTAGCCCCGCGACAACGATCGCGCAATTGGCCCGCAAGGCGGTCAACAACCCGGACCTCGAGAGCGCGGTGGTGGCGGAGGAGGGCGAGGTCCTCGGCCTGGTGATGCGGCGGGTTCTGGACTACGCAGTGGCCTCTCAGGGGGCGGAGAGCGACGCAGCTGTCCTCACTCTCGCGGACCCGCACGCCATGCGCGTGGACGCGGACGCGCCTGTGGAAGAAGTAGCGCGACGAGCCGCGCTGCGGCGCGTGGAGCAGGTGCATGATGATGTCATCGTGCTGCGCGAGGGCCGCTACGCCGGCGTGGTGCCCGTGCGGCTGCTCCTGGAGGCGCTGCTTGAGTCGCCGGGCCCATCGGAGCGCCGCGCAGCCTAGAGCCGATGGAGAGGCAGGAAACGGCGCATTTCAGGTTGAAACCACATCCGCTCATATCCAGCCGCACGAAGAGTTGAGGAAATCCGGAGTTCACAATCCATGCGCAGAGTACTTCTTGTCGCCGTCGCGGTTCTGGCCGTCAGCGGAGGCGCTTGCTACGGACAGCGCACGCCGCCGGCGGACAACTACTGCTACTACAACGAGCGCACGACCACGTGGCGCCTGGGCAATGCGGCCGTGGAGCGAACCATCCAGTTCGACCGCGAAGCGGGGACCCTGCGCACTGTTAGCGTGCGGACAAAGGGTAAGGCGCCGCACATCGTGCCCGTCTCGGCGCTGGAGGGCGAGATTGCCGTAACGCGTCCGGATGGCTCCACATCCAGCCTGCGCCTGGATGGCGACTGGGTCTTTATGTTTCAGATAGTCAGCCGACCTCCGCACATGGGTCGCCGCCTCACCATCCATCTGCAGGGCAAGGGCCGTAATGCGGGCTACCAGTTGGAGGCGGTGTACGAAGTGCTGCCCGGCAGAAGCCCCTTCTTTCTGCGCGGCCTCACCCTCATCAACCGAACTGGCGCGCCGGTGAAGATTGGCACGGTTCGGTTTGATCGCTGGGTGGTGCCCGCGCCCGAGGGCCGCGGCGCCTATACCGGCAAGACCGAGATAGTGCATGCCGTGCTCGATGGAAGCGCTCCGGTGGTTGCAGCAGGCGAGAGCGTGTCGCTGACCCTGGAGGCGAATGCCGAGGTGCCGCCGGACCGGCGCTACATGTCGCCGCTTGTCGCCGTGGCTGCCTCCACGCCGGATGCCGCCGCGCACGATGCGCTGGTCAAGAGCCTGGAGGGAGTGCGCTAGGCTCTCCCGAGCGTGAAGCGGGACAGGGCGAGCCGCGGATTGCGCCGGCCCGCCAGGCTCGAATCACATTCACCACTCCGCGTGTCGCCCAGCGGGTCTAGCCGAGCCGGCTCCGCCCGCTGCCCGGCCGATCAGGCAGGTACTCGGCCCGCGACGATGGAATCCGGATCAACCATCTGTCGGGAGTGTGCCCCATGTCAACTATCCTCTGGCTGTTCGTCCTGCTCGGCTGCCTGGTTCCGGCCGTCTCGGCTCTAGGTGAGATACCTCGTCCGGAGCATCCAAGGCCCGATTTCGAGAGGCCGATCTGGCTCAACCTGAACGGCGAGTGGCAGTTCGAGATAGACCAGAACGGCGACGGT
>CAZGLN010000079.1:7268-14825 GCA_964526545.1 uncultured Chthonomonadales bacterium
GGGCTCACTCAGGGCAGAGATCTCGCACAGCGCATCCTCGTGCCCTTCTGTCCGGAGAGCCGGCTCTCCGGCATTGGCAATCGCGATTTCATGCGGCACGTCTGGTACCGCAGACACTTCGACGTGCCTTCCGGCATGCGCGGGCGGCGGCTGCTCCTCCACTTCGGCGCGGTGGATTGGCTGGCGAAAGTCTGGCTGAACGGGAAGTATCTTGGAGAGCACCGCGGCGGCTACACGCCCTTCACTTTCGACATCACCGAGCACGCGAGAGAGACGGGCAACGAGTTGGTGCTCTACGCCTATGATGCGACCACCGGCGGCACGCAAGCCACGGGCAAGCAGGCCCACAGCCGCGAGAGCGAGGGCTGTGTCTACACCCGCACCACGGGAATATGGCAGACGGTCTATCTGGAAGCGGCCGGCGCCACCTATCTTCGCGAGTTTGCACTGACTCCCGACCCGGCCAATAAGCGGGTGCTCCTGCAATGCGAGACGGTGGGTCCGACAGCCGGAGTGACTCTGCGCCTGCGAGCCTACGCGGCAGGCAGACTTGTTGGAGAGGAGCGAGTCCCGGCGAACGGGCGCGCAACCGCCGCCGTGCTGAATCTCAAGCGCGTAACCCTCTGGCATCCCGGCAAACCGTTCCTGTACGATCTGGTGCTCACCACCGAGAAGAACGGCGCGGTGCTGGACGAGGTGCGCTCCTACTTCGGGCTGCGCACAATAACCATCGAGGGCAACCGCTTCCTCATCAACGGCAAACCGGTGTTTCAGAGGCTGGTGCTGGACCAGGGTTTCTATCCCGACGGCATCTATACCGCGCCAACCGATGCGGACTTGAAGCGGGATGTGGAACTGGCGATGGCGGCCGGTTTCAACGGCGCGCGTCTGCATCAGAAGGTCTTTGAGCCGCGGCTGCTCTACTGGGCGGACAAGCTGGGCTACATCGTTTGGGGCGAGTATCCCTCGTGGGGCCTGAATGCCGGCGACCGCACGGCACTCGCGCAGGCCTTCGAGGAGTGGCGCGAGGTCGTTAGACGCGACAGGAACCACCCCTCCATCGTGGGCTGGTGCCCATTGAACGAGACGCCCGCCGAGCCGGCCTGGGCGGACGCGCAGCTGCTCTTCGCGGCCACGCAGACGCTGGACCCGACCCGCCCCTTCCTGGATACCAGCGGCTATGTGCACTACTACCCGGGCACCGATGTGTACGACTGCCACGACTACGATCAGAACCCGGCGTCGTTCGCGGCACGCTACGCGCCCTTCGCGCTGACCGGATACGATCCCTGGAACAACTTCCCCGGCGATCCACGGAGTGCCTACCGCGGCCAGCCCTTCTTCGTCAGCGAGTACGGAGGCATCCGGCTGCGGACCGAGCGCGCCCCGGAAGGCGGCTGGGGGTATGGCGAAACCGACCTCGCGGGTTTCCTGGAGCGCTACAAGGGCCTGACCGATGCGCTGCTGGACAATCCCAACATGTTCGCCTTCTGCTACACCCAGCTCACGGACATCGAGCAGGAGCAGAACGGCATCTACTTCTACGACCGCACGCCGAAGTACGACGTGAGCCTGGTGCGTGCCATCAATGAGAGGAAGGCCGCCTACGAGAAGCAGGGTCCGCGCCTCCTGCGCCTCAACTGGCGCGTCCTGCTGCCCACCTCCGAGGACGAGCCGCAAACGTGGCGCTACACAACCACGCGTCCACCGGAAGACTGGCACCAGCCGGACTTCGACGACTCCGGCTGGAAGGAGGGACCCGGAGGCTTCGGAAGGCAGGGCACGCCCGGCGCGGCGGTGCGCACGCCCTGGCTTACGGACGATATCTGGCTCAGGCGGGAATTTCAGCTCAGCGGGGCGCGCGGCCGCTACGTCGCGCTGCGCGTGCACCATGACGAGGATGCCGAAATCTGGCTTAACGGCACGAAAGTGGCCACCCTGCCGGGATTCACTACCGGCTACGTGACCTTGCTCGAGCTGGACAAGGTGAAGGGCGCCCTAAAGACCGGCCGCAACGTCCTCGCCATTCGCTGCCGGCAGACTACGGGCGGGCAGTACATTGATGCCGGCCTGATGGAAGGCGATCCGGCGCGATGAGCCGTCCGTGGAGACCCCTTGCCCGCCGTCGGCACCTGGCCCTGCTCGTCTGCGCCTGGGTCGGCCTCTGCCTGTCCTCCTCCCACGCACAGCCGATGGAGCGCATGCACGTGCCGGGTCTCTGGGAGAGTGCGCAGGGCGGCAAGTATGCGCACCTGGATGGCTTTGCCTGGTACCGGTGCTTCGTGCGCCTTCCAGCGGGTTGGGCCGGCCAGGATGCCCTGTTGGAGTTGGGCGCCATAGACGACTGCGACGAGACGTTCGTCAACGGCACGCTGGTGGGCAAGACGGGCGACATGCCGCCCGCCTATCGCGGGCTCTCCGGCGCGCGGCGGCGCTATACGGTGCCCGCTGCGGCACTCCGGCCCGGCGGCTGGAACCTGATTGCCGTGCGGGTATACGATGGCGGGGGCGGGGGCGGGATTGCCGCGGGGCCGGTTCGCCTGGCGTGTGCGAAGGGCGAGCGGGACCTGCGCGGCGTGTGGCAGTTTCATCCAGGCGACTCACCGGATTGGGCGAGGTGGCCCGTACCTCCGGAGAGCGGGGAGGCGGCCCGAATGGCCGAGGCATACGCGAGCGGAGAGGGGGCAGTCGGGTTGGGCGTGGACCTTGTCGGCGAAGCGCAGGCGCCCGCGAGCAGGTGGGCACTCTGGTACAGGCAGCCCGCCCGCGAGTGGGTGGAGGCTCTGCCGGTCGGCAACGGGCGGCTTGGCGCAATGGTCTTTGGAGGAGTGGATCGGGAGCGTCTGCAGCTGAACGAGAATACGCTGTGGGATGGCGACGCGCGCGATACCACCAACCCGGAAGCGCTCCGCTACCTGCCGGAGGTGCGCCGCCTGCTCTTTGAGGGCAAGAATCGCGAGGCGACCCAGCTGGCGGAAAAGCATCTGATGGGTCGGCCCATCAACATTCGCTCCTACCAGTCGCTGGCCGATCTCTGGCTTGAGCAGCCGATCTCTGGAGAGGTGGCGGAATACCGGCGTGAGCTGGATATCGAGGAGGGTATCGCGCGCACACAATTCCGAGCGGGCGGCGTCGCGTATACGCGCGAGGTTTTCGCCTCCTTCCCCGACCAGGTTATCCTCCTCCGGCTGCGCAGCGACCGAGCCGGAGCCCTCCGGTTCTCCCTGCGCCTCACACGGCAGCAGGATGCCGTAGTCACGGCATCCGGCGATCGGCTGGTACTGACCGGCAAGATACGCAACACGATGGAGGGCGCCCCGCCGAATTCCGGTATGCGCTTTGCCCTTCACTGCGTGGTCCGCGCAACAGGCGGAACGGTGAGCGCCGAGGGAGAACGGCTGCGTGTTGAGGGGGCCACCGAGGCGCTGGTGGCACTTTCGGCTGCCACGGACTACCGTGGAGAGGATGCCCTCGGGAAGGCGCCGCGCGCAGCGGAAGCCGCTCTGGCCAAAACCTACGCCTCCCTGCGCGAGCGGCATCTGAAGGACCACCGCTCCCTCTTTCGACGGGTGGATCTGCGCCTTGCTGATGCGGAGGAAGAGACCAGGCGCAAGGAGCCGACGGATGTGCGTCTGGAGCGAGTGCGGCGCGGCGCGGAGGACCAGGGACTCACCGCGCTCTACTTCCAGTACGGCCGCTACCTGCTGATGGGATCGTCGCGGCCAGGCGGCCTTCCCGCGAATCTCCAGGGCCTGTGGAATGAGCACATGAACGCGCCCTGGAACTCCGACTACCACACAAACATCAACTTGCAGATGAACTACTGGCCGGCGGAGGTGGCGAATCTGGCGGAGTGCCATACGCCGCTCTTCGAGTACATGCGGTCGCTCGTGCCCAGCGGCCGGCGCACCGCGCAGGTCCACTACGGCGCACGGGGCTTCGTGGTCCACCATCTCTCCAACATCTGGGGCTTCACCACGCCCGCCGACGGCGTATGGGGGGTCTGGCCGATGGGCGCGGCCTGGTTGGCACGGCACCCCTGGGAGCACTATCTCTACTCGGGCGACCGCGAGTTTCTGCGCAAGAGCGGCTACCCCCTGATGAAGGAGGCGGCGCTCTTCTTGCTGGATTTCCTGGTTCCCGATCCGCAGGGCCGCCTGGTTACCAACCCCTCGCACTCGCCCGAGAACAGCTTCCGTAAGCCGGACGGCACGGTCTCCATGTTCACCTACGGCGCGACCATGGACCTGATGATTGTGCGCGATCTCTTCACGGCGTGCATTGCCGCGAGCGAGCTTCTGAATGTGGATGCCGAACTGCGACGGCAGTGGCGCGACGCGCTGGCTCGCCTTGCGCCGCTGCAGATCAGCCCGCGGACGGGCCGGCTGCAGGAGTGGATAGAAGACTACGACGAGCCGGAGCCTGGCCACCGGCATATCTCGCACATGTACGGAGTACATCCGGCCGATCAGATTACACCGGATACCGCGCCTCAACTTGCGGCGGCCGCCCGCAAGTCGCTGGAGTACCGGCTGAGCCATGGAGGCGGGCATACCGGCTGGAGCCGCGCATGGATAGTCAACCTCTGGGCGCGCTTCGGCGAGGGAGAGCTGGCACACTCCAACCTGCATGCCCTGCTGGCCAAGAGCACCCTGCCCAACCTCTTCGATGACCACCCGCCGTTTCAGATAGACGGGAACTTCGGCGGCACGGCGGGCATTGCCGAGATGCTGCTGCAGAGCCACGGTGGGCAGATTCGGCTGCTCCCCGGGCTGCCAAGGGCGTGGGCCGAGGGGAGTTTCAGCGGCCTGCGGGCACGGGGCGGCTTCGAGGTGGACGCGCGCTGGAGGGACGGCCGCGTACTCTCCGCCGTGGTAAAGGCGCGTCTGGATGGCTGGTGCCGCATCCGGTCGCGCACTCCCTTACGCCTGGAGGGCGCACTCCGCGCCGAGCCGGAGAGGGTGGGCGAGGAGTTCTTGACGCAGTTCCAGACGCGGCGCGGCAGGACTTACCGGCTGACCCAGGCTGCCGCACCCTGACGCCGCGCGACGATCCTCACTGAACTATGGATCTCGGCCCAAGAGATACTCGTAGAGATGGTGCACAATCTGCACCGCGCCGTAGCCGCTGCGCAGCACAACGCAGTGTCTGCCCGTCTCCTTGGTCCATTCGCGTGCCTTGTCGCATATATCGCGGCTGACCAGGTTCTTCACCACGACAACGTAGTCAGCCTTGCGGATATCGGCCTCGAACTTGGCGGCCTTGTCCGTCTTTGATGTGCGCAGCCAGCGGGCGCTGCACCCGATCTGGTCCTGGAGAACATCGCAGACCTTCTGCTTCGGCACGCCTCCGAGCAGGAGCAGGTTCTTGCCAAGCAGGGCGGCGGCGACGGCCACCCTTTCGGCTTCGCGCTGCTCCTCGGAAAAGTCCTGCTCCTCGGGCTCATCCTCATCACCCGCGTCGGCTCCCTCTCCCGTCTGGGGTTCATCCGGGTCGAGGCCCTGCCTCTGGCGCTCCAGCCGGATGTATTCGCGGAGCTTGGCGAGCTTCTCCTCACCTTCCAGCAGTGCGTGGTGGTGCACCAGGGCCTGACGCAGGGGGATGCTGGAGGGCGGCACGCCCACATCCAGACACTTTGCTACCAGCGCGATGAGGGCCTCTCGGTCGCACGCGTTCGGCTCGGGATTCTGCCGCACCCACTCCTCGACGGCGGCGATGGCGGAGTCCTTCGCCTCCTTCTTGCGGCGCTTTTCGTCCACATCGTGCCGCTCCTTCTGCAGCTTCTCGAGCCGCTCCGGCAGTGCGTCGGCATACCTGTCCAGGGTCTTGTCCGTTACGGCCGGATTGAGGGCCTCCAGAAACCCGACGCTCTTGGCCGTTTCCAGCAGCTTGTCGTACATGGTCTGCTGCAGCGGGTCGGTCCGGCCAATGGTGGTAAGCATGCGGTAGACGCGCTGCTGAATGGCGGCAATGGAATTCATCAAGTCCGTGCGGTGCCTCGGAGTCAGGTCCTCGCCGTATGCCGCGTGCCAGTCGAAGGCCTCCTGCGCGGGGACCATGGCCCGATAGTGCTTCGCAAGCGTCTGCCAATCCGCCGGAGTAATCGAGCCCGCGTCGAGTGAGTCCACGGGAAGATCAGGGAGAGGGCAGCCGGCATAGTCGGCCATAACCAGAAGCGATCCGAGTACGCGCTGAACTTCGGGCTGGGTGCGCTGCGCCAGGCCCTCCTGGAAGGCAATGGCCTGCACGCCGGCGAGATCGCATGCCAGCCCCCTGAGCAGGTACGCCTCTCTCCGGCGCGCGGTGCCGTTTCCATTGGATGGCATGGCATCCTGCAGCGCCTGGAGACCGTGCTCGATGGTGGCGACCCATTGCAGCAGCTCCTCGACGCGCTCTTCCCTGGCCGCCAGCTCCTCAGGGGAGAGGGCGGGTTCCGCGGGCTCCTCCTCGCGCGCTTCGGGCTCAGCGATGGGCGGCTGGGGTTCTTCCTCCTCCGGCGCCTGCTCGACGGAAGGCGGCGGAGGGCCCTCCTGCTCGCCTACCTGCTCGGCAGCATCCGGTTCCTGAGGGGGCGCGGCCGCCTCGCCCAGCGGCCCCGGCATGCATACGGTCGCGAGGTCTATCGCGGTTAGCCGCTTGTTGAACTCCGCGCGCACCTGCCGCAGAATCGCGGCGATGTCTTCGTCGCCGGCCTGGATGCACGCGCGAAGCTCCTGCTCCACCCGGGCAATCGAGTCCTCTATCCGCTTCCGATCCTTGCGGAGGTGCTGGCGCATTTCGTGCCACTCGCGGATGGTGCGAAGGTAGGCCTCCAGAGCGTCGAGGTCCTCATAGATCTGAGCCGGAGGTTCCGGCACGGGCAGGGACGGTGTCTCCATGGCGTTGCTCCGTGGTGCGTCGCGGGGCCCTTCCCGCCGCGCGGCGCAAAGAAAACTTGCCTTCGCGTGGCCAAGCAGGCCGATCCGCGCCGGCGGCCGAGGCGATGCGGGCCGCCGGCGCGACAGTCCAGGTTACAGCGTAACGGCGGTGGAGGTAGAGTGCTGCTCCACCTCCTCGGCGGTAACCTCCCGCCCCAGTCTGTCCGAAAGATAGATGCCCTCACTGATAAGCATTGTATCCAATGCAATCTCATCCGTGGGGATGAGGGCGCAATCGCCGCGCAGGGCGGCTACCCAGTGCTTCTGCGGTGAGTCGTAATAGGCTTGCGTGGGGTCCAGCTGGTGCCAGCGCCAATCCACGCTGTCCATCTCGAAGGTCGCGTTCATCTCTACATCGCTCAGCGTGGTATGGAACGAGAAGGGGTCCAGCCGGATGCCGCCCTGAGAGCCGACGATGCTGCTGCCCTCAAATCCGCCAAGATGGATCGCCCAGCTTTCGATGAGGTCCAGGGTGAGATCGCCCGCGAACTTCACAAAGCCGAGGCCCAACTCCTCTACGTTGTAGCCGCTGCTCTCGCGGCGCGCGGCATCCATGCCGGTCTTCTGGTAGATCTTTCCGCTGATGCGCTTCACGGCCGGCATGGATGCCGCGCGCCGCGAGAGCAGCGGCTACAACGTA
>CAZGLN010000080.1:0-14770 GCA_964526545.1 uncultured Chthonomonadales bacterium
GGGCGGCTACTATACACACGGCAAGACGGAAGAAGAGGCGCTGGAGCTCGCCGAGGCCGCCTGCAGGCTCGAGGAGGCCGGTGCCTTCGCGATCGTTCTCGAGTGCGTGGCGGAGCCCACGGCCGCAAACATCACCCGCGCGCTCACCATTCCCACCATCGGCATAGGTTCCGGCTCGGTATGCGCCGGAGAGGTCCTCGTGGTGAACGATCTAATCGGCCTGAACGTTGTGCCGCCGCCGCGGTTTGCTAGGCCGAGGGCGGATGTGGCATCGGCAATACGCGCGGCCGCGGAGGAGTATCTGCGCGAGGTGAAGGGGACCGCCCAGCATTGAGCCGAATGGACCGATGGCTGCTGCTTGACATCGGGAACTCCGAGACCCTCGCCGGAGTTTCGGACGGCGAGTCCATCCTCTCGCGGTTCCGTTTTCGGACGAATCCGGATGTAACGGCGGACGAATATCGGAGCCATCTCTCAACCCTGCTTAAGTACGGCCGGGGAGCGGAAACGAGCTTGGGTCTTGAAAGCATCCGACGCGCCGTTGTGTCTTCGGTAGTGCCGGCGGTGGACCGCATCGTTCGAGCAGCGCTGAACGACCTCTCTCTGCTGATCGTAGACCACCGTGCACGTCGCGATTTCGAACTGGATCTGCCTTTTCCCGAGCAGCTGGGGGCCGACCGCCTTGCGAACGCGGCCGGTGCGCTCGCCACTGTTGCGCCTCCCTGCATAATCGTGGATGCCGGTACGGCCACGACCGTCTGCCTGATTGACGAGCGGCCAGCCTACATCGGCGGAGCCATTTCGCCGGGATTGCTGACCAGTTGGCGATCGCTTGTAGAGCGGGCAGCAAAGCTCACTTCGGTGCCGCTGGAGCTGCCGCCGAGACCAATGGGAGTAACGACGGAGACCCAATTGCAGAGCGGCCTTCTGATTGGACATGCTTCGCTGATTACCGGCCTCGTCGAGGCGATGCGTCGGGATGCTGGAGGCGGGTTCACGGGGGCGCGCGTGCTTGCAACGGGGGGCTGCGCTCCGCTCATGCGGCTTCCGGAGGACTATCTGCTGGATGCGGACCTGACGTTGCGAGGGCTGCTGCGCTATGGTCAGCTCAACCCTGGATAGACCTGCACAGGTGCTGCTGGCCGTCTCCGGCAGCATCGCGGCGTACAAGGCGGCGGATATCGTGTCGCTGCTCCGTCAGCGCGGTTTCTCCATTCAGTGCCTGCTTACCGAGGCGGCGCGTGAGTTCGTCAGTCCGCTCGTGCTTGAGACACTTAGCGGCCATTCGGCCCAGTCGAGACTATTCGGCGACGATATTTCCGGCACGGAGCACATCCGGCTGGCGAGGTGGGCGGATGTCCTGCTGATTGCACCCGCCACGGCGGACCTCCTCGCCCGTCTCTCGCTTGGCCTCGCGGACGATCTGGTAACCACGGTGGCACTGGCCACGGAAGCGCCCTGGATTGTCGCTCCAGCGATGAACACCGTCATGTGGAGCAAGCCTGTCGTGTGCGAGCACGTAGAGACGCTGAAGCGGCGGGGCGCGCGTTTCGTGGAGCCCGTGGCAGGCACGCTCGCCTGCGGAGAAGAGGGCATCGGCAAGCTAGCCCCTCCCGAGGCGATAGCGGACGCGGTATCGGCGCTTACGGCTCCAAAGGACCTGGACGGTGTGCGTCTCTTGATTACCTCAGGTCCCACCATTGGGCCGATTGATGCCGTCAGGTACATGACCAATCACTCCTCCGGCAAGATGGGCGCCGCGATTGCCGAGGCCGCGGCCATGCGCGGCGCGCAGGTCACTTGCGTACTTGGAGTTGACAAAGGCGTAGTGGAACCCCGCGTATCGCCGATCGCACATGGCTCACTAACGGTTGTTCGCGTGAAGACGGCGAGTGAAATGCGCGATGCGGCGCTGGCCGCGCTGCCGAACGTGGATGGAGTCATTGCCGCCGCCGCGGTGCTGGATTACGAGCCGTCGGAGCCATTCAGCGGCAAGCTGCGCAGGTCCGACTCGGACGTCACGCTCAGATTGCGGCCAGCGCCGGATGTACTGGGCGCCCTCAGGGCCGCGGCGAAGCCGGGGCAGTGGTTTGTGGGTTTCGCAGCGGAGACAGGGCCTCTGGAGGAGGCAGGCCGCGCAAAGATGCATGCGAAGCGGCTGGACATGCTCTTTGTGAACCGAGTGGCCGCGCTGGGTGAGGATGTGCCGACAGGCTTCGGGGCCGATACGAATGCGGGTCTGCTGCTGTGGCCGGACGGCACCGTATGCGAAATCCCCCTCGCTTTGAAGGGCGTGGTTGCCAATAGACTGCTGGATGCGGTGAAACAGAGCCTTGTCAAGGGAGCCTCGGCATGATCGTAACCAGCCGTGCGCCGGTGCGCGTGGATTTCGCCGGTGCCTGGACCGACGTAAACTACTTCGCGAGGGGTGCGGGTGGGGCCGTAGTGAATGCGGCCATAAACCACTACGTCCGCGGCAAACTGGAGATACACGACGCCGGAATGTTCGCGAGCGAAGGCGTGGAGGGCATTCGTGTTACCTACGCGTGCGATCTTCCGTCGGGCTCCGGACTCGGCACTTCGGCGGCGCTCAATGTCTGCTGGCTGAGCCTGGTGCAGTCCCAGCTGAATGCCGACCCGGAGTATCGGCGCCGCATCGCCGACCTGGCCTATCGCCTGGAGGAGATACTCGGCATACTGGGCGGCAAGCAGGATCAGTATGCCGCCGCATTTGGCGGCATCAACTACATGCGCTTCGGCGAGGACGTGGAGGTAGAGCCTATCACCGTGCCGGCGGACGCCCTCTCACGGATCCAGGAGCGGCTGGTTCTCTGCTACACCGGAAAGCCTCGCCTCTCCAGCAACATCCACGAAAACGTGTGGGGAGCATTCAGGCGTGGAGTGCCCGCCACGGTGAACGCCCTTTATGATCTGCGTAACTGCGCGGTCCGGATGCGCACCGTGCTGGAAGCCGGTGACGTAGAGGAGTTCGGCGAGCTCATCGGCCAGAGTTGGAAGCACCAGAAGGCGCTTGACAGTTCCGTTACCAACGACCAGATCGAGCAGCTCTTCGAGGTTGCGCTGAAGGCAGGCGCTCTCAGCGGCAAGGCATGCGGCGCCGGAGGCGGGGGATGCCTGCTCTTCTTCGCGCGCCCGGGTGCCAAGAGCGACGTTTCGGCGGCGCTGGCAGCCGCGGGCGGCCGTGTGATTCCGTTCGAGTTTGAGTTCGAGGGGCTCTCGGTCTCCATCGAAGAGGAGGAGGCCGAATGAGCGCGGCGCTGCTGGTGCTCACGCTGGCTGTTCTGATGCCAGGGCAAGCGCAGTCCGGTTTCCTGGCGGGCGCTTCGCGGGTGAGCATCACGCCCGACCCATCGAAGATCCGCTACACGCTCGGAGGTTACGCCTCGCCGACCCGCTACGACAACCCGGCCACAGGCGTGCTGGACACATGCTGTGCCCGTGCGCTTGTGGTCAGCCACGGAGGCCGCAAGGCTGCGCTCGTCTCGGTGGAGCTCTGCTTCATTCCCGCGACGCTCACGCAAGCGGTCGAACAGCGCGTGGCGGCGAACGGCTTCAGCCGATCCAACCTGCTGCTGGCTGCCACGCACACGCATGCCGGCCCCGAGCCGCTCTGTCTCATCGGTGCCAACACCCTGCCCGCCGGCAAGCTGCCTACGTTTAGCAGGGAGCTGCTGGATTTCATTGCGGATGCCGTGGCCAGGGCCATCCTCGAAGCCGACCAGCGCAAGGCCGCGGCCAGCATGGCGGCTGCAGTACTCCCGAAAGTCGGCCTGAATCGTAACCGGCGAGGCGAGCGGATCACGGATGACGATCTGACCCTTCTCCGTCTCACAGGTGCGGATGGCAAGGTGATAGCACTGGTCGCCAACTATGCTGCGCACCCGGTCTACTATGGCGATGCCATGCTTCAGGTCTCGGGTGACTGGTGCGGCGCATACCAGCGCCAGCTCGAGGCAATCCTTCCCGGAGCCGTGGCGCTCTTCATCAATGGGGCGGAGGGAGACGTTTCGCCCCATGCGGCGGACGAGGGCACGGACACGGACAAGATTCAGACCTACTCTGCCAAGTTGGTTGCGAGGACCCGGGACGCAATGGCCCTGCTGAAGCCCGCTCCCGTAACCGTGGTGCGCTCCTGGCTGCAGCCCGTGGACCTTCCCAAGAAAGAGCCGCATCCTTTCTTTGTATTGGCCGCCGCGCGGTTCGGCGCATCGCCTCAGCAGGCGCGGGAGTTGATAGGGCGCCTGATGCCCGAGAAGACGAACCTCACCTTCCTCCAGATCGGCGGCGCGCTCGTGATGGGAATGCCGGGCGAGCCGACCACTCCGGTGGGCCTGGCGGCCAAGGCGGATGCGCGGAAGGCGGGTGTGTTGTATCCGATGGTCTCTGCGCTGACCAACGATTGGCTGGGATACATCGTAACCGCGGAGCAGTACCGCGCGGGCAAGTACGAGCCGACGATGTCGTTCTACGGGGAGCGCGTAGGAGAAGTCGCACTTCACGCTGTTCGGAGCGGCCTCGGTGCGATTCGGCCGGCGGGAAACCGGAGCGCCGGCCGGTAGCGGCTAGCGAAAGGGCAGATCCGTGCGCATTATACTGGCGGCGATTTCGGCTGGATAGCGGAGACGGCTCGTTGACCCGGGTACTCCTGCTTGCGGCGGCAACCGCTTTCTGCGTCTGGATCTTCTGGCGAATCCTCAACCAGTCCGGCGGTTTGACCGCGCTTTTTCGCGCACTACTGCGCTTTACGGGCCTGACAAGGGAAGAGAGCGCACCACCCCGCCGCTCGCGAGAGTCCGAGCGCGCGCTGAGGCGCAGGCAGGAGCGCCGTGATGCCCTGCTGGCTCTCACTATCGAGGAGGCAGCCGCGCGCGCCCTCGGCCAACTGAACGATGCACGGCTCTGGCGGTGCGGGCCGCCCCTGGAAGCAGAACCGCCCTTCGAGCCAGGACCAAAGACCGCGGAGCTCTTCTCACGGTACGCCCGCGTGGAATCCGCGCGCGGCATGGCTTTGCTCTCGCTCGCGGATGCGGTTCCCTACACGTTGCCCTCCACGGAAGTGCTAAGTTTCGGACAGAGTGCGGAGCCCGCCCGCACTTATTGGCGGATCGGCACGGACTTTAGTGAGTGTCCTATGCTGATGTCCCCGCAGTCCGACGAGGTGATAGTCGTTCGCAAGCTCACTACCGCGGGCGGCCGGTTCTACACCATCGAGTACCCCTCAATCTACCACTGGCTGCTCATCCAGAACGACGAGGCGTAGGCTGTCTGACCCACGCCGTGCGGAATCATGTGCCTGTCACTCCGCCGGTGGCGGCCGATGCATGCCGACCTTACGCCGGGCAACGTACCATGCCAAGATCAGGAGGGGCAGCCACACGACGGACCAGATGCCTATCCAGATCAGGAGCGACCAGACGGCGCGCGCGAAGTCCACCAGCGAGCGCACCGCGTCCGAGAGAACCTTGGCTGAGCTGAAGGCCTCGGGGTTGACGAAGGGCCGCTGCCTCGCTGCCTCGCGCAGAGTGACCGTGATAGTGGAGTAATCCACGCGGTGCTTGAGGAACTTCAGCCGGCCCTGAAGCCGCTCTATCTCCTGGCGCACGCGTGAGAGCTCGCGCTCCACCGCGAGCGTGTCCGCCATCTTGGCGCTGCGGCCGAGGTGCGCCAAGAGCCGCTCCTCCGTGCGCGTCAGGTTCCGCAGGCGCGATTGCCCGTCCACATACTCCTCGGTTACGTCCTCGGCGTTGCTCTGCGAGTAGCGCGGCTTGCCCAGGCGCTCGATGGCGGTGAGCACTCCCGAAAAGGCCGTGGACCGTATGCGCACCGCGATGGTGGTGGTTCTGGCGCCGAGTGGGTCCACCTGATCCGTCATGGAGAGCACGTAGCCGCCATGCTGCCGCGTGAGCGCCAGCAGCTCGTCGCGTGCCTTGCGGGCGTCCGCGACCTCCAGCTGCACGTCTGCATTCAAAATCAGGTAGCGGTCCGGCTCCGTGGGATTTTGTGGAGCGGCGCCTTCTCCCTTGAAGGTGAGTTCGGCGCTGGCGGGCATAGCGCCCTCCGTGCCGCCTGGGGCCATTCGCCCGGCCGCTCCCGCCATCATCGTGGCAACGTCCGCGACCTTCTCTTCGGGCTGCTCACCGAGCCGAGGCAGCCGCGCAACGTAAATAAAGACCAACAGAAGTACGGCAACGCCCACCAGGTAGAGAGCCCATCGCTTCATGCCCGTCTCCTTTCTACCCGCGCCCACCCGCGCCTGGTATGCCTGAGTTTCGCGCGGTACCGGGCGGTTCCTCTGGTTTGGATACGCTTAGAGGCGTACGGGTTCACCGGCGCGACCCGCCGGTCGGCCCCTGGTATGGAGTACAATAGGCCGCCATCATCCGAGGTGGAACATGCGCATCGCTGTCGGTTCCGACCATGCCGGCTTCGCGCTGAAGAATCGCCTGCGCGATCTTCTAAAGGGCGAGGGCCACGACGTCGTTGACTTCGGCACACACTCTCCCGAAAGCGCGGACTACCCCGAATACGCCAGGCTTGTAGGTAACGCTATCAGCTCCGGAGAGTGCGACCTGGGCGTCTTGGTCTGCGGCTCCGGGCTGGGAATGTGCATCGCCGCAAACAAGGTTCGTGGAGTGCGCGCCGTGACGGTCATGGAGCCAGTCGCCGCGCGGCTATCACGCCAGCATAACAATGCCAACGTGATCTGTCTGGGTGAGAGGCTGATCGGCCCGGACCTCGCAGTAGAAGCGGTGCGGGCCTTTGTGGCCACTCCCTTTTCGGGTCTTGAGAGGCATGCCAGAAGAGTGGCCCTGATTGACGAGATCGAGGGCTAGAAAGACAAGACTGCGCCCGCCAGGAGAGAGAACCCCGTGACACTCACCGAAGCCTGTCCGCGAACCGCGCCATTGGAGCAGGCGGATCCCGAAGTGGCGGCCGCCATCCGCGCGGAAGCGGACCGTCTCAACAGCAACATCGAGCTTATTGCAAGCGAGAACGTGGTCTCCAGGGCCGTGCTCCAGGCCATGGGCTCCGTCATGACCAACAAGTACGCGGAGGGCTATCCGGCCAAACGCTACTATGGCGGCTGCGAGAACATGGACGTCGTCGAGGAGCTCGCCCGAGAACGCGCCAGGAAGCTCTTCGGCGCGGAGCATGCCAACGTCCAGCCCCACAGCGGCGCGCAGGCTAACCAGGCAGTCTACAGCATCACCCTCCAGCCAGGCGATACCTACCTCGCCATGAGCCTCTCCGATGGCGGCCATCTTACGCATGGCTCTCCGGTCAACTTCTCCGGCGTGCTCTATCGGCCGGTGCACTACGGTGTGAACCACGAGACGGGGCGTGTTGATTATGATCAAGTGGCCCGCCTGGCGGAGGAGCACAGGCCGAAACTCATTGTGGCGGGCGCAAGCTGCTATCCCCGCATCCTGGATTTCGCCAGGTTTCGGCAGATTGCCGATGCCGTCGGAGCGAAACTGATGGTGGACATGGCGCATATCGCCGGGCTTGTGGCTGCAGGCCAACACCCCTCACCGGTGCCGCATGCGCACTTTGTAACATCCACCACCCACAAGACCCTGCGGGGCCCGCGCGGAGGGCTGATACTTACCACGCAGGAGTTTGCACAGGCAGTTGACAAGGCCGTGTTTCCTGGTATGCAGGGCGGACCTCTGATGCATGTAATTGCCGCCAAGGCGGTCTGCCTGCTGGAGGCGCTGCGCCCCGAGTTCAGGGCTTACCAGGAGCAGATTCGCAGGAATGCCGCCGCAATGGCGCGTCGCTTCATGGACCTCGGTTGGAGGCTGATTTCGGACGGCACGGACAACCACCTGCTCTGGTGCGACCTGCGGCCCAAGGGAGTAACCGGGCGCAAGGCGGAGGTGATGCTGGACAAGGTAGGCATCACGGTCAATCGGAATATGATCCCGGGCGACCCGGAGAAGCCCTACGTAACCAGCGGCATTCGCATTGGCACTCCGGCCGTAACCACTCGCGGATTCCGCGAAGCGGAAGTGGAGATGGTGGCCGAGCTCATAGATCGGTCACTCTCCCAACTGGATGATGAGGCGACACAGCGGCAGGTGCGCGAGGAGGTTCGCAACCTTACGTCGCGGTTTCCCCTGTCGGATGGCATTGCCTGAGCGCACACACCAAGGAGCGCTGGCGCCGGCGCATCGGCTGCGTGCCGCGGCGTAGAGCAATCGTCTTCAAATGACTCCTCGCGAACGGTTCCTGGCGGCGGCCACGGGAAAACCCGTGGACCGCCTCCCCTTCATGTTTGGTGGGCCGCGCGCTTCCACATTTGAGGCATGGAGCCGCCAGGGACTCACGCCGGACCTGCTGCGCGGCTGGAGCGGCTTCATTGGCGAGGAGGGCTTTTGCGGCGTCGGAGCCATAGATTTCGGACCCGTGCCGCCCTTCGAGGAGCGCACCATTGAAGTCCGTGGAGACCGCCGCATTTGGCAGGACCACTGGGGAGTGCTACGGGAGGATGCAATCGAGCAGCCGACTCCCGGATTCGCCACGCGGCGCTACCTCCGTTTTCCGGTGGAGGCGCGCGCGGACTTCCTGGCAATGCGCAAGCGATTCGATCCCGCATCCCCCGCGCGTTACGCTCCGGAACCGAGAGGCTGGCGTGGCCGGTCCATGAACCCGGATGGCTACCGAGTTCACGTCGGCAGCACGCCCTGGTACGAGCGCGTGGAGATCTGCAACCAGAGCGATCAGCCGGTGACTCTCGTGGCGCCGGGGCTCTTCTGGACTGTGCGCGACTGGTGCGGCTTCGAAGGTCTGTGTGCGCTCTGCGCCGACAATCCCGACCTGGTCCGTGAGATGATGGACTTCTGGACAGACTTCCTCATTCAGCTGCTGTCGCCTCCTCTCGATGCCATACGTGTAGATCTCGTCATTCTGAATGAGGACATGGGCTACAAGACCGCCTCCATGATCTCGCCAGCCATGATGCGTCGGCTGATGCTTCCGGGCTATCATCGGCTGGCCGCCTTCTTCGTGGCGAGAGGAGTGCAGGTGGTGGCGATGGATACCGACGGTCATTGCAGCCAGGTAGCGGAGGTATTCCATCCAGACACCATTGCCGGACTGACACCGGTCGAGATTGCGGCAAGCAACGATCCGGAGACGTTGCTGACCGCATATCCCACGCTCTTCCTCATGGGCGGCATTGACAAGCGCGAGCTGGTGGGCGACAGACAGCGGGTGCGTGAGGAAGTTTGTAAGCGCTACCGCTCGGTGCGAAGGCATGGCCGCTACATTCCAATGGTGGACCACGGTGTGCCGCCCGATGTGCCCTTGAGGAACTTCCTCTACATGGTCGAACTCATTCGGGGCTACGCGCAGGGCGCGGACCTGGAGACCTTCGAGCCCTCCTGCACATTGGAGTCTGCACTTGGACCCTTCGAGCGTCCATTTGATGCGAATGAAGCAATCGTGAAAGCATATGCGAATGCGGAAGATTAGGAAGCCGTGGCAAGTGCCGACGCATATGCACTTCGGGGAGTACCATCCGTTGTGTGCGCCTGGCTGCCGAATAGGGAGTGCGATTGCTATCCATTTACGGTGACGGAAGATCTTCCGTGCCGAGAACCACGCAATGTCCAGTAAATCCTACATGAGCGGCGTGCTGCCTTGTCAGTGGATACGTGACGCGATCGCCTGCAGCTGGATTCGGGCGGATGCGCCGATTGTCGCGGACCAGGTACAGCCGAACAGCCTGGATCTGCGCATCGGTGACATCGGCTACCGCGTGCGGTGCAGCTTTCTTCCCGGCCCGGAGGGATTGAGTGCCAAGCTCGCTCGGTACAAGTGGTACGATGTGCAGGTTTCTGAGCACGGCACCGTGCTGGAACGTGACCATGTCTATCTCTTTCCGCTGCAGGAGCATCTCGTGCTGCCTGCCGACGTGGCCGCGCGAGCGAATCCGAAAAGCTCCACGGGCCGGCTGGATGTGTTTACACGCGTAGTAACCGAGCACGGAACCGCGTTTGACGACCTGCCGGCGGGCTATCGCGGACGATTGTATGTGGAGATCGTGCCGCGCTCGTTTGCCATCATCGTGCGGCCCGGCGACAGCCTGGCGCAAGTGCGTTTCTGCACTGGGAACCCCGAGGTGTCGGTGCAGGACCTGGCCGCGCTGCTCGATGCCGAAGCCATCGTGCTGAGCGAGACCATGCGGCCGCTGCGGGGTGAGCTGGTGCGAGACAGTGCCGGGCTGTTTCTCTCAATGAACCTCGCAGGCAACGACGAGACCATCGGGTTCCGGGCTCGAAAGCACGCCCCGCCCATTGATCTGCGGGCACCGGGGAACCTGAGCATTCGTCAGTACTGGGAGCGTATCTATGCGCGCGGAAACGAGCCGGTAATCCTGGATCCCGGCGAATTCTACATCTTCGCCTCGCGGGAATTCGTGCGATTGCCCGGAGAGTACTGCGCCGAGATGGTGCCTTTCGACGCGGGGAGGGGAGAGCTTCGGACACACTACGCCGGCTTCTTCGACAGCGGCTTTGGGTATCACCCTGACCTGCCGCCTCAGCAGACGGCCGCCTCCGTTGTGCTGGAGGTTCGCAGCAGGGATGTGCCGTTCATCGTTGAGCACGGCAACCCAATCTTTCGAATCACGCTGCTGCGCAATGCCGCACCTCCCGAAGCCCTCTACGGATCCGATGTGCGCTCACACTATCAGTCGCAGCGCCTCCGCCTGAGCAAGCAGTTCAACGCGAGCGCGGACTCGGAGCGGGAGCCGGAGAGCGCCTCGCAGCTGCGCCTGGCGTTCTAAGCAAAAGTATGCACATCACACACGCGGAATTCAGGCGCCTGGCGGGATGCTCATGCTGGAGGGGCCCGCGATGATGGGGATGGCCGCCGCCTTCCTCATTGCACTGACCATCACATGGGTGTTTACGCCCCATGTCCGGCGCCTGGCGGAACGCCATGGCGCGGTGGCCGTGCCGCGGGAACGCGACGTGCACGATGTGCCCAAGCCTCGCTGGGGCGGCATCGCCATCTACGCAGGCGTCGTGACCGCCATTGCCGCAACAGTAACCTGGAGGCACTTTCACGACCAGGTCGGACCCGAGAACGGCTGGACGTGGCGATTGGTTGGGGTGCTCCTGGCCGCCACCCTCATCGCACTGGTAGGCCTGCTGGACGATTTGAGAGATCTGCGCCCTCTCTGGCAGCTAGCCGGGATTCTTGCGGCCGGGGGCATACTCGTAGCCTTCGGTGTGCGCATTGAGGGTTTCACCAATCCCTTCGTCATCACAGCCTCGAACGACTTCACCCCGGAGCGATGGGTGCCGCTAGCGCTGCCCGCAAGCGTGGTGGTCACACTCTTCTGGGTTCTGCTCGTTACGAAGACCGTTGATGCCATAGATGGGCTTGACGGCCTCGCGGCCGGAGTGTGCGCAATCTCCTCAGCCACGCTGGCGCTGCTGGCGGCGGTTTCGCACCAGCCGGAGGGACCTACGGTCGCGCTGATGGCTGCGGCGGTTACCGGAAGCTGTCTCGGCTTCCTGCGCTACAACTATGCGCCGGCCAGAATATTCATGAGCACCGTGGGTGCTCAGTTTCTGGGCCTCATGTTGGCGGCCATGTCCATACTCGGTACGTTTAAGATCGCGGCGGCGATCTCCGTGCTTGTGCCGCTGCTGGTGCTCGGCGTGCCGATCGTGGATTTCTTTGTGGTGCTGGGACGCCGCATCCTGAACCGTGCGCCCCTCATGCAGGCAGATAGAAGGCACCTGCATCATCGCCTGCTGGATAGAGGGCTGACCCATCGGCAGGCCGTCTGGGTTATCTATGGCTGCACCGCCCTGTTGTGTCTATGCGCCATCATACTCTTTCAGTTGACCCGTTGACATGACTGCTACCACGCCAGAACCCATGCCCTCGAGTGGGCCTGCCGCGGCGAGCGTGCTGCGACAGGTATTTCGCCAGACGTTCCGCATCGCGGTGGTGGCGCTCCTGGCGCTCGCCATCTACTACTGCCTGGCGCGCCTGCGGTCGGTTATCATCGCCACCCTTGTAGGCGTGGTGCTGGCGTACATCATGCGGCCCATGGCGGGCTGGCTGGCGCGCAATACGGCGTTCGTTGCACTCCATTCGTGGTTCGTGCGCACGTTCGTGATGCCCTTCTCGAGCGCTGAAAGAAAGCAGCGGCTCGCGAGCCGTCCGCTCACATGGCACACCCGCAGAGTGATCGCGTCGTTCTATGTGCTCGTTCTTCTCTTCGTGGGCTTCTGGTATGCCGGCAAGCTGCTGGCCACGCCCTTCGTAAAGGAGATCCGCTCCGCGGCCATGCAGTGGGGCACCGGCAGCCGTACGGACCTCAAGGTGAAGCTGGACCGCGCCGCCAGCCAGGTTCGTGATTGGTACGAGCATAACGTGAGCGAGGAGTGGCGCCAGCGCTTCGCGCAGGGGGTGAAGCGCGCCTCGCCGGAGGAGAACCTGCCGGACCGAATCACCGGGCTTGTCTCCGAGATGGTCAGCAAGGCTCCGAGTCTGGCGCGGTACGTGGTGGAGATTGTGCTGCTTCCTGTGCTTGCCTTCTACTTCACCATTGACAGCCGCAAGCTGAAGAAGGAGTTTGTCGGCACGCTCCCTCGGGGTGCTCGGCGCGAAGCACTCCGGCTTATCCATGAATTCAACGGGATCATGAACAGCTACGTAGTGGGGCAGGCCATCCTCTGCCTCATTGCGGGCATCTTTGTGTGGATTCTTCTGGTGCTCCTCCATGTGGAATACGCGTTAACGCTCGCGATTCTGGCAGGCCTCACCCGCGCTATTCCCATCATCGGCCCGATCATTGGGGGAATTCCGATCGTAGGTCTGGTCCTGCTGAACAGCGGCACGGCCGTGGCGGTTACGGTGCTCATCGCCTTTACGCTGATGCACTTCGCCGAGAGCAAGTTCATCATGCCGTATCTCATCGGCGAACGCGTGAATCTGCACCCGGTCCTCATAATCCTCGTCCTGCTCATCGGAGAGGAGTTTGGCGGGCTCCTCGGCATGTTCTTTGCCGCGCCGGTCGCCGCGCTGGTGCGCGTAATCGTGCAGCGTTACTGGGTATCGCGCCAACGCGTCGCATGATTCGCGTGGGTCGGAGCGGCGACGACCATGGACGGCCATCATCTTGCTGAGTAATCTTTGCCGGCGCCCCAGGCGCGGTTGATCCCTCGTTCGATAACGCCCGAGTAGAGGTAGAATCATCCCGTGGCGCGGGCGAGATGTCAGCGAGGGCGCGCCGCTGGAACAATGCCCATACTTGACGATCTCCCCATCGAGGTTGAGAGTCGCCTTCGAGAGATAGCAGGCCCCTCGGAAGACGACCCTGAACCTGCCGCATCCGCGGAAGATTCCACGAAGCGCATCGCCTTCGAGACGGACATCCTCCCCAACGGTAAGTTCGGCACGCAGTGGCTGGTTGCCGAGCGCGGCCATGTATACGTATTTGCATCGGGCAATGGCAGGGGGCCCGAGCTGCGCCACAGTCTGCCGCTTGCCGCGGTGCACGAGGTCATCGCCGAGCCGCTCGTGGGCAACGGCGCGCTGCGCGCGCGCACGGATTCCGGCCGCGTTACGCTCCTGCGATACTCCCAGGCCATGGCCGGAGAAGCCAACGCCGTGGCCCGGCAGCTTACCGCGCTGATTGAGGGGCAGCCCGTCCGCCGCGAGCCCGTGGAGCTGCAGCGGCGCACCTGCCCAAAATGCAGGCGGGTGCTGCCCAACGATACCGATGTCTGTCCGGCATGCCTCAACCGCCGTGCGGTGATGCTGAGGCTCCTGCGCTTCCTTGCTCCCTACAAGGCGCAGGCGGCCCTCAGTGTCTTCATTATCATCGGCATCGCCGCCGCGGAGCTGCTGCCGCCCTACATCGGCGGCCGCATTGTGGATGCAATCATCCAGTCCGCTCGGCGTGGGGTGGTGGACCTCACGCCGGTGGCGTGGCTGGTGGCGCTGCTCGCGGGCTCGCGCGTGGTGGCGGGCGTCTTCATGTACGGTCAGCGCAGGCTCAATTCATGGCTCGGCGCCAGGGTGCTGATGGATATCCGCCTGGCCATGTTCGACAAGCTGAGCCAGCTCTCGCTGCGCTACTACGATAAGCGCCAGATCAGTTCTGTGATGGCGCGCATCACGAACGACGCGGATCACCTCTGGGACTTCCTGGCGGATGGCATTCCGTGGTTCATCTCCACTCTGCTGGCCATCGTGGGCACGGGCATCGTGCTCTTCCGCATGGATTGGCAGGTGGCGCTTCTTGTGCTGACTCCGGGAATCTTCGTCTTCTTCTTGAATCGGTGGTTTATGCCGCGTGCCCGGCGAAAGTGGCGCTTCGTGTGGCACCGCATCAGCAAGATGTACGCGGCGCTGGGCACCACCCTCCACGGTATGCGCGTGGTGAAGGCCTTCGCGCAGGAGGACCGCGAGGTAGCCCGGTTCCGCGAGCGCAATGTACAGGTCTTCCAGGCCAGCTTCGCCGCGAATGCCATGTGGGCCACCTACTGGCCGGTGCTTGGCTTCATCATGAGCCTGGGCACCTACATCGTGTGGCTGTTCGGCGGATACAAGGTGCTCCAGGGCGTGATGACCGTGGGCACCATGACGGCGTTCAGTGCATACCTTGTTCGGTTCTACATGCCGTTTCAGGATTTCAGCCGAGTGATTGACTGGTCCACGCGGTCGCTGACCGCGGCGGATCGGGTCTTCGAAGTGCTGGATACCGAGCCGGACATCG
>CAZGLN010000081.1:0-3051 GCA_964526545.1 uncultured Chthonomonadales bacterium
CCTGCTCCTCAACGCTGCCCTTGTCTACGCCGATGTTGATATCGGTGGACTGCCGCTGAATGCTCACCATCACGCCCGTGGTGTGGCCGTCAAATCCGTAGTCGGTATCGGTGTATCCGACCTCACAGATCGTCTTCCGCACGACATCGGCAATCTCAACGTAGGCTTCCGTGGTCAGTTCACCTCCGACCACGCAGAGCCCGCGAGTCAGAAACGTCTCGAGGGCAACCCGGCACTTGGGATCCTGCGCCAGCAGCTCGTCGAGTATGGCATCGCTAATCTGGTCCGCCAGTTTGTCAGGGTGTCCTTCGGACACGCTTTCGGAAGTAAAGAGGTTCACTTGGGCCATGGATAGCCAGTTATCCTTTCGGCGGCGGTGCTTGCCGCCAGTGTTGCGCTCTCTCGCGCCAAAAACGAAATGCCTCTCTCCACGGAAAGAGGCATGCCACTGGCGATTACCGCCTGCCCCTTATCTCGCAGATCGAGTCTGCCCGGAATTAGCACCTGCCCTGCCTGCGGTGCAGGGTGGTTGTTGTGGCATCCTCGGGCCGGTCCCTCCGCCACTCTTGATAAGGCAAAACCCAGGTTGTCAGGGTCAAGATACCCTCGCTCCAGCGTAATCGTCAACAGCGGCATCCCTGCCACGGTGTCCACGGGCGGTACCATATATGTATCGGCATACGTACTCAGGTTCTAGAAAGGCGCACAGGCATGGACAAGGTTCGGTTGGGCATCATCGGCGTGAGTTGGTGGACCGAAGTGGTGTATCCCGGATTTGCCCGGGCTACCAATGCGGAGATTACCTGGGTGGCCAGCAGGAGAGAGGATCGAGTACGCGCCTTCGCTGAGCAGCATGCCATACCCAACTGGACCACCGACGTAGGCCGAATGCTCTGCGCCGGGGACGTGGACGCCGTCTTTGTAGGAGTGCCGAACTTCCTGCACGAGGAGATGGCAATCGCCGCGATATCGCAGGGGAAGCACGTGCTCCAGGAGAAGCCGATGGCCCTCTCCACGGAGAAGGCACTCGCCCAGTGCGAGGTTGCGAAGAGCAGGGGAGTCGTCCTGAGCGTCAATCAGATCCTGCGCATGGTCGCCGGCGTGCGCGATCTGCCGGCTCTCTTTCGGGATACGCTCGGCCCCCTTCGGAAACTGAACATCTCGCTTGTTATGACGCCAACGGAGTGGACCGGTTGGCGCGCCGATCCCAAGCTGTCAGGCGGAACGCTCTTCGAGATGGCCATTCACCAGCTCGACCTCGCTCGCTGGCTCTTCGGCCGCAATCCGCAGGCGGTTTGGGCGACCGGCGCGGACATTCCCGGCCACGATATGACGGTGATACTGGACTTCGGCGAGGGCGATTCGGCCATTGTGGACTTCTGCTGGCGAAGTGCGGGGTTTCACCAGCGCATCCTCGCATGCGGAGAGAAGGGCTTCGTTACGCAGGCACTCGCCTTGCCGGTAGGCAGAGGTCACCAGACAATCACAACCGCGCATGGCGCAAAGCGTTCCGAGTTCCAGGCGGACGCGCTGGGTCCAGCGACGTTTCAGCGCATGCTCGAGGGCTTTGCTCAAGCCATCCTGGAGGGTACTGAGCCGCCGGTGCCGGCGTGGGATGGAGTCTGGGCGGTTCGCATAGCCGAGGCCTCGCGCAGGGCGTTGCGTGAGGGCAAGCCAATCAGCCTCTAATCGCGTTCGGTCCGTGCTCCCGAGGAGTGGCTGGAGATGGGCCTTCCAGACTCACCAGCCCGCACCAGAGACTCGGCATACGAGCAGGGCGATGGCGCAGATCAGGGCGCGCGATGTCACGTGGTCGCCCCAGCGAGATGCTTTCGCCGTCCGTGGGCGGTTCGGTTGCTTCGAGCGCAGGCGAATCTTAACACCGTCTTCACGGTTCTTTAACCGCGCACTAACACAGCTCCTTCAGGCTCCGGACAAGCCGGTTTGGGCATCTTGACCCAGATGCCGTAACCGGCAATCCAGCAAATGGGAGCAAAATGTGCTGAGCCTACGGCGAGGTTTCACCCTGATCGAGCTGCTCGTCGTCATCGCGATCATCGCGATTCTGGCCGCGATTCTCTTCCCGGTATTTGCCCAGGCGCGGGAGAGCGCCCGCCAGACGACGTGTTTGAGCAACATCAAGCAGATTGCTCTGGCCAACAACATGTACCTGCAGGACTCCGACGAGGTGTTTGTGCCGGTTGGCGGTTCGATAGAGCAGCCCTGGCCCGCGACGGGACGCCTTACGGCCAACGGGCTGAAGCCCTTTAACGGCTGGTCCATGAACCTGCTGCCCTACATCAAGAGCCGCGATCTCTTTCAGTGCCCATCCATGGATAAGACGTTCAGCGGCCGAGGCGACTGCGCGGCATTCAACGGCCAGCGGATGACCAATCACTACGCGTACAACTACTTCCTTGGCGCGGACGACACGTATCCATTTGGCGACTACTACCGGGTGCCGGATGGAACCGTGTTTGAGTCGCCGATCTCGCTCGCGGCCGTCTCGCAGCCCGCCAACGTTATCTCCCACTTCCATTCCGGGTCGGTGCCGCCGTATGGCGCTACCTGGGGCTGCGTCTATGTCACCATCGAGCTGCCGGACTTCTACAACAAGATCCGACCGCGCCTTCGTCACAAGGATGGCGACAATCTGGCGTTTGCGGATGGCCATGCCAAGTGGTTCCAAATGAAGGAGCAGGACTCCGCCGGTCTGAGGCGGGCCATCTACATCTGGGCGTCTCGGGGGATCTGGATGTACCCGT
Source organism: uncultured Chthonomonadales bacterium (assembly GCA_964526545.1). GTDB lineage: Bacteria > Armatimonadota > Chthonomonadetes > Chthonomonadales > CAJBBX01 > CAZGLN01. The sequence continues at coordinate 2,766 of CAZGLN010000081.1, forward strand.
ACTACCCGGAGCGCTCCGGCGGTCTGCCTGTGCATTAGCTGCCGCGTGTGGCACGTAGAGAAGAAGAGCGGCGCCCAACACATCGTGGGCGCCGCTCTTGGTCTCCGGGAACCATCGGAGGCCGGCGCCGGCGGGCGGCCGACCCGGTAGCCTGCGGTGTTGCGGCGGGCTCAGAACCTAGGGCAGGGCCTGCGCGGGAGGATGCACCCCTTGCCGCTGGCGGGCCATGCCGGCGCCGGCTGCATCGGAAAAGATTCCTGAATGGAAACGCACCGACCGAATATCG
>CAZGLN010000081.1:3076-4584 GCA_964526545.1 uncultured Chthonomonadales bacterium
GAACCGATTGCGCCTAATCGCGAAAGTCCGTGCAGGCGGGCAGATAGTCCCGCCATATCTCGTTCTTGCGGCCTGCAAGGTACTTCGTCAGGCTGATGTAAGGTACGTAGCGGGGCCGTCTGGGCGGGTGGATGAGGCGCATGCCGGTGGAATGGAGCAGCTTGTCGCCTTTCTTGGTATTGCATTTGCGGCAGGCTGTCACCAGGTTCTCCCAGGCAGTCGCGCCACCGTGACGCCTGGGGACAACATGATCTATGGTTAAGTCCTTCGTTGCGACGCCACAGTACTGGCATGTGTAACCGTCGCGAGCGAAGACAGTTCGTCGCGAAAGCTTCAGTTCAGGGAGGGGACGGCGCACGTGGTGCCGCAGACGCAGCACGGAAGGCGCCGGAAAGGATGTGCTGGAAGCCGTAGTATGAAATGGGTGAGCGTGAAGCACCTCCGCCTTGCCGAGATAGACCATGGTGAGGGCGCGTCGGGCATTGCACACGTTGAGCGGCTCGTAGTCCGCGTTCAGCACTAAAACCTCGTAACTCATCGGATGAACTCGCTCTCTCCCCGAATATGTCAACACGCGGCTGATTCAGCCGAAAACGAAACCCGCTCCGGCCAGCGGCCAAGAGCGGGTGGGTGGGTCAGAACAACAGGCTGCAGCGGGCAGGAATGTTGGTGACGGAAGCTATCGGCATGCATCCGGAGCTTGTGGCCGCGGCGTTGAGCGAAGCCGTGCCTCGCATGCCACGGACAGGTCACGCGCATCGGTAATGGGTAGGCTCTACTTGCTTTCGTCATACCGGTCGCCTGTTTCAGCCACGCTTCTAGACGCTCGATGGCGATTATATCCAAGGGGCTCGGGCCTGTCAACTTGTGCCGCGTTGACTTGCCCGCGCGCGGAGGGCTATAATGCCCAGGTCGCGGGGGCGCTGGGGCAGCCTTCGCTTTTTTTGGGTGTTGTGCAGGGCGCGCGTGCGCCGATCTGCCCTGATCTACGATAGTCATGCGGCAATACGGTTGTGCTACGGCCCCGCGGGGTCACTAGGAGGACAGTGAATGGCTGCTGCCGTCAGCATCCAGGGCCTAACCAAGACCTACCTCGATGTATGGAACAAGGCGGAGATCAAGGCTGTTGACGATCTCCACCTGGAGGTTGCGGAGGGCGAGATCTTCGGCTTCCTTGGCAGAAACGGCGCGGGGAAGACCACAACAATCAAGATGCTACTCGGGTTGATCTTCCCGACATCCGGTACCGCGGATGTTCTCGGAAGACCCATTGGCGATACGGAAGCAAAGGCCGAGCTAAGCTACCTGCCGGAGGAAGCCTACTTCTACGAGTCCATGAGCGGCTGGGACATCCTGGATTTCTACGGCAGGCTGTTTAGGATCGGCGAACCGGAGCGGAGCAAGCGGGTGGAGAAGGCGCTTACTGACGTCTTCCTCGATCCGAAGGCGTGGCATCGGCCCATCCGGGGTTACTCCAAGGGAATGCGGCAGCGCATCGGCATTGCTCA
>CAZGLN010000081.1:4614-14009 GCA_964526545.1 uncultured Chthonomonadales bacterium
AAGCTGCTGTTCCTGGATGAGCCCACGTCGGGACTTGATCCTATTGCCCATGCCGAGCTGCGAGATATCATCGTCAATGTGGGCAAACAGGGCAAGACTGTTTTCCTCAGTTCGCACCAGCTTCCGGATGTGGAGATGGTGTGTGATCGCGTAGCGATCATCCATCAGGGCAAGCTGCTGGCGGTCGGCACCATCAAAGAGCTCACATCCGGCGAAAACGTACGCATCGAGGCCGAGAACATCAAGAACGGCACGGTGGGCAAGTTGAAGGAGCTCTTCGGTGAGGTCCAGGTGACGAACACACGCGTGACCGTTCCGAGCGCATCGGCCGAGAAGGTTAACGACGCCATAGACCTCATCCGCGGAGCGGGCGGCACGATCGTCTCGGTGGTGCCGCACCGGCGCACCCTGGAGGAAGTTTTCGTTGAGACGGTTATGAAGGCTGGCGGAACGGTCAGTCCAGCCGAGATGCGGGACAGCGAGGCCTGATTATGGTTACCATTGCCATTGCAAAACAGACGTTGGAGGAGATGCTCCGACGCAAGATTCTCCTCATTCTGCTGATTGTGGCGCTCGGCATGATAGCGCTTGGGCCCTCCGTCGGCTTTCTCAGCCCTCGCGAGAGCTCCGCGGTCCTTCGCAGTCTCGGCCTCGCGGTGATTTTGATTGCCGGACTGCTTATTACCATTATCGCCGCCATCCAGGTCATCCCCACCGAGATAGAGCGGCGCACAATCTACACGGTGCTCTCCAAACCCGTGCAGCGGTATGAGTTCGTCCTGGGCAAGTTTCTGGGCGGGCTCTTCACGGTCTTTGTCATGATTGCCGCGATGGGTGCCGTGTTCTTGCTGGTGCTCAGGTGGCAGGAGGGCTTCTTCGCGGTGGATATGGCGAAGGGAGTCATGCTCACCTTCTTCCAGATGGCACTGCTGGGAGCGCTCGCCATCTTCTTCAGTACTTTCGCCACCCCGGTGGTCAACTTCTTTCTCTCGTTCGGCATCTTCATCATAGGCAATCTCTCCTCCGTCACCGAGTCGCTGCTGAACAACAAGGCACCAGTGACCCGCATCGTGGCGACGGTCCTGCACTACGTGATTCCGAACTTCGGCAACTTCAACATACAGAACAAGCTGATCCATCCCACGGTGCAGATTCAGAACGAGACGGTGTTTATCTGGCAGAACGTGGTCTACGCCATCGTCTACTCCGCCGCGCTTCTGGTTCTGGCGATCATCGTCTTCGATCGCCGTGAAGTTTAGCGGAGGGAGCAAACCGTGAGTGCTCATCATAAGAAGCTGCTGATAGTCTCCCTTGTATGTTTCGTCCTGGCCGCCATTCTACAGACCCGGATTGATCCAACCGTTCGGGAGATCAACAAGGGGCAGAGGACTCCTCTCACCGGTCTGTCAACAGAGTTCGTACTTGGTCCGCTGCTGGGTCTGCAGCAAGCCGTCGCGGGCCTGCTCTGGATACGCGCGGATGAGTTCTTTCATGAGGGCGACTACGACGCCATCCTGCCGATCGTTCGGATGGTTACCTGGCTAGACCCCCACAATCTGGATGTCTACATCACGGGCGGATGGCACCTCGCTTATAACTTCACGGACTCCAGCGAGCGCTCGGATCGGCGTTACATACCCGCCTCGCAGCGCCTTCTCGAGGAAGGCGACCTGAACAATCCGGAAGTCTACGACATCGCGTTCGAGCTGGCATGGCAGAACTCGGACAAGCTCAAGAACTATGGCCGAGCCGAGTTCTGGCTGCGGCAGGCCATCCAGCGCAAGGCAGCCGACAACACCGGCGCTCCCACGCAGCCCGTGCCGATGTTTGTCTACCACACGCTTGCCCACTCGCTGGCGCGGCAGGGCAAGGTGATGGAATCGGTCGCGGTGTGGAAGCAGGCGCTGGAGATGACCGAGGCGAAGCTGAAGGACCGGCCCAACGATTTCACCCTCCGCTCCACACGCGACAGCGAGAAACACAATCTGACTCTCACGCTGAAGCGCTACTTCAGCCGGTACAAGCACGCCATAGATTTCAAGCTGGATGCCGTGCGCACCCAGTCCGTGAATATGGAGACGGGCGAGCCATATCCCCCGGATTCGTGGCGTAACCCGAGAACAAACGAACCGAACCCCCCGGCTATCGAGCCGCCGTTCGAGGTGGCGTTCGATGTGCGCCCCGTGTTCACGGAACCGAAGGTGCTGGACCTGAAGGGTCAAGCCAACATCGGCGACGGCGCGCGCATCTTTATCAAGCTCTTTGATGCGGATTATCGGCCGAACATGTTTACACTGGCGCCGGCGGACGTATCGGACCCGGTGCGGTTTCTTTCGCGCCTGAAGGACGGCAAGGACCCCGTGGCGGCCTACCTGCGCGACCAGTTCCGCCAGGAGGCGCGGGCCGCGTTGGATTCCTTCTCACCCAGCAACAAGCCGGATCCCGATCTGCTGATTCGCGTGGTGCAGGAAGTGAACCGCATCTTGCTTCAGCCGGCATGCATTTACGATCCGGAGCGGTTCCGAGGCGTGAATGTATCCGACGAGACGCTGATGTGGATTCAGCGGAAGCCGTTCGGCGACTACCTGGTGCGCGTCAATCGGGACCTGCTGGAGGAGGCATTCCCTGCGGAGCTCGTGCGCACGCAGCGGGAGTTCTCGTTCGACATTGACCAGACGCGAACCATCATGCAGGACATGCACTCGGTGCGCAACGCGGAGTGGGGTCGCAAGATTGATATGAGTAAGGACCCCAAGATGTACAGCTTCTCGCGCGATGAGTACTTCCTGGTGTTCGAGTTCGATCCGCGTACAACATCCCCGTTTATTCACGACCGGTTCGGCTGGCTTGGCGAAGGTATGACGGATGCGAAGTACCTGGCAATCGAGCCTAACGATCCGAAGCCGGCGCGTCTGATACGAAAGGTCTACCGCATTACGGCGGACCAGGTGGATGGCAGCCGCCGCATCACCGAGGATCAGGTCGTGCCCAATGCGGAGTTCGCGCGCATCATGCGCCAGACCGCCGAATAACCCATGTGCGCCAGAGCATGAGGGCCGCGCCGCAAATGCGCGGCCCTTTTTGTTGGCCGTGCACCGGCATGCGCAGGTGCAGTATAATGGAGTGATCGTGCTAGATGGGGAGCTAGCGGTGCCCTGTACCCGCAATCCGCTATAGCGGGGTCGAACTCCCTGCTCCCGGTGCGTTCTCGAAACGGTTCAACAACCGGCGACGGCGTAGATGGACGGGCCTTGCGCATCGGCGCGCGCGCGAACCGTGTCAGGGCCGGAAGGCAGCAGCACTAAGTGTGACCCCCCGAGTGCCGCAAGTCTACCTGACCGGAGTCGCCGCCGACTGCTTCCGTGGCGAGACGTATCAAAAGCAGGGTGCACGATCATGCACTCATTCGCGGGGTTCTGGAGGCTTGGGCATGGGGCCTCGGTCTCCAGAGCCCCTGTTTCCCGATTCACCGTGAAGCGCCCGATACGGATCCTCCCATGGCCTACGTAGCGCTCTATCGCAAGTACAGATCTCAGTCCTTCGCGGAGGTGATCGGTCAATCTCACGTTACCGCCGTCCTGCAGAACGCCATTCGGTTAGGCAGGATTCCGCACGCATTTCTCTTCACCGGCCCGCGCGGCTGCGGCAAGACGACCACGGCGAGGCTGCTGGCGAAAGCCCTAAACTGCCAGCGCCAGGCCGAGCCGACGCCCGAACCCTGCGGCGAGTGTGAGATGTGCGTGCGAATACGCGATGGAGCGGCGGTGGATGTCATCGAGATGGATGCCGCCTCCGAAACCGGAATTGACGATGTCCGCGAGAAGATCAAGGAGAACACGCGCTACGGACCAATGCAGGGAAGGTACAAGGTCTTCATCATTGATGAAGTTCACGACCTCTCGGCCAAGGCATTCGACTCCCTGCTGAAGACCATCGAGGAGCCGCCGCCGCGCATCATCTTCATACTGGCGACTACGGAAGTGCACAAGGTGCCCTTGACCATCCGCTCGCGGTGCCAGCGGATGGACTTCCGACGCGGCACACTCGCCGATCTCTCGCAGAACCTTGAGCGGGTGCTGCAGGCGGAGGGCATAGCGTACGAACCCGAGGCGCTGCGGGCGATCGCGGTGGCCGCAGAAGGCTCCTATCGGGATTCGCTCAGCCTGCTTGAGCAGGTTCGCGCCTACGCGGAGGGTCCCATCACCGCCGAGATGGTCCACACAGTTGTTGGATCCATCGGCCCGGGGATGCTCGATAGGATTACCGAGACCCTCGCCCAGAAGGACCTGGCAACCGCGCTCAGTCTTGCGGGTGAGCTTGTGCGGTCGGGCAAGGACGTGCGCCAGGCACTCGGCGCGCTGCAGTCACACGTGCGCGATCTGCTGGTGGCCAGGATCTCCAAAAGTGACTCTCCTCTGGGTGAGATTCCCGCGGAGCGCCTGCTGGAGCTCCGCCGCCGCGCCGCTCCCTTCACGGAGGCGCAGCTCCTAGCCATGGCGGACATCCTCGCCGAAGCGGAACGAGATGCCCGGACAACGAATCTCCATCGCCTGCTGCTCGAGAGAACGCTTTGGCGGCTGGTACTCGCCCAGGATGGTCCGAGCACTAGCGCGGCGCAGGTGCAGCCGTCAGAATCCGATCGGCCTGCTGCCGTGCGTTCTGCGCGCGTCGAGCCGAAGCCGCCGACAACTTCTGAGCGTTCCGAGCCGGCTGGCGATGCCCCGCGAGAACAGAGGGCCAGCGAGTCTCCGGCGCCCGTTCGGCAGGGGGTGCTTACGCTCGAGGAAGTGCGTGCCGTCTGGCCGAGAGTACGTGAGCAGGTGGTACGTGTGTCGCCTTCCATGCGCGCCAGCTTCACTGACGAGGTGCGCGTGCTGGCCCTGGATGGCAAGGAGGTTGTTGTCGGGTGTCCTAACGAGTTTGTGCTCACCAATCTGCAGAAGGTGCGTGGACGCCAGTTCGTTACCGATACACTGAACAGAGCGCTGGGAGTAAGCGATTTGACGTTGCGGTGTGTACTCAACAGCGCCGCCGAGGCGGAAGCCAAGAAACCTGCCGCGAAGGGCAAGGAGACGGCGGCTCAGCCGATCGAGGGTGAATTGAAACTTGGCGCCAGGGCTGGTGATGCACAGGAGAGCGACTTCATGGGAGCTCTCCAGACGGAACTTGGATCGCTTTTCAACGAGGTATAGGAGAGGAGACGGCCGGATGGCACGTGGTTTCGGCGGCAGGGGAGGGTTCGGTAACTTCGCGGATATGGCGCGCCTGGCGAAGCAGGTCCAACAGGTGCAGGCGGATATGGCGAAGGCCCAGGAGGAGCTGGAGGCTGCCCGCGTGGAGGCGACCTCTGGAGGCGGCGCGGTAAAGGCGATTGTCTCGGGCAAGGGAAAGCTGATCGCACTTGAGATAAGTCCAGATGCCGTGGATCCAGACGATGTGGAGATGCTCCAGGACCTGATTGTCTCGGCAGTGCGCGAGGCGGAGGAGGCAGCGGAAAAGGCCGCGGAGGAGCGGATGCAAGGCATTGCTGGCGGGATTGGGCTGCCTCCAGGTCTCTTCTGACTCTCTTCGCCACCAGGATTAGGCTGCACGCGAAGCAAGGCACGTCGCGCTCGTGCACGCGACGTGCTGCACGCCCCATGGCAGCCCAAAGCCGGCCAGCACCCGTTCAGAAGAGCGCTCGGCGCTACTTCTCCACAATGAATCCGTGGTATCGGCCCATCCAGTAGGGCAGCAGCCAGGCAGCGGCGTCTTCCTCCTCTGCCGGATTTCCCCCATCGGGCTGCCATGGGTTGCCATTCCAGCGTATCAGGCGCCGCTCGCTCGCCGGCAGGACGCGGTCAATTTGAACCCTGGCCACTCCCAGATGCGAACGCCGCGTTACGTCATGCCTCTGGAGGTTTCGGCACTCCCAGTTTATCAGCTCCCACGGCCAGTCCTGCAGAGTCTCAACGGCCTCTTCCGCAAGGCAGGGCTCACCGCTTACTGCGCCATAGATGAAGTTGTAGAACGGGCTCCGCTCCAATCGGATTCCCGGTGATACAGCCCCGCCATTCCAGGTCTGCCCGATTGCCTGGAGCAGCACGGACCGATGCGCGGGTTCGCGCTCCAACATCAGCAGGGGATAGTAGACACAGTAGGCGAGCTCATCGTCCGAATGGTTGATGAGGTACCAGGGGGCGTTTCGCCGGTAATGCAGTGTGTTGATCAGGTAGTGGTGGTCCGCAATGAGCGCCTCGTACGCCTTGCGGTAGCGCTCGTCCCCGCAGATGTGGTGCGCAACCTTCAGGTAGCAGAGCAGCTCCGTGGAGTTTAGTCCGCGTTCATCAAGCCACTGCGGATCCTCGTTGAGATACTGCGGACCGAAGACTCCCCAGCGGGTCTTCCGGCCCGTGTGTCCGACCAACGTGTACTCGTTGCGCAGAAGGTTATCGGTTACGGCGGCAACAATCCGCGCAATCTCACGCTTCTCATCCGCATCCGCCACCAACTCGTGGTAGATGAACCAGGCAAAGTAGTGGCCGTCCAGCTCGTCGGAGGACGTGTCGCCTTTGCAGAGAACGTCCGGATGCGTGGGTGATTTGTACCAGATGCGATCCGTCTCGCCTTCCACGCGCACGGTCTCTTCCAGGTTGATACCTGTAACGCCCACTTCGTCCTGGCGTACGATGGCCCGCGCCGGAAAGCCCGGGTAGCCGCTAAGGCGCACCAGATCCAAGAGCGCCTCCATGCTCTCTTTAGCGAAGGCCCTTGCCTCCGGCTCCTTGGTAACGGCATAGCGGAAGGACTGCGCGGCAATGTAGAGAGCCGTCCAGAGGCCGTCATTGTCGCTTGCCTCCGGAATGTGACCACCCGATGGATCGCCGGGGGTTTTGAGTCCGCAGCTTGTGACAAATCCGCGGCGGACGTGCCGCGCTCGCACAATTGCCTCGTAGTGTCGCGCCTTGTCCGCCAATCGGATCGGCGTCTCAGCGATACGCGCCACGCCGGCGTTTGTGGCCAGCCAGACCCCGCCATCCCTATCAAAAGCAATTGCGTTCACGCGGTCGCCGGGCAGCCAGCGCTTACCGGCAAAGTAGCGCCACTTGCCGGCCCGCAGGCGCCATGCACCCTGCGTGGTACCTCCCCACACGTCGCCATTGGGCGCCATCGCCACGCAGAGCATGTCCTCATAGGGCATGCCGTCCGTGCGGTCCATCGGCTGCCACCAATCCGCGCCGTCCGTCAGCAAGGCGCCGTGACTCGTGGCGAGCCAAACCGTGCCCGCCGCGTCTCGCTGTACGTGTCGGATCTCGCTGTCAATGTGCGGTACCGGTTGCCCCACCTTGTAGGCGCGCGGCAGCAGCAGCGGCCGCCAGGCGCCCTCCTGTCCCGTAAACGTTCCCTTTGTCGTGCTCACCCACAGAGCACCCTTCGCTTTCGCCTGCCCGGTTATCCTCGCTCCATCTGGAAGGCCCTTCGGCGTTGACGGCATGGCTGGCGCATTCACGGCCACCCAGCGGGTGCCGTCAAATCGGGCCGCCCCCGCGTCGGATACGGCCACGGGCGCGTCACCATCGAAGAGGATCGCGGTGATTGGGCCCGTTGGCAGGCCATGCTGTACGGTGTAGCGCGATGCGATGAGGTGGGCAAACGGACCAACGGTGACGGAGGGGCTCTGCGGCAGGACGGGCGCAAGAGGCAGAAGGGGGAGCATAGCGTCTCCTTGGGTCGGTGCTAGTACCGGAAGGATGATAGACACACGCAGGAGACCGCATTATACTCCGTGAGGCCCGAAAGCGCACGCTATGAGCGAGTAGAGACGTGGGTGTTCTGCGAGGCGTGGCCACGCCCGGCAGTCATGGGGCCGTGCTGAAGGGCGCATGCGCCGAGGCGCATCTCACGCCGCGATGCGCTTGCTCTCCTCCACGCGAGGCTCGCTCAGGCGCACCCACTCCTCCACTGGGATGGATACAAACAGCTCGACGAGGAATGGATCGAACTGCGTGCCCGAACCGCGGCGGATCTCCGCCAGTGCCTGTTCGGGCGAAGTCCGTCGTCGGAAGGGCAGATCGCTGGTTAGGGCATCATACGTGTCGCAGATCGCGAAGATCCGGGCGACCAATGGAATCTCATACTCGCGCTTTCCGTCCGGATATCCCTTGCCATCCCACCTTTCGTGGTGGTTGCGGATGACCAGCGCGGCCGGCGCTAGATCAGTGAATCGGGAGACCAGCTCCGCGCCGACAATTGGGTGTGCCCGAAGCATCCGCCAGTCCGCCTCGGTAAGCGGGGAGCGCTTGGCGAGTACGCGTTCCGGTATGTGGAGCTTGCCGATATCATGGAGCATGGATCCGATGGCAAGATCCCGATAGTCTCCCGGCGTGAGAAGATACTCCTGGGAGGTCGCCTCCACCAGCTTTCCGCGCAGCGAGCTCACTTCTTCCGCAAGTCGGAGCGCGTAGCGCGCGACACGGTGAAAGTGACCGCTAGATTCCTGGTCGCGCGCATCAATTGCGGCGAGGATCGCCTGCAGTATGGATCCGCACGGCTGCTGCAGAAGCCCTTCGATGCCGCCAAACTCGCGCAGGCAGTCCGAATCGAAGCGGTCCCAGGCTTCCATTCGTCGTACGCCATCGGGTCCTGCTAACACGGGTACGGCCGTCTCCTCGGCGCAGGCAAGCTCGGGATGGTCCTCGGCACTGCCCTGGACGGTGTGCACGGTGAGCGAGGCGATCGCCACGCCGTTTCGGCCGGTGGACTTCGCGGTGTATAGCGCACGGTCCGCCGCGGCGATCAGATCCGCGGGCTGTGTCCCGTGTTCTGGATAGGTTGAGACACCCAGGCTGACAGTGATTTTGCGCGCGGGAAACGTTGTCGCCTCCACGGATGTGCGGATGCGCTCCGCAAGCTCGGCAGCATCGGAGATGTTGGTGTTTGGCAGGATGATGGCGAACTCTTCGCCGCCGTATCTGGCTGGTATATCCGCCGCGCGCGTTACGGAGACTAGCACCTCGGCGAGCATCTTCAGCACCACATCGCCCGCAGGGTGCCCGAAAGCGTCGTTGTACTGCTTGAAGTTATCCACATCCAGTAGTATGAGCGAGAGCGGGTGATGGTAACGGATGGCCTGGTCCATCTGCTTTCGCAGCATCTCCTGGAATTGCCGGTGATTCGGAATTCCCGTCATCCCGTCCGTGGTGGCCAGCGTGTGGAGCTGCTGGTTCATCCTCTCCATCTGCTTGTAGCTGTCTTCCAGCCGGAACTGCATCTGCAGGAGCTCGTCGTTCAAGGCGGCCAGTTGTTTCGACCGGTTGTGGCTGTCGCGGTGCAGCTCCTCAAGTTCCTCGTGCGACTCCTCCAGATTTGCCAGGGCGCTCTCGAGCTCGGCGGCACGGCTCATAAAGACCGATGCC
>CAZGLN010000081.1:14019-14537 GCA_964526545.1 uncultured Chthonomonadales bacterium
GCAGGGCGGAGTAGAACATGCCCACAGCAAGACCCGCCATACCAGCAGCGGCAAGCAGAGCAAGGGCAAGGGCATTTGGGGGAGGAGAGAGGAGTGCGGCAGTCCATACAAGCGCAACCGAGAAGACGTAACCGAAGCAGGCTGCACGAGAGGGAACCATCAAGGGCGTAGTAGCCTGCACGATGACCGCTGAGATCGCTAGAAGCGAGACATCGAGAGGGCTGAGCCCCGCGCGAAGTAGGAGAAGCAACACTGCCACGGCAGGTACTTGCAGCATGTATAGTGCAGCGGCCCGCCGGCTCGCACCCTGCCGGTTGAGCGCGAGAGCGATGAGGGCGACGACCAGGCCGCCGCCGAAGGCTGCACGCGCGGTGTCTGCCCGGTCCATGGCCAGGGACGCAACGAAGCCAATCCACAGAGGCGTTGCGGATGCCAGCAGACCGAACGTAAGTCGGCACGTGGTCTTCCGCTGCACGTGCATCAGCAGAGATGTATAGGGCGAGTCCGTCGCTGCTTTC
>CAZGLN010000082.1:0-13774 GCA_964526545.1 uncultured Chthonomonadales bacterium
GTCAGGCTTGCTGGCGCTTGCAGGGAGCTGAGCCGCGCGCGCCACTCCTCGGCAAGGGAGCGCATCGCGGGATAGAGCCGATATCGCAGCCAATTGATGTCCTGGGAAAACAGCCATCGCTGCCATAGCGGCAGCAGCAGGGTTGCGGCGTGTTCCAGTCGTGCCTCCGCGGCAGCTGCTTCGCCAGTGGCCTGAAAAGTCGAAGGCTCACTCGCCCTTCGGCAGAGTTGCGCAGCGGCGCGGTCCAACCAGGGGGCGACAGCCTCATCACGCGCAGCCGCGAAGAGCGGAATGCAGAGGCTCGCCGTGTCCAGGTCGCTGCCTGGCGGCTTTGCTGCAGTCTCATGCGCGGCATGTCGCCAGGCGAGGCCGCGGGCTGCATCCGTGGAGAGGTGCAGGCCGCACGCCTGCGCATGGTACTGGTAGAGATACCAGAGGTGTTCCAGGTAGCCGGCCAGCGTGTCCGAAGCGGCGAGGTGGAGCAGGGAGCAATCCCAATGTGCGCGCCATCGGAGGCGGTGGCGACGGTTTGCCTCGTCCAGCCCTTCATCGAGCACCGAGGCGATTTTGGCTCTGGCATGCGCCACGGGATCGCCGTGGCTGGCTGTAACCGCGCCGGCAATCAGAAGGGTGAACGTGGTGCCGCGTACCGACGGCACGGCGATGCTGGGAGTACGCGGATTCGCCCAGCCTGGCTCGCCGTGGCCCTGCAGAGCGCACACGAGCGCCATTCGGCAGTCTCCACGTGATTCGACCAGCCCGATGTGCTCGCCCACGCAAAACGGCTTGCTGGTTTCGTCCGTTACGAGGTGGACCGTTCGGCTGTGGCTGCGCACAACCACGTCGGTGTAGCGAATGACGAGGACATTGTGTTCGGCCGCAACCCATGCCTCCATTTGGAGCGACCCGCCCGCGCTCTCCGATTCCAGATCCACTGTCGCTGTCAGCAGTGAGAGACGCTGGCGGAACTTCGCCGCGTGTGCCAGCGGGCTCGGATCGCTGCGGAGCAACAGGGTGCAGCCGAGGGAATTGGCGATTGCAGGCTGCGCCGGGCTCGGCGAGAAGGAGGGGTCCGTGTAGACAATCCGCAGAGTGAGTCCGCTCGGGGGACACCAGAGGAGAGCGGCAAGGCGGCCGTCACCGATGGCCATGGCGGAGTTCGGGTGGCTGGGCACGGCGTTATACACCACGCTGTGCTGTGCCAGATAGCTCGTGTGATCAACCGCGAGCGAGGTTCCATTGAAGAAGGCGGCTCGCGTCTGGCGGCCTGCGGCGCTCAGCAACAAGGCAAGACTCCCCGGCGGCACTCGCGCGGCGTCCTCGCGGATGCGGTTCGCCGCCAATGCCATTATCGGCTGGAGCGCTGCAACGGCTCAGGACCTGCCAGAGCGGACCGGGGGCGGCAGCAGAAAGGGAGCGCTTGCGGCGCCCCCTGTCCATCGCCATGAAGGCATGCCGAAGGCTTTACGCCTCGGGGAATTGGCTCACATCCGGCGTGGCCTTGCGCGTTGCCGGATCGAACGTGAACATGACGTTGTTGCGGTAGGAGAGCTCCGCAAGGGTGATCATGGTCTGCACGCGCGCCGCAAGCTCGATATGGGCGTTCGGGGTACCGCCGTTGCGGATGCAGTCGAAGAAGTTCTTCTGATGCGCCACGATGTTCTCGCCCTCGCCGGCCTGCTCTTCGTAGAACTCCACCTCGTCCGCCCAAACGCGCTCGGGCTTTATCTCGACCGTATTGCCGCCGAAGTAGATGGTGCCCTTGTTGCCGCGCACGCAGTCCGGCCAGCCCTGCTCGTTGATGGTGGACGACATGGCAATCATGGTGGAGGAGCCGAAGTCGCAGGTGATGGTGGTGAAGTCTGGCACGTCGCGATCGGGCTTGCCCGTGTCCGGATTCACCTTCTGCACGTAGAGGCCGCCGTTGGAGGAGACCCTCCACGGCCAGCCCTCGTTGCCCTCCACCGGCAGGGCCATTGCGATATAGAGCGGATGGAGGCGATGGGGGAAGAGATCGCCCACGAGGCCCGAACCGATGGCCCAGTACTTGCGCCAGCGGAAGAAGACATCCGGATCATACTCTGCCGTCAGCTTGCCGCGGCGGAAGGTCTCCCAGTCTATCTTGTTGTCGCCCGTGCCGTTCGGTCCGGCGCTCTTGTGGGGCTCCTTGTAGGGGTTGTCGCCGTAGTTGTTCCACTCGCCCACGCGGCCGTTGCGCATGTAGCTGCCCTGTCCGAGCACTACGTGCCCAATCTTGCCTTCCTTGATAAGCTTGGCGGCGAGGTGCCATTTGGGGTCGGAGCAGCCCTGCGAGCCCACCTGGAAGACCTTGCCCGTCTTCTTCACGGTGTCGAAAATGCCGAAGGTCTCCTCGAGCGTCTTGCACATCGGCTTTTCACAATAGACGTGCTTGCCGGCCTCCATGGAGTCGATGCAGATCGGCGCGTGCCAGTTATCCGAGGTGGCCACGAAGACAGCATCCACGTCCTTGGCGTCCGAGAGCAGCTTGCGATAGTCCCAATAGCGGGCACTTTCCGGCAGGTTCACATGCGCGGCGGCGTTGGAGAGCCTGCGGCCGTAGAGATCGCACAGGGCCACTATGGCGGTGTTGTGCTCCTTGGCGTGCTCGTGCAGCAAGCGGACATGCGCACCAAAGCCCTGCGACCCGAGACCCACCACCGCGATGTTGATGCGGTCATTGGCGCCGATGACTCGCTGCGGCGCGAGGGAATAGGTGCGGCTTCGTGCAGAGGCCTCCGAGGCCACCGCGCCCATGACCATGCCGGCGGCAGCGGTCGCCGCCGCGCTGCGCAGGAAGTCACGACGAGACTGACCTTCAGTTTCGGGCGTGTCGTGCAGCGTGTGAGACTCCTTTTGTCTACCCGCGGCCAACGCCGCGGAATCTGTGCGATTTTGTTCGGTCTCTGTGCCCACCTAGAGGGCGACCATATCCGGGGTAATCTCCACACGCCCACCCTTCATGGCCGCCTCGTTCGCCTTGGCCGCCACAACGGTGGCCTGGTAACCGATGAGCGCCGTGGGCGGAGGCGAGGGATTCGGGAAGTCGTTGCTGGGCTCCTTTACCGGCACGGGCTTGCCAGCACGCACCGAATCCAGGAAGACCTTGCAAGCCTGCCAGAGGGCCGACTTGGAGACATCCTGACCTAGCTTGCCCGGCTCCTTGCCAAGCGCGAGCTGCTTGGTGGCATCGGCAACCAGCGCGATGCCGGAGCTGACCAGCAGGCCGCTGCCCAGTTTCGGGTCGCCGATCTGCATGGGATCCTTGCGGGCGAAGACCTCCCATCCGAGCAGAGGTGCATCGGCCTCCTTGAACATCCAGGCGCGTTGATCGCGAAGCATGATGGTGCAGGCGGACCCGCAGAACAGCTCGTATGCGCCGTCGAACGAACCTGTCAACGTGATGTCGTAAACGAAGCGGATGCCGTTGGGGTACTCGAAGATGGCCTGGGCCGTATCGTGCACGGTGCGCCCATCGCGGTACTCCATGATGCCGCCGAAGGCCGTTACCGCAGTGGGCAGACGCCGCATGTACCGCGATACCGTGTCAATCTGGTGGATGGCAATCTCGCCAAGGATGCCGTTGGAGGTCTCCTTGCGCAAGCGCCAGTTGAGTTCGGCTTCCCGCTCCGGGCTGGGCCACGCGGCCCGCCACTTGGTCCGCTCGTGATGCTGCGCGCGCACCGAGGCCATTCTGCCGAGCGCGCCGGAGAAGACGAAGTTCTTCACGTGCTCCGTCTGGTTGTTGCAGCGCGCCTGCAGGCCGGGCATGAAGATGGTCTTGGCGGCGGCTCCTGCCGAGGCAATCTCGCGGGCTTCCGAAAGATCCACCGCAAGCGGCGCCTCCAGATACACATGTTTGCCCGCCGCAAGCGCATCGAGCGTGATCTGCTTGTGCTTGTGCGTGGGCGTTGCGATGAAGACCGCCTGCACGGCCTTGTTGTCCAGAACCTTCCGGTAGTCGGCTTCCACTCCCGCCTTCGGCGCAATGTCCTGTGACCTCTTAATGAAGGCCGGAGCGGTGAACGTGTCACAGAGGGTTACGACGTTCACGGTCGGACCCATCTTGGCCAGGTTGGAGAGAATCTCCCGACCCCGGTTGCCCAACCCGATGACCGCGACGGAGAGGGGCGGAGCGGCCGCCTGCGCGGGCCTTGCCGCCTGCGCTGCTTCGGCCGGGGGCGTCAGCTCAATCACGGACATCCCGACGCCGAGGGAGGTGAGAGCGGCTCCCCGAAGGAAGTCGCGCCTATCGTAAGCATTGTTAGCCATGGATTTACCTTCCGTTAGGCACGGCGCGTGCCGTGCCATCTGATTATACCCGTGCGCTCTTCCGAGCGGGCATTAAGCACCCGGAGCACCACGGCGCCCCTCGCGGTGATGCGCGCCGCAACAGTTGCGCGGTACATAATAGAGTTATGCTTGCATCCACGGGTCCCCTGGAGGGGCGAATCGCTCTTGTAACCGGCGCCGGACGAGGCATCGGCAGGGCAACCGCCATTGCGCTCGCCGCGGCCGGTGCCGAGATTGCCATCGCCGCGCGATCCCAGTCGGAACTGGACGAGACGGCACATTCTATACGGTCAGACGGCGGCATCTGCATCGCCGTTCCCGCCGACGTCCTGGTGGAGGAGCAGTGCGAGCGGCTGGTGGATACGGTGGCGGCGCATTTCGGGCGGCTGGACATCCTGGTGAATAACGCCGGCGGCGCGCGCTTCGCGCCCTGGTGGGAGCTCACAACGGAGGACTTCGACTACAATCTGGCGATCAATCTGCGCTCGGCTTTTCTCGTTTCGCGGGCGGCCGTGCGATACATGCTGCCCCACAAGAGCGGTGTGATTGTGCACGTCGCCTCCTCCTCCGGCAAGAAGCCCTATGCGGGGCAGGGCGCCTATTGCGCGGCGAAGGCGGGGCAGATTGCCCTGGCACGGGTGATGGCGCTCGAGCTGCGCGACCACGGCATCCGTGTGCACACCATCTGCCCGGGCGGCGTAGATACACGGCTTGCAGCGGAGATGCATCCCCATCGTGACCGAACCAATTGGATACAGCCGGAGGATGTGGCCGAGACCATTCTGCATCTCGTTACGCTCCCCGCGCATGTAACCGTTGATGAGGTCGTGCTCCGCCGGTACGATGCCGACCCACTCTGGTGATGGGTTCCCGGCGGCGCGCCGCTGCGCCGCCGGATCGTTACACACCTAGAGCTCCGCTGCCAGCCGCGCCAGGAAGGCCTCCAGCGGCATCGCGCCCAGGTCGCCCTCGCCGCGCTTCCGCACGGAGACCACTCCCGCCTCCTGATCCCGGCGGCCCACGATGAGCATGTAGGGCAGCTTATGCACCTCCGCCTCGGCGATCTTCTTGCCGACCCGTTCGGAGCGGCTATCCACCTCCACGCGGTAGCCGGCCTCGGACAATCGGTCGGCCACGGATCGGGCGTAGTCCGCCTGCGCGTCCGCAATGGGCATCACCATGACCTGGACCGGCGCAAGCCACAGCGGAAACGCGCCCGCGTACTGCTCGATGAGCAGGCCGAGAAACCGCTCCGTGGTTCCCGTAACCGCGCGGTGCAGGACGACCGGCGTCTGCTCCTGTCCGTGCTCGTCTATGTACTTGCAGCCGAGTCGCGCCGGCTGGATGAAGTCCACCTGGATGGTGGATGCGGTCCACTCGCGGCCCAGCACATCGCGTGTCTGGAAATCGGCTTTGGGGCCGTAGAAGGCGGCCTCGCCCGGCGCCTCGTAGAACTCCACCTCGTTCGCCACCAGGGCTCTCCGAAGGGCCTGCGTGGCACGCTCCCAGCGGTCGTCATCCGCGACGTACTTCCCGCCCGGCTCCTCGCCGCGAAGTGAGAGGCGCACGCGGTAATCCGTGAAGCCGTAGCGACCCAGCACCTCGCGGATGAGGCGCAGCGCCAGGCTGAACTCCTGCTCCACCTGATCTTCCATGCAGAAGATGTGGCAATCGTCCTGGGTCAGGGCGCGCACACGGGTGAGGCCCGTGAGCTCCCCGCTCTTCTCGTACCGATACAGCGTGGCGAACTCGGCGTAACGAATGGGAAGCTCGCGATAGGAGTGGAGGGCCTGGTTGAAGAGCACCATGTGCGAGGGGCAGTTCATGGGCTTCAGGCGGTACCGCGGGCCGTCGGGATCTACCATCGCGGGAAACATGACTTCGTCGTAGTTCTCGAGGTGCCCGCTGCGCGCGTAGAGGTCCTCGCGCACAAGGTGTCCCGTCCACACGTGCTGGTAGCCGTAGCGCGTCTGGACCTCACGCACGTAGGATTCCATGATGCGCCGCAAGATCTCTCCGCGCGGCAGGAAGAGGGGTATGCCCGGGCCGATCTCCTCGGGGCAGAAGACGAAGAGCCCAAGCTCCTTGCCAATCCGCCGGTGGTCGCGCTTTCGGGCCTCCTCGAGCCTCTGCAGATAGGCCTCGAGCTCTTCCTCCGTCTGCCAGGCCGTGCCGTAGATACGCGTGAGCATCTTGTTCTTCTCGCTGCCGCGCCAATAGGCTCCCGCGACATTGAGTAAGCGAAAGTGCTTCAGCGCCCCCGTGCTGGGCACATGGGGACCCCGGCAGAGATCCACCCAATCGCCCTGTTCGTAGAAGCTGATGGTCTCGTCCTCGGGTAGATCGTTGATGAGCTCGACCTTGTACGGCTGGTCCAGACGCTCGCAGAGAGCGACGGCTTCCTGACGCGGAAGCTCGAGACGGCGTATAGGCAAGTCCCTCGCGGCAATCTGGCGCATGCGTTCCTCGATGCGCGGCAGATCCGCCTCGCCGATGGGTTCCGGAAGGTCGAAATCGTAATAGAAGCCATCCTCTATGGGCGGGCCGATGGCGTAGCGCACGCCCGGATAGAGTTCACCGACTGCCTGGGCCATCAGGTGGGCCGTGGAGTGCCGGAGGTTGTAGTACGGATCGTTGTTTGCTTCCATGTTCTGCTGTCTCCTCGGGAACGCTGCCGCCAATGAAAACGCCCTCCTTGCTGAAGGAGGGCGTTCGGAATGCTTGGGAAGGAGTCGTCGCGTTTCAGCGCCGACGCCGCATACCGACGCCGCGCCGCTCAGTATCAACCAACACTCGCGACGCCTCCCGTTTGCTGTTTGAATGCTTGCCAGAGAACATCCGGTTCTGTTTCCTGAATGCGGATGGGCTGGATTATACGGTCATCTCACGCATGGTGTCAATTTCGGCAACCAGACGGCTGCGGTTCAGGGCTTTACGGGGCCGTGGTCCCACACGGTCGGGAAATACTCGCCCTTGAGCTCCTCGCCCGGCCGCACCGTTACCCGATGCTCCACCAGGTGTCCGGCCGAGGGCTCATAGCGCGTGTAGCCGGGCATGTAGTGCACGGCGATGGCGGGTCGGCCGCGATCGGACCGGTTCGGCGGACTGCCATGCCATGTCAGGCAGTGATGAAACATAACCTCGCCTGCCTTCACGGGGCACGGAACTTTCTCTATCTTGATGCCCGCCGGCAGTTGATCGAGGTCCGGCATCGGGTCGAAATTCTCCGGGTCGGTGCCGATGGTGCCTCCCTTGTGAGGACCCCATTTATGACTGCCAGGCACCATCCACATGCAGCCGTTTTCGATGTCGGCATCCTCTATCGCCATCCAGGCGCTCACCAGGTCGGCCGGCTGGATGATTGGCCAGTAGGGATGGTCCTGGTGCCAGCTCGTGGGGCCGCCCACCTTGGGAGGCTTGTACTGCACCTGGTCATGCCACACCCGCAGCACGTCGCAGCCGATGAGCTGGCAGACCGCCTCGCACACCGTGGGATTGTACAGGTGCTCACGGAAGAGGTCGTCCGCCTCCCAGATATTGACCACCTGAACAACCACCTGCTCCGAGCCATCGCCCAAAAGGTTGCGCTTCGCCTCTGGCTGGGCCTTTGAACGGCCCTCCATCACATCCGTTAGGCGCTGCATGAGGGCGCGGCACTGCTCCGGGTCCGCGACCTGTCCGAATTTGAGATAGCCTTGCTCGCGAAACTGCGCAACCTGCTCGGCAGTCAGTACCGCCATCCGCTCGCCTCCCTCTTGTCCCGGGGTCACACCCAACAAGAAAACCTGCCTCGCCGCCGACTCAGACCGCGGTAACGTCCTATCTGGCGACGGGCCGCCACCGCACAATGCGCGCGTTGCGTACTCGCACGCTCATTCTGTCCCGCGGGGTGTTGATGCCAATCTTCAGAGTGTCTACCTGGTCGAGATCCAGCTTGCCGTTCGCATCCGGGGGTGCAAAGTGCGCATGAACCATCTCGCCAAAGGGGACCGCGATGGTCCGCCACGCCCGAGTAACCGGCCAGCCGACGTCCGTGAAGTATACCGCACCTCCCTGCTCCGCCAGCTGCAAACGGAAGAGTGTGCTCGGGTCATCAGTATCGGCGGAGACCTCCATGACAATCCCTTCCCACTTCTCAGGCGTGGGAATACGGAGAGTGCATTCCGGGTAGGCCCAACGGTCGCCAGGGCTGTTGAACTCCGCGGTGAAGCGAATCTCGCCGCTATCGGTCAACAGTTGGGTTATGGCACCATTTGCCGAAGCTGGCCCACGCCATGGCCCTGCCGCCAGGTCCAGAAGCGGTAACGCCGCGGAGGGAATCGCTGTGTGGAAGTCGAGCTGCAGATCGAGCTCGGCGGAAGCCGAGGGCGGATCCGCTTGCAGGCGGAGCGTCCCCTCGGTCTGCTCAGGTCGCTCGGGAACCGCGAGCGTGAGCTGCTGCACTACACGGTCGCCGGGCTCCACGCGCGCATCAAGGGTGTCCGGGGAGATGAGCCATCCGCTCGGAGCGGATATCCGGCATTTTACGTTGCGAGCGGTCTGGCCGAAGTTGTAGAGCTCGACTGACACGGTCTGCAGCCCGCCCGCCTTTACCTTGAAGGCTTCTGCTTTCTTGTTCACCTCCGCGCCGGGGAGCCGAATCCGGGAGAACACGGGGGGCAATTTCGGTCTGGTCGGCGCAGGCGCGCGCCACTGTGCGAGGGCGCCGGGCGCGGCCCGGAATGCGCCCGCGGGTCCCACCAGGTAGATGGGACTGGTGGTGACGGTGATTTCACCACTCAGAGGAAGCGCCTCGCCCACAACGTTGTAGGCCTTCAGACTCGGGTCGGAGGGAATGCGGAGAGTAGGCGAGCCTTCCCGGGCCCACACTAGCAGCGTATGCCCGCGCCCACTGTCGAAGAGATGGGCCTGCACTGGCCCGGTGGCCGCCAGCTCCGCCTGACCCAGGTAGTTGGCGTTGCCAAGAAGGCGGCACACCGTTGCGAGTGCCGCATAACCGGGATAGGGCAGCAGATCGGCATCCGTCGCGCCGAACTCGATGCCATTCTCCAGGTAGTGCGGGAAGATGAAGAAGAAGTGCCTATCCGTACCCGCGGCCAGCGACATGGCGAAGGACTTCGGGATGAAGTCTGCCTGTCTTCGGCGGTCGGCCTCCGTCAGCGTGTTGTCCACGGCCCTGAGCGCGATGCCGGCCTCCGTGAGCCACACCGGCTTGCGCGGAACGGCCGCAGCCTGAAGGACATCGAAATGCACTCGCGCGCGCCGCGGGTAGCGCTCGGGCACGTCGTAGATGTGGTAGTTGAAGACATCGAAGTAGTCCTGCGTGCCGTTACGGTAGAAGAGCCGGTGATGCGGCCTCGATTCGAATGCCAGAGAGACCTGGGCGACCTGGGTGCGCGGATCGCCGGCCTTGAGGCCGAGCGCCGCCGCCTTCAGAAAGGCCGCGTATTCCGAGCCGTCATCCACCGAGAAGACCGAGATATCCGATTCGTTCCACACCTCCCAGGCCTGGACGCTTCCCGAGAACTGTCGCGCGGCCGCCCGCGCGAATGCGTAGACATCGCGCAGATCGTCCGGATAGCGTGAAACCGAGCCATCCGCGCGGGACCACGACGGCACGTTGTGGAAGACCTGGCACACCTGGATGCCGCGCTTGCGGTAGGCTTCGGCGCTGGCCAGGTACTTGCCCCAATCGAACCGCCCGCGCTCCTTCTCCACTTCCGGCCAGCCGATGCGCTCCCGCACCCAGGCGAAGCCCGCCAGCCGGATGAGTTCGGCGGCTTCCTCGAACCGCTCCGGCGCGACCAGCCAGGAGATGGCGGCATCTACCGCAAGCCGGTCCGGCCGGCGACGTCGGGGAGGCTCCACGACCACCACCGGCGCGCGAACCGTGGTGGAGCCGCCGCGGACCTCGAGGGTATAGTATCCGCACGCAAGCCTGCCCAGGTTCAGCTCCCGCCCGCCGACGGTCTCGCCCTGCGCTGTGGTGGAACCCGAGTAGGAGGTCAGGGCATATTGCAGATTCGGCGGGCCGGCCACGCCTATCCTCACGACCTGTGCAGTGGTGAAGACGTTGCCGGGCTGGACGCGGCGGAGCGCAATCGCCATCTGTTCGGCGCCTTGCGCACCGAGCGAAAGGGTCACAAGAGGCAGCAGTAGCATCGTTGCGGTTTCCCTGTTGGCGGTGAATGTTGCTGCCTGGTTCTGCGCAGACTCCTCACTTCCTGCGACAGGTAGAACGCATGACACGCAAGGTTGGGGTGCTCACAGTAAGCGATCGGTGCTCTCGCGGCGAGGCGCTGGATATCTCCGGCCCGCTGGCGGTGGAGCTACTGCTTAAGGCCGGCTATGAAGTCGTGCTCACGGGCTGCGTGCCGGATGAGCGGCGGCTCATTGCGGAGACACTCAGCGCGTGGGCTGGGAAGTGTGATCTTATCATCACTACGGGCGGGACGGGACTGGCCGAGAGGGATGTAACACCCGAAGCCACTAAGGACGTTGTGGATCGCGATGTGCCCGGACTCGCCGAGGTTCTTCGATGGACCGGTTACCGGCGGTCGCCGCGCGCCATTCTCTCACGCGGGGTGGCCGGACTGGCGGGGCGAACGCTCATCGTGAATCTGCCGGGCAGCCAGGGGGGAGTGCGCGATGGACTGCGGGTGCTCCTGAGAGTCCTGGGGCACGCCCTGGATGTGGCGGCTGGCCGGCCCCTGGACCACTGAGGCCGGCCGAGCGGGATCGCCCTAGGGGTATGCCTCTATCTGCAGCGCGGTCCTCACCGGTCGGTCGGGAAACTCCGCCCAGGCGAAGGTGCGCAGGTTCTTGATGTATCCCTCTTCGTCGCCAAGCGCGCGCAGTGCATAGGCCAGCCGCAGGCGCTCCGCCCGCACGTTCTGGCCCTTCGCGATGCGCTGGAGGGCTTGCTGTTTCACGGCCGAGGCGCTCTTCGTGGCCCGCAAAGCCTCCACATAGCGCTGGCCGGCCCACCAATCACGCAGGTTGAAGGTTGTCACCTTGTTGCCGTATTTGTCGGGATCCGCATGACAGGCCTGGCAATCAACGTCCGGCCACCGAACAGCCTTGACGATAATCGGTTCCAGGTTCACCAGTTCCGCCCGCGGGTTGCCCTGAAGCTGCGCCATGCGCGCGAAGAGTGCGTGGTAGCGTCGCTGCTGCACCTCTGTCATGGACTTGGGGTCCTTGATCTGGTTGAGCAGGATGCGGGCCTCGTCATACTCGGCGGCCATGATGGCGCGCAGCGATCCGGCCAGGGTTACGTCGTAGGCGGAGAGACGCTGCTCCCCATCCTTGTTGATCTCTTCCAGCCACTTGCGGTCGCCCAGGCGCAGCGCGGTTCGGCCCGCGAGCGCGCGCCAGAGGAGGGCATCCTCGGACTTGAGCGCGTCTTCGCGCACGTTCCGCAGCCGGGCCGCGGCCTCGCGCAGGAGACCAACCTTGAAGGCCTGCGCCGCTGGCGCCAGGCGCTCACGAGAGGATGCCGCTGCTACGAGCTCGGTTTCCGACATGGCCAGCTGCTCGCTGGCACCCAGACGAGCCATCGCGAAGAGACCAAGGGAGAGGGCAACTGCCAAGGTGCAAATAGCAATCAAGCGGCTGCTGGACCGCAAGAGGATGTGTGTTCGCATGCGCATCGCGTCCTACCTGTTAAGGGAGTGCACACCTTAGTGTGACTAACTAAGCTTACCCCAAGGCGGGCGCCCGTGCGGTGCAGGCGGCCGGGCAATTTGCGTCAGCGCGCCAGTTGGCGGCGACGGTGCGCACGGAAGCTGATGAGCTGCTTGCTCTGCTCGTCCCAGAGGTGCATCCAGAGGCTCTTCAGGCTCTCGGGGATGGTCAGTACGTGCACCTCCTGCATGGCGGGCACTTTCTGGAAGCACTCCTGAAGCCGATAGTTCGGGATGCGCGAGCGCAGGTGATGGATGTGGTGAAAGCCGATGTTGCCCGTGAACCACTGGAGCAGCTTGGGCAAGCGGTAGTAGCTGCTGCCATCCAGCGCGGCCCGCACCGGGTCCCACTCCTCATGGCGCGCCCAGTATACGTCCTCGTACTGGTGCTGCACGTAGAAGAGCCAGACACCCGCGGCGCCTGCGATGGTCATGATGGGAAGGTGCACAAGCGCCAGCGTCTTGAGGCCGATGGTAAATGCGCAGACCAGCACGATGCCGAGCAGCGCCGCGTTCGTAATCCACACGCTCTTTGCTTCGCGCGGACCGGAGGAGCCGTGCGGCCAGCGGTGGCGCACCAGAAAGACGAAAAGGGGACCCAGGCCAAAGAGGACCAGCGGATTGCGGAAGAGCCGATAGCCGAGCCGAAGGTGCCAGGGCGCGGCCTCGTATTCCGATACCGTCATGGTCCAGATATCGCCATCACCGCGCCTGTCGAGGTCACCAGAGGCGGCGTGGTGAAGGGCATGCGCGTGGCGCCAATCGTCGAAGGGTGTGAGCGTGAGGATGCCCGTGATGTAGCCCACAAAGCGGTTGGCGGCCCTCGATGGGAGGAACGACCCATGGCCGCAATCGTGGAAGATGATGAAGATGCGGATGAGGAAGCCCGCCGCAGGCACGGCAAGGGCGAGAGTAATCCAGTACGGATAGCCCTTGCTCACCAGCACCGCCATCAAGGCCCACAGACCCAGGAAGGGGAGAATGCTTGTTGCCAGTTGGCCTAACGCCATGCGCGTATCAGGCCGCTCGTACTTTGTAAGTTCCTCGTGCCACGCGGGACGCTCCGCCTTGACACGCTCACCAACGGGACTACTCCCCATCCGTACCTCCGAAACCGCTCTATATTGTGTGCCAAGTGTACCCGCAATGGGCCGCTGTCTCGGCTCATACGAGCGAAAGGACCCGGAGCGTTTCCGCGCCGGGTCCTTATCAACGAGCTAGCTCGCCGGATCAATACATCCCGCCGCCGGGAGGTCCGGCCGGCGCCGCCGGCTTCTCCTCTTTCTTCTCGGCGACCAGGCACTCGGTTGTGAGCACCATGGAGGCGATGGAGGCCGCGTTCTGCAGAGCGGAGCGGGTTACCTTCGCGGGATCCACGATGCCGGCCTTGACCAGGTCCTCGAACTTGCCGGTCGCGGCGTTGTAACCCTCGCTGCCCTTGAGCGACTTGATTCGCTCGACGATGACGCTGCCCTCAGCGCCCGCGTTGTCGGCGATGCAGCGGGCCGGCTCCTCCAGGGCGCGCTTTACGATGTTGACACCGATCTGCACATCCCCGTCGGCCTTGATCTTGTTCACGGCCTCGATGGCGCGCACGAGAGCCACGCCGCCTCCGGCCACGATGCCCTCCTCGACGGCCGAGCGCGTAGCGGAGAGAGCGTCCTCAAAGCGGTGCTTCTTCTCCTTGAGCTCGGTCTCGGTAGCGGCGCCCACCTTGATGACGGCCACGCCGCCGGAGAGCTTCGCCAACCGCTCCTGCAGCTTCTCGCGGTCGTAGT
>CAZGLN010000082.1:13792-14455 GCA_964526545.1 uncultured Chthonomonadales bacterium
GATCTGGCGGCGAATCTGCGCGATGCGGCCCTGGATAGCCGCCGCCTCGCCCTTGCCCTCCACGATGGTGGTCTCTTCCTTCGTTACGGTGACCCGCTTGGCGGTGCCCAGCATGGAGATATCCACGTTCTCCAGCTTGATGCCAAGGTCTTCCGTGATGAACTTACCGCCAGTGAGGATGGCGATGTCCTCCATCATCGCCTTGCGGCGGTCGCCGAAGCCGGGCGCCTTCACGGCGCAGGAGTTGATGGTGCCGCGGATGCGGTTGACCACCAGGGTGGCGAGCGCCTCGCCCTCGAGGTCCTCCGCGATGATCAGGAGCGGGCGGCCCATGCGGGCGACCTTCTCCAGAATCGGGATGAGATCCGCGACGGCGCTGATCTTCTTCTCGTAGAGCAGGATCAGCGGGTCGTCCATCACGGCCTCCATGCGCTCGGTGTCCGTGACGAAGTAGGGCGAGATGTAGCCCTTGTCAAACTGCATGCCGTCCACGAGCTCGAGGCTGGTCTGGGTGCCTTTGCTCTCCTCGACCGTGATGACCCCGTCCTTGCCCACCTTCTCCATGGCCTCCGCAATCAGTTCGCCGATCTGGCGGTTCTTGGCGGAGTTGGTGGCGACGTCGAGGATCTTCTCCTTGGTCTCCACGGGCGTCGCGCTCTTCTT